>NZ_CP014309.1:0-300000 GCF_001557535.2 Burkholderia sp. PAMC 26561
TTCAACCAGACTCAAGAAACCGGTGTCCTGATCAACCTTGAACACGGCGACGCTGTCATATCCCCGATTGGACGCATATACGTATTGGCCCGTGCTATCGACTTCGATCTCGGACGCGCGGCTATTGCCCGTGAAGGTGTCTGGCAGCGTCGAAACCGTTTGCAAAGGCTGCAGAGAACCGTTGCTGGGCAAGTACCGGTAGGTAGTGACCGTTGAGTCAAGTTCATTGACGCAGTATGCGAAGCCCGATTTCGAGTGGAACGCAATATGACGAGGCCCTGACGTCTCTCGTGTTGAAACGAACGCTGGTGTGCCTGGCGTGAGTTGTCCGTCCTTGAATCGGTAAGTCAGGATCTGATCCAGCCCCTTGGCCGGCACGATGACAAACTCGCCTGACGGGTCGAACGGGTTGAAATGGGGCTTCGGCACCTTTTGCTCGACCCGGTGCGGACCGAGCGGACCTTCGAGCTTCACGAGTTGCGTTAGCTCTTTAAGCGAGCCATCGTCAGCAATAGGCAACACAGCGAGGCTTGATCCAATATGGTTCGACACGACCACATAACGACCCTTCGGATCGATCGCCAGATGAACCGGGTTCTGGCCTTGTGTGCTTTGCTTGTTGATGAACGCAATTTCCCAGTCGCTTTGTCCACCGCGTAAGAACTGATGTCACTGAGATCGCCGTGGACAGTGTAGAGGCGCTCGCCGTTGGCGCTCAGTGCCAGAAACGACGGATTGACTTGGTCCTTTAGAAGTTGAACCCGTTCAAGCTTCCCAGACTCCTCATCGACTGAATAGACGCTGATACCGTCACCTCGGGCATTGCGTTCGCGAGTGGTACGGCAGCCAACATAAGCAAACATACGATTTCCTTTCGAATTCGAGGGGCGGTTTGCCCGGTTAGCTGCTGCAAAGGCCGTGGGAAACGTGGACCAAATTGTCGCCAGGGCACTTATCGACGCGGCGCTCTGAAGAAGACGACGGCGTCTCATGTTCGCTACGGTCGAACCAACAGCAGTCAATTGATCTTTTAGATCCACGGTCTCGTCTCCACAATTTTTCTTCTGGGGTTTTCACTAGATTGCATTTTACTCGTGAAAGTGCAAAAATACAGTTATGGAAAACACTTACTCCCCCCCACAAGCGAGCCTGCGGTCCGGCGATGAGCTTTTCGGTTCATCGATCTTCCGGGAATGTTCGGCACTAAGTTCACGCGGTTGCCGGTTGTATTGCGCCTGTTACTGGAAAACGCGATCCGCAATACGGACGGCGAAGAGCGCCGGCTCGCGGTCGACGGGATCTTCGGTTGGCTCGAGCGCGGCACGAGCGAGGTCGAAATCGCATTCCAGCCCAATCGCGTGTTGATGCACGACACGACGAGCACGCCTGCGCTGGTCGATGTCGCGGCCATGCGCGACGCGCTCGCCGAAGCGGGTGCTGATCCGAACGCCCTCAATCCGGTACTACCCGTGGATTCGTCGGTTGATCACTCATTGGCGGTTGATATTTCGCCCGACCCGATGCTGCGCCGATGAACCTGTCACTCGAGCTTCGGCGTAATAACGAGCGGTATCGATTTCTTTGCTGGGCATCGAAAGCGTTGACCGGAGTGCGGATTCATCCGCCGGGAACGGGGATCATGCACACCATCAATCTTGAGCAGCTGGCAACGGTTGTCTCGGTCGTAGAACGTGACAATGAGCGCTGGGCGGTACCAGACACCTTGATCGGCACCGACAGCCACACGCCAATGATCAACGGCATCGGCGTACTTGGATGGGGCGTTGGAGGTCTGGAAGCGCAGACGGTGATGTTTGGCATGCCCGTGATGCAGCGAATTCCTGATGTCATTGGCGTTCGCTTGACGGGCGCTTTCCGACCCGGGACGCTCGCAACCGACCTGGCGTTGACGGTGACGCAGCGCCTTCGCCAAATCGGTGTATCTGGCGAGTTCGTGGAGTTCTTTGGTCCTGGCGTTGCGACGTTGACTGCTGGCGACCGGTCTGTTGTCGCGAATATGGCCCCGGAATATGGTGCGTCCACGGGCTTTTTTCCGGTTGATGAATCCACGCTCGAGTACCTTCGAACAACTAATCGAACTTCGAGCGCGATCGCACTGGTCGGAGAATTTCGAAGCGACTGGGTGTGTGGTTTGACCCGTCCGCGGAGCCAACCTACACGCGAAGTATCAACATCGATCTGAGCGAGATCGGCATGCATATCGCCGGCCCACGCCGTCCGCAGGATTTGCTGGACTATTCAGAAACCTCGGCGGCGCTTGCAACTTTTGCTTTTAAACCAAGCACCGCCGCGACGTCGATGCCCAAGCACCCGGTGGCGATTGCTGCCATCACCAGTTGCACCAATACGTCTGACCCGGCCTTGCTCATCGCGGCGGGTCTAGTCGCCCGCAAGGCGCGAGAACGAGGGCTAAAGGTCTCGCCATGGATCAAGACCTCACTCGGACCCGGTTCGCCCGCTGCCGCGGCGTATCTCGAGCGTGCTGGTTTGATTGATGACCTGTCGTCGGTAGGGTTCGACATCGTTGGATACGGATGCACGACCTGCATTGGAAATTCCGGTCAGCTCACCCAGCCGATCAAGGAAGCGCTCGCAAGCAAGTCCGTCTATCCCGTCGCCATGTTGTCGGGCAACCGGAATTTTCCGGGCCGGATTCATCCGGATCTGGATCTGGGCTTCATCATGTCACCGCCCCTGGTCATCGCTTTTGCACTAGCTGGTGACGCGGAAGTCGATTTAAGCCAGGACCCGGTGCAAATCACCGCAGACGGTAAGCCCGTTTTCTTGAATGATTTATGGCCAAGCCGCGAGGAAGTTGCAGCGTTGGTGAAGCAGGCTGCGGAGCCGAGTGATTACCCCCGCGCGTTCGCTATCGCCAGTCAGAACCCGCTTTGGCACGAAATGAAAACCCCGGAAAGTGCTCAATTTCCGTGGGATCACGCGTCGACTGCGTTGCGTCGGCCGCCCTTTGCTTCCCTCTCGGAAGGCTCCCAGCTTGGCACCTACATCGCCTACCCGTTGCTCGTGCTGGGCGACGATGTAACAACCGATCACATTTCCCCTGCAAGTGCGATTCCGAAAGATAGCTACGTCGCTGACTTCCTGGTGGAGCGCGGAGACGATCGTAACGACCTCAATGTTTTTGCGTCTCGCCGCGGGAACTGGGAAGTCATGGTGCGTGCCGCCTTTTACAACAAGACGCTTGTCAATCTATTGAAGGCTGACGCCCCGACGGCAAACACGTTGCACGTCCCGACTGGTGAAGTGCTGCCGATCTTCGAAGCTGCCAATCGATACCGCGCCGATGGAGACTCGGTCGTTCTCATCGCCGGCGAGCGATATGGGACGGGATCCTCGCGCGACTGGGCCGCGAAAGGCCAGCGACTGCTCGGCATTCGCGCGGTCTTGGCTGTCAGCTTCGAGCGTATTCACCGGTCGAATCTGATCGGGATGGGCATCCTGCCTCTGCGCCTGCCTGAAGGCATCACGCCCGTTTCGTTGAACGTTCGCCCCGGCGACAAGCTCGAAATCAGCGCATCAGCCGAGACGTTGGCACCTCGTTGCCTAATCGGTGTCAAAATCGTTCGTGTGGATGGGAAAATCGACCAATTTGAAGCAACGGCAGCCGTAGAAACGCAACTTGAAACGGCACTGCTGCGCGCCGGAGGCGTAATCCCATTGATCCTGCAAAAAACACTGGCAGCGCAATCGCTCCCGACCTGACGACCTAGGCGGAGCGTGCGAGCCGAATGAAGGAACAGGCTAGAATCGTCATGATCGACAAATCGATCGCCTCGCAAATCGTCGCGTTTATTCACGCAGAAGGAATGGCTGTCGGCAGTCACTTGCCGGCACAACTAATCGCGGATCGCCTTCGTGTGTCGCGCTCCCCGGTCAACGATGCTCTCGCCTTCTTGCATGAAAAGGGCGTGTTAATTCGCGAGCGGAATCGCGGATTTTTCTTGGCAAAGCCAGTGGAGCAGCCGCTCGACCAGGTCGTCGACCAGCTTGGTTTGGGCGAAGCGGATGTCGTCACGAGCGTTTATTTTCGAATCGCCGACGACAGGCTGAAGGGATTACTGCCAGAGGAAGTCTCAGAGCAGGCGCTCAAACGCGCTACGGATTAACGAATACCCAACTCAACTCCGTGCTTGGGCGCATCTCGCAAGAAGGCTGGGCCGAGCGCAAACCGGGCTACGGCTGGCAGTTCTCTTCGATGCTGACCACCCGGATAGCCTCTTGAAATCGTATCGACTGCGGTTGGCGCTTGAGCCCGCTGCGTTGCTAGAACCCGGATATTGGCTTGATCCAAAGGTACTCAAACGGTGCCGAGCGGCCGAGGTACATTTGCTGCAGGGAGGAATCGAAACGGATACCGCTGACCAGCTTCACGACCGAGGGGTACGTTTTCACGAATCGTTGGTGGAAGCGTCGGGCAACTCATTTTTTATTGACACCATCAAGCGCGTAAATCGCGTCAGACGCTTACTCTCCTATCGCTCGATGCAGGACAGACAGCGCTATACCGAGCATTGCAAGCAGCACCTGAACGTTCTTGATCTACTGGAGAAAGAACGCAACGAAGAAGCGTCCGAGGAGCTTCGCGCTCATCTTCGCCACACGCTCGACGCGCTATCCAACATCAGCAACATTCTCAAACCCTAGATCGGATCCTTACCTGATCTCTTCCACATCGCTCATGACAGTCAACGCTTCGATACTTTCCTCCTTTACGCCGACCGGGCGACTTCGTGCTTCAATCAATCTGGGGAATCCGATACTAGCCAACAAGGATTCCGCAACGGGACAGCCGTTTGGCGTGTCGGTGGATATTGCGTTGGAATTTGGGAAACGACTTGGCGTTCCTGTCGAGCTAGTTGTATTCGATGCAGCGGGGAAATCCGTTGAAGCGGTAACCAATGAACACGCCGACTTTGGCTTCTTTGCGATCGATCCAGTCCGGGGCGCAAGCATCGCCTTCACCGCACCCTATGTGTTGATTGAAGGCTTTTATCTTGTGCGCGACAAGTCAGTAATCCGCGAGAATGCCGACGTTGATCGTGCTGAAAATCGTGTGGCTGTTGGCAAAGGAAGCGCATACGACCTGTATCTGACGCGCGAGCTGAAGCAAGCAGAAATCGTTCGGGCGCCAACGTCCCCTACCGTCGTGCAAACCTTCGTTGAACAGAACCTCGAAGTGGCCGCAGGCGTAAAGCAGCAACTCGAAGCCGATGCCGCCAAAACACTTGGCCTACGCTTGCTCAACGAACGCTTTATGGTCATACAGCAGGCGATGGGAACACCGAAGAGCCGGGGAGCGGCCGCCGCAGCGTATTTGGCCGATTTTGTGGAAGAAATAAAGGCTTCGGGATTCGTTCAAAACGCACTTGAAATGCATCGCATCGCTGGTGCATCACTTGCCCCGCCTCGTGATTGATTAAAAGGTGATAGCCGTTTCATCGGCGCTGCCACTTGTTGATAACGCATGTCGCAACGTCCCTCTACACACGCTTGAGCTTGCGCGGAAGGAGAAGATCGTAGGCCCTCCCCTTGCCAATCGCGACGCAAGGACTCTGAATTAATGTCGGTGTTCGTTTGTATCGCGGACCCGTTTCGCGCTACGTAGAAGCCCTCAAACTAATACATACGTCGTAGTGAATGCAATGCTCGCGGCTCGCAGCGGGTATATGGCAAAGAAACCAATACCCGCACGATTGTCCCAGACTGCCTCGACAGACTATTCTCCAGCGTCGAAGATGACACTCTCGATGTCGACCGCCAAACACTTCGCAAACTCCCGGGCAAGGACGATTGAAACGCCAGAAGGCTGGCCGGTTGTCGCGTCGCTGTTGGCCCCTATGCCAACGACCTTGTGGCCAAGGCTACACCTCACGAAAGCCAAAGCGGCTAGTGAAGTTCGGGGTCTAGAGACGAGGGAACGAAAACATAACCCGCCATAAGGCGACGGGCGCTTCGACTCATAATTGCCTTCGTGACCATCCACGTACCATCCTTCTGTTCGGCTTCGGCGCCCACTGTCATCGCGCCGGAAGGATGTCCGAAACGGATTTCATTCGTCGCTTTCCCTACGACAAGCTGGTTGACCACGGTACCGGGTATGGCTCCGGCGACGGCGACGGCAACGGCACCGGTTCCAGTCATCGCGTGGTGAAGTTTGCCCATCGACAAAATTCGCGCGTTGATGTCGATGCTTGACAAGTCGACTCGCTTTCCGCTCGACGCCACGTATTCTGTAGGTAGAGAGACAAACGCCAGCTTCGGCGTGTGAGGACGAAGTGCCGTCACTTCTTCGGGCGTCGCCGCCAGACCCATCCGAACCGCCGCGTGCGCGCGAATCGCTTCGCACTTGTTCAGCAACTGGACGTTATCGTTCACGTCCGCCTGCATTTCATTGCCACGCAGACCCAGATCTTCCGCCGTTATGAAGATTGCAGGATTACCCGCATTGATCATCGTGACCTGGAATGTGCCGTATCCCGGGACGTCGAGCGAATCTATGGGATTTCCTGTTGGAAACATTCCTCCCGTTGTCTCTTCACCATCCTCAGAGCCGCCGGGGTTGAGAAATTCGATCTTGATTTCGGCTGCCGGAAAGGTCACACCGTCGAGCTCGAAGTCACCTTCCTCGACAACCTCCCCATTTCTCACTGGAACATGCGCAATGATCTTCGCATTGATGTTCGCCTGCCAGATGCGGACAATAGCCACGCCGTCCTGAGGTGGCTTAACAAACCCTTGCTCGATCGCAAACGGGCCGACTGCAGAGATGAGATTGCCGCAATTGCCAGACCAGTCGATGACAGGCTTGTCGATGGAAGCCGCGCCAAAGAGGTAGTTGACGTCGCAGTCTGGCCGCGACGACGGCCCGACGAGCACCAACTTGCTCGTGCTGGAGGTGGCACCGCCCATCCCGTCGGTCTGCTTTTCGTACGGGTCCGGGCTACCGATCACGCGTAGCAAAATCTTGTCGCGAAGAACGGGATCGGCGGGTAGACTCTCGGCGCGAAAAAAGACACCCTTGCTCGTGCCGCCGCGCATGTACACAGCGGGAATCCTATATTGAGTCAAGCTCTGCTCCTATTGGGTTTTGAAGGTGATGCACACGGGGCTACCTGCGGAAACGACGTGACCGGTTGGCGTCGGGGCGCCAGTTTTTGCGTCAAGGAGGTACTGGACGATTGAATCGGACTGTTCGTTGGCAACATAGAGCATTCGACCGTCGTGACTGAGACAGATGAATCTGGGGCACTGCCCCTGAGCGTCAATCCAGCGTGCCTTTGACGGGATGCCAGTTGCTCCGTCAAGCGCGACCGTCGCGATGCTGTCGTGGCCGCGATTCGATATGTAGAGGGCGGTTGCGTCGTGCCGTATCGCGATGCCAGCGGCCCGTGACAACTTGTGGCTGTCACAAGGCACAACAGACATCGTGTGTAACGGTTTGAGCGCACCGGATAGTGGGTCGAAGGACCATGCCGTGAGCGTTGAATCGAGTTCATTTGCGACGTAAATCATCGCAAGGGTCGGATGGAAGACCGCATGGCGCGGCCCCGCGCCTTCCCGCGCCCGGCCGGATGTCGGAATTGGCATGCTATCTACACCGTCCCACCTGACTGCAAAAACTGTATCCAGTCCCTTGTCGGGCACGATGTGCCAGTCAGTGTTGTAACGTCGCGTCACGAATCGTGAGATGTGATGCGGATGCGACGAAACCTGTTCGATTCGATGTGGACCGGCGGCACCAGGAAAGTGGACCGACGAAGCAACACTGCCCAGTGATCCGTCGGGATCGATCGGAAGCTGCGCCGCATTTCCAGTTGCATAGTTGGCGACGACCAGCGACTCTCCGCTTTGAGACAGAGCGAGGTGTACCGGATTGCGCCCCCCGCACGGTTGACGATTCAAAGCGGTTAGTTTTCCAGTTGTTGCGTTGACCGCGTAGCTGCTTACTTCGGTGCCGTCGCCGTGCACGGCATAGAGAATGTTCTGGGCCTCGTTCAAAGTCAGGAAGCTTGGGTTTTCCAGTGGCTCGAACGATTCGACGTGTTCCCAAGATCCAGACGAAGGCTCCACCGCGTAGACTCCGATACCCTTGCCGCGCGCGTTTCTCTCGTGTGTCGTGCGGCATCCAACATAGGCGAAGACGGGTGCCATTTTTACGCCGCCTCGAACATTTCGTCCGAGATGCGCGGCAACAGCCCACCGGCATTGAAGATTTCCGCTTCTTCTTCGGTGTCGATGCGGCATTTGACCGGCACAGTGACCACGTCGCCGTTTTTGCGCCTGATTTTCAGGCCGAGCGTCACGCCGGAAGACACGTCTCCCCCCAAGCCCTCAACCGAGTAAATTTCCGACCCATCGAGCTGGAGTGTCAAACGGTCGGTGCCTTCCGCGAATTCCAGCGGCAGCACACCCATGCCAACGAGATTCGAGCGATGAATGCGTTCGAAGTTTTCGCAGACAACCGCACGCACGCCGATGAGTCGCACGCCCTTGGCTGCCCAATCGCGCGACGAGCCAGAACCGTAGTTTTTCCCTGCGATCACGATTAACTCCTGTCCGCGAGACAGGTACAGCTCAGCCGCATCGAACAAACGCATGATCCTGCCCTCCGGCTCAAGTCGCGTGAGCGAACCTTCCTGACCATTAGCCATCTCGTTATGAAGACGGTTGTTCGCGAAGGTCGCCCGGATCGCCACCCGATGATCGCCGCGCCGCGTGCCGTACGAGTTGAATTCCGCCGGCTCAACGCCGTGCTCGATCAGGTATTCGCCCGCTGCGCTTTCCGGAAGGATCGCACCTGACGGTGAAAGGTCGTCGGTCGTAACGTTGTCGCCAAACACACCGATGGCCCGCATGTCCGCAAATCTGGCCGCGCTGATGAGATCGGGTTGCCAGTAAGGCGGCCGGCAGATGTAGTTGCTGTCCTCGCGCCACGGAAAGCGTGCCGGCACCGCGGCTTGGCCATGCACACGCTCGCTCTTGCGGAACATCTCCGTATAGATCTTGAGATACTGCTCGCCGTGCACACTTGCCTTGAGCAGCGTGTCGATCTCCTCGTCAGCCGGCCACAGATCCTTCAGATAGACCGGCGCGCCGGTCTTGTCTGTTCCGAGCACACCGTTCTCGATGTCCACGTGAATGGTCCCGGCGATCGCATACGCCACGACCAGCGGCGGAGAGGCAAGAAAAGCTTCCTTCACGCGCGGATGAATACGTCCATTGAAATTGCGATTGCCCGAGAGGACAGCCACTGCATGCACATCACGGCTCACAATGTCCGCTTCAATTTCTTTCGAAAGCGGACCAGACATGCCGTTGCAGGAAGTGCAGCCGAAGCCGATGATTCCAAACCCGAGTGCTTCAAGCGGCTCCATCAGTCTCGCTTCACGCAGGTAGCTTTCGACCGGCTTCGATCCGGGTGCGAGAGAGGTCTTAACCCACGGTTTGCGCTCGAGGCCGAGCTCCACAGCCCGGCGGGCGACCAGTCCGGCGGCAATCATGTTGCGCGGGTTGGAGGTGTTCGTGCAACTCGTGATCGCCGCAATGACGACGGCCCCGTCATAGAGTTTGACCGGGCTCGCCGGATCCGGCTGCTCGGCTACAGCTTCGGCCGGACGCGCGATACCCTTCGAGATGAGACTGGAGAGCGGCACGCGGTCGTGCGGATTGGCCGGCCCGGCCAGTGCGCGGCCGACGGTTGACAGGTCGAATGACAGGACCCGGTCATATTCGGCATGGGCGAATGCATCGGCCCAAAGCCCCTGTGCTTTCGCATAGGCTTCGGTCAAGGAGATTTGCGCTTCGGTGCGCCCAGTCAGGCGCAGGAAATCGAGCGTTTTTTCGTCGATCGCGAATAGCGCGGCAGTCGCGCCGAACTCCGGAGCCATGTTCGAGATGGTCGCTCGGTCACTCAACGTCATAGCGCGAGCGCCATCGCCGTAGAACTCGATGATCGTGCCAACCACTTTTTGCTTGCGCAGAAACTCCGTGATTGCGAGGACCAGATCGGTCGCCGTAATGCCAGGTTGCCGGAAACCCTTGAGTTCTACACCGACGATGGTCGGCAGGCGCAACCATACGGCACGACCGAGCATCACCGATTCAGCTTCGATACCGCCAACGCCCCAGCCCAGTACTCCCAGCGCATTGATCATCGTGGTGTGGCTATCGGTTCCCACCAGCGTGTCGGGAAAGGCAACGCCGTCTTTTACCTGAATGACCGGCGACAGATGTTCGATATTGACCTGGTGCAGGATCCCATTGCCTGGCATCAGGACGTCGAGATTTGAGAAAGCCTGCTTGCACCATGCGAGGAATTCGAAACGTTCGGCGTTTTTGCTTCTCTCAATTGCCATATTCTTGGCCATCGCCTCTGGGTCCGTCCCCGCCACCTCAACATTGAGCGAGTGGTCTACCACGAGATGCGTCGGCACCACCGGGTTGATAGCGGATGGATCGCCGCCGGCTTCGGCCACTGCATCACGCATCCCGGCGAGATCCACAAGCGCTGGGGTGCCAAGTAAATCCTGCAACACTACGCGCGACGGGTAGTAGGGAAAGTCAACGTCGTGACGGCGCGCGGCCAGCGCCGAGAGATACGTCCTGGCTTCAGGGCCGGGCTGCCTGCGCACGATGTTTTCGGCAAACACACGAACGCAATATGGCAGGCGGGCAAATTGAGCGGCATCGAGCGACTGCGTCGCATCAACGACTCTGACGAAATCTACCGTCTGGCTAGGAAGAGGATTGCGGGGCATTTGGGCGTTCTCCGGGGAGGTGCAGTGCGATCTATGTTTTGATTAATGCATTCTATGATCATAAAACGCAATAAGCAAACGCAAATTTTGTCAGTGCTTGCCCGCTATGGTTAGCTGCTTCGCTATTTTGAAGAGCAAAAATAGGGGTTTACACCGCTCGCCTGACACGTCCTTGCACAAAGCAAAAGTGCGTTATATGATCATCAAACGCAATCAGTAACGTCCTGAAAATAACTGTTTCCCCCATGACGACGCGGCAGATATGGTGGGTGCAGCCAGTGAGTGCCCAACACGATCCCGATCGGAGCGAGCGATGGCAAAATCCCAGATGGACCTTTCAGATGCACCGCCTCACTTGACGGTCGTGAACGGTCATAGAGTGCCTCTATCCCATATGGACTTAACCGAACAATCGCCCGCACCCCTGACCCCGCTGCAGACACGGGTGATCCGCGAAATCTTGTCGCTCGCACGACGCGACGACCTCTCGGCGGGCGACAGACTCGCTGAATCAGTGCTTGCGGAAAGGATTGGGACATCCCGCTCACCCGTCAACGTTGGCCTGCATCACCTGGTTTCACTGGGCGTTGTGTTCTACGACGCGAACCGGGGCTTCTTCATGGCAAAACCGGCGCGGGAAGTAACCGATGTCGCGGCGCAGTTTTTCGACGAGCCCGAAGAGCCGTTGTATCTGAAGATCGCTGACGACCGACTCGCCAAGCGTTTGCCAGACGTGATATCCGAAGCGGATCTGATGCGGCAATACCAAGTGTCGCGAAGCGCGCTGCGCAGGGTTTTGTCGTTGATGCAGGAGGAAGGATGGCTAGAGCGACAGGTGGGGCATGGCTGGCAGTTCATGCCGATGATCGACTCCGTTGAAGCGTACGAGGAGAGTTACCTGTTTCGCGCAGCGATCGAACCTACCGGCGTGTTGTCGCCGATGTTCCGCGCCGACAGGGTTGAATTGAGGGAGTTACAGCGCAGACAGCAATTCATTGTCGACGGAGGCTACCTCACGATGAACTCCATCGAGCTTTTTGAAGCGAACAGCGACTTCCACGAAACGATTGCCAAATGGTCGGGAAACCGGTTCATCGCCCATTCGGTTCGCCGGATGGATCGGCTGCGCCGACTGGTGGAATATCGCCAGGCCAAAACCCGCAAACCACGTCAGGAGCAGGCGCTCGAACATCTCGCAATTCTCGACGCGATTGAGCATCAAGATCTTCTGAAGGCGGCGGCATTGCTTCGCGATCACATCGAGGGCGCCCGTCGCGCAAAGGTTCGTTCACGTGAAGTATTCGCCACGCGGTAAATAGCGTTGCGGACGCTGGCGGCATTTCGCCGCTTTTTTTCACCCAATAGTGCGTTTTGTGATTACAAAAATCTTAAGAGTTTTTTTGATAGGAGCCTTCATTTTGTCGTGATGCTCGTTGGTTCATACGATGTGAAGCTCCTACGTTTCGAAAGTGGTGATCTGCGTTTTGTGATCGTCAAACGCTTATCTTTTCGCCGCCGTCCTTGAGATGCGGTTTACCGGCCACCGGGCTACGTCTGTTCGGTGCGCGTGACTATATTGGAGACAACCATGTCATACCGCAGAGGTTGGATAGCCGTGTTTTTGTTTTCGCTTTCAATGATTAACTACATGGACCGGATTGCATTATCGATAGCGGCCAAGCCAATTGCGAGCGAATTCAAGCTCTCAGCCGTGGGTATGGGTTATCTCTTTTCGTCGTTCATCTGGAGCTACGCTCTTTTTCTCATTCCGATGGGTATTCTCATTGACCGGTTTGGTACCAAGCGTATGGCCGGCGTCGGGATTTTCGTCTGGTCGGCTGCAACGGCCCTTACCGGCGCGGCCAGCAGCTTCGGAAGTCTTCTGCTGGCGCGATTAGTGATGGGCGCAGGCGAATCAGTCAGCAACCCTGTCGGCGCGAAGGTCATTCGACAGTGGATACCGGCAAACGAACGGGGGATGGTCACTTCAGTGTTTAACAGCGGATCCTATGCAGGGCCAGCGATCTGCTCGGTGATACTCGGCTCACTCATTGCTCTCTACGGGTGGCGCATGTCTTTCGTCATCGCAGGAGGGATTGGCTTCGTATGGCTCGCGGCCTGGCTGGCATTTTACAACTCCCCAGAAAATGCTCGTTGGCTCAAGGCGGAAGAGCGCGAAAAGATTGTTCGCGAGCGCAACCCCGCGCCAATCAACGCGAGCGCACTTCATGCCGAATCATCTGGTCTTCTGTCATTGATGCGCACCCCGACCTTGTGGGGACTCGCTCTCACACAGGGCTGCAACGTCTACACCCAGCACCTGTTCCTTACCTGGCTGCCAAGCTACCTTCAGGTGAGTCGCGGTCTGAGCATTACGCATACTGGTCTCTTCTCCGCAGTTCCCTATGCGGCTGCCGTCGTGCTTTGCGTCTTCGTCGGTCGTCTGAGCGATCAGTACCTGAAGAAAAGTGGAGTCGGCACAGGCCGGCGTCGCAATGCGGTCGCGCTATCCATGCTTGCCGGTACGGCCATTCTCGCAGTGCCCTTCACCTCTAACCTTGTTGTTCTGCTGGTTGTCTTCTCGATCACCCTTACTGGTATCGCATCCACGACATCGCTCAATTTTGCGTTGCTGAACGATCTGCTTCCCAATTCACGAGATGTAGCGAAGGCAATGGCGTTCGTCGTGGTAGGCGGAAATATTTTCGGCATGATTGCGCCAATCGCCACCGGCTACGTAATCGCTGCGACGGGCAGCTACGACTGGGCATTCGGTATCGCAGGACTGCTGTTGCTAGTAGGCGCGACCGTTGTAATTACGATGACCCGCTCCCCAATGGCTGCTCCCCCTAAATCAGTGAAGGTAAGGGCAACCGCATAGCTCGAGGAGGGAACCTCAGTAGAGTTGCGCTCGGTAGACAGTTGGCACTGTTCTTTTCGAACTCATCGCCATGAATACCTTCACTATCAGGCAGTTTGAAAACGCGATGAACTACTGGCGTGAGCATAAAGCGTCGTGCGAGGATGTGGCACTACGTCCGCGTGCAGGCGTACTTGCAGATACTTACAGCGCTATGATTTACCAGCGCGCCGAAACTGTCTTGGCTAACACTCTATCCCTTAAAGAACGAGGCGTTGAACCTAGCTCTGAGCCAGCTGCCACTTTCGCTGTAGGTCGCATTACTGGATCTGTCGCGCGAACATCGATGGCATCCGATCCGCTGACATGGTCGTGGCGCACTTAAACAATTTTCGGGGACTCGGTGAGCCGAACTGCGGTACAGCGGTCTCAATTGGTTTTGCGGCCGCGCTCGGCAAGCCTACATGGGCGTATCAATCCGGCGCTCGAGCGCTTGTCGAACAGATCGCTGCAACGTCCGATCCACCCTCTTCCCTCCCTATGAGCGCGCGTGGATATGTCCTTGAACATTCTGGCCTAAATGTCAATCCGATGGTGGCCAGTTCGGCAGGCTTCGTAGTAGGTGGCCCGGGCGATTGTCTGCGTGAGATAAAGAAGTTCAGCAATGGTGGCTCCCATTTTGATTACGGGGTTTGCAAGCGCAGCTTCGTATATATTGGGTGATGCGCAATCTCAGTATATCCATTTTACAAACGACCTCGACTGGCTGGACGATCCGCAAGCGGTGTACGACGAATGGCAGTTAAACGCCTGCAAGGCGTGTGCGTGGCGCCGACGGATGCCCCATTCAAACAGCTACAAAGCGTAGCGATCGTCGCCATGTTTTTGGGTTTAGGTCTTACATCGGCGAATGTCGGAAACTTGATTTCGATGTCGTAAACGTGGACGGTCTTTGACCTGATGTGTATGTAGAGAAACGTGGGCCGCGCATCGCTCGGCGTGTGCCACTTGAGCCGTTCTGCGTCGATGCCCGACCAATTTTCTGCGGCGCTGGGTCCAAAGAACCGCGTCGGGAAAATCTTCATTGACTACCTGCGTAACAGCAAAGGCGCGAGTACAGTTGCCGCCTTCTCCGCGCGCACGCTCCGGCATGGACGTCTCGATGCCCATCAAGTGGGAAGAACTGCCAGAAATCAAGGCGGCCGACCAGTGGACGATTCACAGCGCGATCAAACGCCAGCGCACCTTGGGTGCCGACCCGTGGCAAGGATACGCACGTTGCCGGCAGGGATTGACCGTTGCCATGAAGAGAGCGATTGACCTTAAGTAGCAGCTTTACACAACGGGGAGACGATGGACGATGGAATCGAGAGACGCGCCCTGCTGCTGCATTTGGGCGACGTACTGGAAGCATCTGCGTGCGTGATGAAATGCGCAAACCGGTTCAACACCGTTGGCGAGGCCGTCGGGCAAGAAGAATCCCTGATGACCTTTACCATCCTTCGTATGGTCGATGCGGAAATCACCCCGTACGAGTTCGCGAAACGAGCGGCGAGCGCGTTCTTCCTCTGGCCGAAGCTGCTGCTCGATGAACGATCAACCGGCCGCTGCTCGCGAACCTTGTGCAGCACGATCTCATTCACGGAAATCAAAGCGGCTGGGAATCTACGTCTCCGAGCTCCGACAGCAAGTGCCGTGGTTTGCCTACGGTTTGAACCAGGTACCTGAGGGGCCGTCCGAGCAAAGCGTCGCGGTGTGGCCGCCCACCGCGCATTGATCGAATGTTGGCAGTCGACCGAGATGTGTCCATTGAACGCGTCTCCAACGCGTCTCCCAGTGCGTTCACTATCGCTCGCCTTAGCCGAGGCTCGCCCGCTTTTCCATCGCCTACCTCCGGGTTGACGAACCTGCCGAAGGCCGCGCGCAGATCGGCGACGAAAGCCCCATCCCAGATATGAGATATCACCACGAGAATGCCGCTCATGGGCATCAAGCCGCTTTTATAGGCGCATTTGGGCTGCATTTCAGGGAGTGAGAGCGCCGAGCATCGGCTCTCTGTTAGTTGGCTCAAGAACAGCGGCCGCCTGGGCAAATGTCCGTGAAATCCTTGAAGCAAAGCTCGGAGAGACTCAAGTTTTCGGAGCATCCGCCGAGATTAAGGATGCGAGACCTTCAGATAACTAACCGCCTCCCCGAGAGCGGCAAAATCAAATACAAGCATAATAACCAGAGAGCGCAATGACCCATCACACCGAGGATCCATTCCCAGCCGACGACAAATTGTTCCTGGAAGCGCGTGCTTTCGCCCTTTCTATCGTTTCTATTCGGCGAGCACAGGGAAAGCCCAACCCGGCCGATTTTCCTGTGGGCACGCCAGAGTGGTCGGCCGTAATTGCAGACTTCGCGGCAGACATTTTGCGTCTTCCCGCAGATCCACTATCCCTCCCAAAGCCGGTGGCGCGGAAGAAATCATGCGGATGAGTGCTTTAATGCCCTTCACCTATACAACGCATCGGCAGCAAAGTGACCTCTCATGCCAGTGCCAAAGTCGCTTTCCGCCGGCACAGCCTGTGATTCGCTAGTAGGTCGAGAAAGCGTCGACAGCACTGACAGGTCGTGGAATCGAAACGCACAGAGAAGATGAGGGGCTGATGCCAGCTTCGTTACCTGGATCGCCGAAAGGTCGACTAGAAGGTCTGCCGCTTGTGCTGAAAAGCCAAAACGCGCTTCTGCGACTGAACGATCCGAACGAAGAAGTCGCTGCGCGAGCGTCAAGTACGCAAGGTTGATTTCACAAATTGAAGCCGCGGTATCATTCAAAGTGTTCATAGGCCAGCCCTGATCGAAAATGGGTCGAACAAAATCGGCAATAAGTGCTCATCCCTCTTCCGATCTCGTAACAATGACCATTGTGGGATTGTTTAGACCGTTCGGCAAGGGTTTGTAAGACAAAATCAGGTCGGCGAATCTTGAGTCGGTACAGATTACGGTTTCGGAGTGATCCCGGCGGTTTTGCCGTATTGCCCCATGACTGAGTACAGATCGAAAATACGGAATGCCGGGTTTATTGTGGACAGATGGTTACCGAAGCGCCGCCGGTTAAGCGGGTGCATCGCCATTGGCCTGACTGTGTTGGCAGCCCGCCCAATTGCTGCGTCCCAGATCGCCGCGCCCGCTCCGATGCTATCCGGCCACATCGGCGAGCTGGTCCAGGGCGATGCAAATGAGGCGATTAAGACTCGGCAACGTGATGCAAACGACGCGCGTACCCGCGCCATTCGGCTGTCGGCCGAACAAGGACAGCCCGAGGCCGAACATACCTTGGCCCGGATGTACAGCGCGGGCGTTGGGGCGGTGCGAGACAACAGCGTGGCTGCGATGTGGTATCAGAAAGCTGCGGACCAAGGATACGCGGCAGCGCAGAACAGGCTCGGCTACGCCTATCTGAAGGGGTTAGGACTGCAACAAGACGACGCCCTAGCGGTGCAATGGATGATGAAGTCCGCAACGGGCGGCTATGCACCTGCCCAGTACAACGTTGGGGTGTTCTATGAATACGGGCTGTGTGGCCTGCCTCGCGATGTTGACTGGGCACTCGAGTGGTACCGGAGCACCGCAGCTCAGGACTATGCACTTGGCCAGTTCAAGTTGGGGGTTTGCTTCCAGGATGGCATCGGAGTGCCGCCGGATCTGAAAATGGCGGCACAATGATTTGCACTGTCAGCGCAAGCTAGCGATTTCAAATCAAAATTGAATCTCGGATACCTGTACATGACTGGCCTGGGCGTCGCTCGCGACGACATGCGCGCGGCAGAGCTATTAACAGAGGCGACGCTCAGTGGGAACGTTGGCGCTAAGGGGAATCTTGCGATCATGTATGCCCATGGCCAGGGCGTGCCGCATAACGAAGCGCTCGCTACCAGATGGCTTAAGTCGGCGGCGATTCAAGGTGATGCCTCTTCGCAGTAGAAGTCGGGCAACCGCTACGCGACCGGTCTCGGCATTGAGACCAATCTGACCGAAGCTACAGGGTTGTTTCGCAAGTCAGCAGAACAGGACGATGCAAGAGGAATGTTTTTGCTCGGCTCCGGTTACGCAATCGGACAAGGCGTCCAGCAAAACGACGCCGAAGCGTATCGCTGGTTCGTTAAAGCGGCCGCGCAGGGAGACGCCGACGCCCAAACTAGTCTTGGTGTTGCTTATCTGAGGTGGTGGGCGTTGAGCGTGATACAGCCGCTGGCCTCGATTGGCTGCGACGCGCTTCGGGCTAAGACAATGTATCGGGAATGCTACTTTTGGGTACCTACTACTGGGGTAATACCACCCAAGACGATCGCAACGCGTTTGAGTGGTATGCGAAGGCGGCCAGGCTGGGAGATGCGCGCGGCGAGCTCTGGGTAGGTAAGTGTTATGCGTTCGGCCAGGGGTGGCAATGGATTACGGTCAGGCGGTCGTGTGGTTTCGGAAGTCCACCGATCATGCAATGCTTAAGCGATGTTCGACATGGGACAGGCATACCAGGACGGATTAGGTATTGAGCAAAACCCCGCGCAAGCTCGTGATTGGCATCAAAAGGCGGCTGCAGGATATGTGCAAGCGCCAAACAGCAAACGGCGGCGTAACAGGGAGACGCTTTGAGCACAGAAATAACATTTTAACCTAGAGTAACCGCATTTCGTTGGTTGGAAGGGCGGCCTCAAATGTGAACTGCAACACCTGTCTCGTATAAGGTGTCGCAATGCCCGAAAAAACTTCATACCAGCAGCTGCAACCTGAAGAACGCCTGACCATTGCAAGCTTGCATCTGCAGGGTTCAAGTATGCGAGCCATGGCTCGCATACTCGGGCGCTCACCGGGACTATCAGCCGTGAGCTAATGCGAAACAGCTCTTCTGTTGGCTACGCATCGGTGCCCGCTGCAGCGCTTAGCAGCGCACGCCGCAGCGCGTCCCGCCGCCCCGCCAAGCTTTGCCTGCAAAGCGTCTGCTGGCGCATCGTTCTCACCCTGCTTGAGTGGAAATGGTCGCCCCAGCAGATATCGGGCACACTCAAGCGCATGTATCCAACCGACTCGACCCAACACGTCTCGCACGAAACCATCTACACGGCTATCTATGCTCAGCCGCGCGGTGAACTGCGCCGCCAACTCATTGCCTGCCTGCGCCACGGCCACAGCACGCGCATGCCACGCACTCGGGGCACAGACCGGCGCGGACAGATTCCCGACATGGTCAGTATCCACGTGCGACCGCCCGAAATTGAAGACCGACTACTGCCAGGTCACTGGGAAGGCGACTTCATCAAGGGTGCGAACAACCAATCCTCTGTCGGCGTTCTGGTCGAGCGCACCAGCCGTCTGGTGCTGCTTGCCAAGATGGAGGACGCCACCGCCGCGTCAGCGCTAGCGGGCTTCTCCGCCAAACTCAATTCGATTGTGGCGCCGTTACGGCAAAGCTTTACTTACGACCAGGGCAAAGAAATGTCGCGCCATCAGGAACTCACCGCCGCCACCGGCGTGAACGTGTACTTTTGCGACCCGCACAGTCCCTGGCAACGCGGTACTTGTGAAAACACCAACGGGTTGCTGCGCCAGTATTTGCCTAAAGGCTCGGACCTATCGGTCTACAGTCAGAACGAACTCGACGCGATCGCCGACAGCCTGAACAGCCGCCCGCGCGCCACTCACGCGTTCCATTCGCCATTCGAGGTCTTCGCTGCGACCCTTGATTCAGCAAGCCGACCTCCAAGCTCTAAACATTGACCCCCTGTTGCAGTTCACCCTTAAACCGCCAAGTTTATTGGTCGCTGATAGGAATCAAGTGAACCTGATGCATATGTTTGAGCCTTAGGAAAACAATCCTGACACTTTCTCGATATTGACATAAAAAGAAATTATCGATTTTTACCAGTCCTAAGTACCTTACTTGACTTCGACTCGCTTAGGTTTCTTCGTTGAACGACTGGCTATTGCGGGCGTATGGATATTGCAGTTCTTTGCACAAACATGACTTGTGATTCAGAATGAGTGTCATTGAACAATGGTTTTAGGAGGTCCCGGATGCGCATGCAGAAAAAAGATACCCTCCCAAGTAAGGTTTGTGCGAGTTGTGGCCGCACATTCACATGGCGCAAGAAATGGGAGCGCGATTGGAGCAGCGTTAAATACTGCTCGGATAAATGTCGTAGTGCGCGCGGCACAGCTGTAAGGTGATCCTCTTTTTGTAGCCGTTGTACTAACTCTTAATCCGCAAAGATCAACAACGTTCGGTTGGTGTTGCGAAATTGCTTAAAAGTATCGATAGTGTTTCCAGAGGTCCTCACCGTAGGTATGGCGCCTCAAGTTACTTTTTTGGATGCTTATTCTGATAAAGCACCGCCGCAACGGCGCAGACACTGTCGTTTTTGTCCCGAAGCGCCGCTATGGATGCGCCAAATTCCATGGTTTCGGATAATTTTTCTGAGCTGTGAATGGCGACGACTCGCTCTACGGCAGCCGGCAAAGCGGACAAATCGTTGATTGATTCGAAGTCGCCAAGTCCTGTCACCATCGGATTGTCAGAACCGCCGAGCATCGAGCGTACATCCGTTTTGTACAGCACAAGCGGTTTGCCGGAGTGCCACGCGAGCGTCGCCTCGACGATTGTTCCCTCATCGGGTACTCTGCCGTTCAAGTTCGCCACAACGACATCGCAACATCGAAGCAACTGATAAGTGTCCAAAGCGAAGATCGCTCTATCAATAATCCTCGCTGCTTCGCTGGGCGATGCGCCGCATTGTTCCAACGCAGGCTTGATCTGAGCAAACTCTAACCCGTCGCGATGCGGAAGAAAGGTTGAAAAGCCAGACAGCTCCAGTGTGCTGGCAATGCTGTCCATCTCAGCGCGCTCGCTTGGGTTAAAAAGCGGACCCGCGCAATAAATTCGTAACATGAGCAATTATCTCTCGGCAGTCAGACAATCTGTTAAGGCGGAACCTGGTTGATGTGAGACGTTGTATGCCACTTAAGCTACAACAAATTTGTACATCAAAAGCGCTCTCAGGAAAATAGATCGGCCGCATATAGTTGCAGGGCCGTTCTGGCATGACAAAATGGGCCCGTCGCGAACAAAGCCGATCTTTCGTACCGCATCGGGCCCGCGAAGTATCATCGGTTGCGAAACGCGCCGCTCATTTGATTTCGTGGAGTTCCGTCATGTCCGTCAGTCAATGCGCAGCTTGCAAAGCCACCGTGCCACAGTACGACACCATCCATACTGGAAGCGACGAGCACAGCGACCGATTGCTGTGCACCGCCTGCTTTAACCGCGAAATGGCAAAGCACGCCGGCATCGACAATTTTGATCAAACAAAGTTTGAACCGATGCACCTGTCGGACGCCAGCGGAACTGTTCACGAGTTTCGTTTTCGAAGTCTGCTGTTTGGCGACAAACTTTCTCTGGAGGCATTCGGCGCGACTAGCGAGAATCAACCATCAGGCTACCGGTTTCAGATTCTTGGAGATGCGGAAGCGGATCAATTTGTTTTGCTTGGAAGGCTGATTGAAAAGATGCGTCGTTTGCTTGCGGTTGTGCACGTAAGAGATGGTGATCTCGGGTTGCAAATTGTCGACGAGACAATCCGCGGCAGAATCGAATGGGACGGTGACGAGCATTCGCGTATGCCGTGCGTCGTCGTAGATGGGCGCCGTGTTGAATGGGACGAGCTTGGGCGCATGCTAATGACATTTGAAGGATGGCAGTTCAAGCTCGAACTGTGCGATCCAAGTGACGAAATCTGAGATGGGGGCTTCCCCCCAACAATCCCGATCGCTGTCAGGTAGATTAGACGGTTCGTATCTTGACTCCCGTGTAGCTTAATTGCTGAGCCCAGCAAGCGCATCAGGACCGCCAGCGAACACTGCGTACGCCCTTCCCTAGTATGTCGTCGACTCATCCTTAAACGTTGGGCCCCGCGTCACGAGGTTCGACATCTTGTATCTTTAATGGGGCGCTGCCTTCGACCCGGTAACATCTGGCGCCAACAGCAGCACAGAGAGAGTTGAATCCTGAGGACGGGTTCTTTCCCTATAGTGAAGCCGCTGTAGGTACACCCTCGCCCTATAATGTGGAAATTGTTAGTGATTTGACGACCGGGAGCCCCACTTTATGAGTCAACCACACGGGCGATACTCTGGATCTCGAGATAAGGGCCAGCATCAATCGCGCCAACAATCAGATGCAACACCGCGCCGAACGAACAAGCCTTACGTTAAAGCGCCGCCTGCAAGAGACGCGGCTCAGACGGCGTCCATCTTCAAAACGCGTTCGTTTAAATTGCTGGTCGATGCAGTGGGCGCAGAAAATATCGCACTCGGACTTGACTCTAATTTAACGCGCGTAGCCGAACTGGTGAATGGGGAGAGGTTTACGCCCGAGACAGCTTTTCACATGGAAACGACGCTTGGCCTCCCGCATGGTTTTTTCGATCAACCCAATCCGGTCCTCACGCCTGAGATCATTGCTCGCTTGAGGTCGCCCCTAGACTTTATTCACGTGAACGCTGAACCGGAATCGGCGTACGTGGAAGTGATTTGGCCAGCTCCTTCTACACAGTTCAATCACCACCCTACCCTTACTGATCATCCGCCCGGAGACCCGGAAATGCCAAAGAAAACAAATGGCGGGTCGCATAAGGCCGTCGCGAAGAACAACACGACTGCTGCAAAGCCTAGCAAGGTAACGCCACCGCAGACGGCGCCTGGGAAAACGAAAGCGCCATCCAAGTCGGCGGCTCAGCAATCACTGCCGTTGATTGATGTCGCCGCTTTGGAAAAAGTCCGTCGCGCCAACCTGCACGTGCTCACAGCCCGCAAAGGATCAAAGGCTCGGCTCGGCGCGGTGACGGAACTTAGCGACTCCAACATGGCCAATCGTTTTTATGGGCAAAAGCGTTTGGACGATGCTGAAGTGAACCGGTTCACGGAACGCCTCGGTCTGCCCACTGGCTGGTTTGACGTTCCCCGGACAGTAACGGACATTCCCAAGTCGGTGTCGGAATTGCTGATCCCTTCGTCGGATCGTCGCGCGGTCAGTCATGAAGAACTGCCGCCTGTGGCCGAACCAAAAGCGCCAGTGGCGAAGACGCCTGCGAATATCAAAGCGCGGAAGGCGGAGCCTCGAATCGCCAAGATCGATGATGCGAATGGCACGGGCCATCCGACAGGCGTAGTCTTTGAGACTGAAGCGGTCGTTGAGCATCAGGATCAGGCGGTCCCGTCCGTCGCCGAATCAGCAGTTCTGCAACCCGTCGATAGTCGTGTCTCGTCGTCCCCTGCTCTGCAGGAGTTCGGAGCGCCCCCTGAAGCGCAAGGCAGCAGGCAGCCGTACCGTCTCATTCCTGCGACCAGTCTGGACCATTTGCTCGGCATTGCACCGATCGCGGAGGCGCTGCTCAAGACGCCCGCAGGCAAGGCACGTACCGGTCGCTTGGACGAACTGAAAGCGTTGGAACTGTTGCGGCAAGCCGTATTGCTTTGACCTGATTTGATATGGCACTTGATCTCACCGGTCGGACCTTTGGCAGGCTCACTGCGATTGCCCGCGAGGACGGTTCTCGTTGGCGATTCAAGTGCGCATGCGGCGTCGAAAAGGTTATCGAGGCTCGTAGCGCAAGGTATCGCAAGACTTTGTCGTGTGGCTGCTTGCGACAGATCGACATTGCGCCCGGCCAACGCTTTGGCCGCCTGACTGCATCCCTTTACGTGAATCACGGCAAAAACGGGGCGCGTTGGTCTTTCCAGTGCGATTGCGGATCCGTGAAAATCTTCCCATCGAGTTACGTAAGGAGCGGCCTCCGAACGTCATGCGGATGCCGCACTCCCGACATTGTCGTGAAGAAAACCGAACCAGCTGCAGTCATTTGGCCGTTCCCCAAATGGCCCAAGTCGCAAGCGGCTGAACCGGTCAAGATCGGCCAGCGTCCAAAATCTGGAGATATCGCGGATGAGTAGGTAGTTTCAATACCGCCGAGCGAAATGACGCTCACGTCGGGGGTGCCTGCACCGTTATCAACCATCCTCGACCTGGGCGCCTGCAATACGGGTAAGCCGACGTCGGTGACAGCGGCTATCAGTGTCGAAAGACCAAGCGCTTTTAGCGGTGTTCAAACTGCTCGAAGATAAACGAGAAAATTCGCAAGAGCATACCTACGACTTGATGAGGGTATCAGCTAGGTAGCCCAGCATACCAATCGGCATATGGGGTGTTCTTTGCCATATGCCGATTCCAGTCAGGCGCGCCGTCCGACCACCAAACGGGACCCCGCTCACCCAGCTGCTTTTTGATTTCATCGATTCTCTGACGCGCGACTTCGCGACCCGCGTTATCGCCACCACGTAATGCTGAACCCTTTTCGCGGCGGGCTTGCATCAACTCGTCTACCAAAACCTTTTTTACCTCGGCTGACAAGAACGGGTTTGTACATCGCCAGAGACGTCCTCTGACAACAAAGTAGCGACCGTCCGGAGTAACAGGCAACGTTGATTTCACCGCTCTTTCCATCAGAGATGCACGTGATAAAAACACGCGAACGAGCAGCTACAATCGCTGGCGCAAGCAGGGTTGTAATTTAAACCAAAATTTCCTTGCGAGCGCATGTCTCACCGTCAACCGATTCTTTACTGACAGCATGTCATGGCAACTGCCAGTTTCAGTCTCAAATTTTATCAGTGGTACGACGGCGGCGGTCCTTCTTCGATTTCGCCAGGCGTCGCGGAATCATCCGCTGGTGCGCCACTTGTTTGTACAAGCGGATCCCAAGCTGGCAAACCTGCACGCAAACAGTCATTAATTGTTGCCGTTTGGGCAGCTTGATGAATATCGACGCGTTTGAGTTCTACGTCGTGCCCATGCGGGAGCCCGAGTTCGCACAAGGCGGCTTCGGCTGATTCGATGTCTTCAAAAACCGCCGCTTCGTCCATCCCCGAGGGCATGACCCCTGACCAAAATGGCACGCTCTGGTCGCAGCCCAAGAAGATGCCGTAAACAGGACTATGTAGGACATAGGCAACTTTGCGATTACTCGCAATCGGCAGGAGGTTACGAGCTGCTGCTAGACGGACCGATTCGGTGATCGAGTTCGTGCGGAGTTTTGCGTTGATCGACTTAAAGTGACGACGTGTTACGGCATTGGCAGATAGGCCAAGCGATTCAGCGATCATGGCTGACGACGCACCTTGTGCCGACAGGTACAGAATGTCGAGTTCAAGCCGGGTTAATCCGCTACTGCTCCAAGAGGATGCCCGTTCTCCCCGGTCGTACCAATCAAAAATTTCACCAGCAATCAGTTTGAACAATAAGCGGTTTTTACGAAGCGGTTCTTCCCCACCATCTTCAGGCAGGTCCGGCATCGCCACATAGAGCACGCCGAAGAAACGCGCTTCCGGGCCGTGTGCCGGGATGGTGATCCAGCTGGAGGCGCCGAAACTGCGCATGAATTCGGCCATCTCACGCCGGCTTCCATCCAGGTATTTTATCGAACCCACGTCGGAGGAAAAGAACGGCTGCTGAGAATGTGCCCCATGCGTCATGAAGGGGTCCGTCGCGTACCACCTTTTTTCCGCATACTTCTGAACGAGGTCCACAGCGGAAGCCGATAGCACACGATATGAATGATGGGCGCCATCTGTGCCTTTTTCCGTCAAACAGAAAAATGTTGTCCGGGCTCCGAGCCGAAGAACGACATCTCTGAGTTGCCTGAGGAGAGCCGCTTCATCTTGCGCATTCGCAAGATGACGAATCATATCGATCACGTCTTCATCGTGACCAAG
This sequence comes from Burkholderia sp. PAMC 26561, assembly GCF_001557535.2. NCBI lineage: Bacteria > Pseudomonadati > Pseudomonadota > Betaproteobacteria > Burkholderiales > Burkholderiaceae > Burkholderia > Burkholderia sp. PAMC 26561. Next base: position 25,465 of record NZ_CP014309.1, read on the forward strand.
CGAAGCTTTTTTCGCGCATGCAGCCAAAGGCTCGCGCGCCAGTCGCGGGATAGCGTCTCTTATCTTTTGATACGGCTCGGTACGCTGTAGATCTTGGACATTTGCCTCGTTCGCGAGGACAACCTGTGTGAATCGCGTCTCGCCGTTGCGCCCCAGGCGCAATAACGATTCGCGTTCGAGGAGACCTCCAAACTGCGACAGCCGTGCTCTTAAATGAACCGTCTCATGGCCAGCTGAAAACGTAACACTTTCTGCGTTCAACATCGACATCTCATCCCTTGCGCGATTACCTGCGCATCAATGTAAACGCGGAGTCGTTACCAATTCATCCGATGTTACAAAGGGTTGCATTCAGCGCCTACTACATACCGCCCCCCGAGGTCAAGGGGGTACACCTCGGGGGTGCTTCGCATCTACGATGAGTCATCAGCGATCGCGAGGCTCATAACAATGCCACTCAGCAACTTCAGTTTGCTTCAAAGCGTGTGGGGAAAAACGGCCGTCATAACCCATGTTGATTTTCTCCAGCTGCGACACGGCAACAGAATCAGATGGCACGCGCTAGTCGTCGCAAGAGACGGTCAGATGCTGTTCTCGAATGTTGAGGGAGAGCCGCGGAAATGGTTGCGGCTGGACGATGCAGTCGCCGAACTTGGAGAGATCATGCCAATGCGGGTCGAGATGCGTGTGGTCCGCGCGCTAGGGTGTCGATGTGGTTGACGGCACGCCTTCAGTACGCCAAGCGAGCAATCAGGAAATCAGTTGAACCGCTTTGTTGAGCACTTCAGGATCCACCCGTCCGCTCTCGGACGCAGTCAGATAAACCAACGATATGAGTCGCGCCTTGACCTCGATAGCCATATTAGGTTTTAACCCATTGATCGCTTCATCGACGCGGGTCAGCACGTCCTGCAGCAATGCGTCGTTGATCGACCCGTTAGTGCGGCGACCGGTCACGATGTATAAGAGGTCTAGCCCTGCGGCGTCAATCGCAGCCAAATATGACGCGTCTGGCAGACGTGCGCCGGTCTCATATGTGAATTGGGTTTTCCGACTCACCCCGGTGATTTCGCACATCCTCCCTTGTGTTAGGCCTTTGCGCTCCCTCTCGCTCAGCAGACGAGCACCGATACTTTGCGTCATAACGTACCTATTATTGACATTGGGTTCAAAACGACCCAGAATGGCCTTAATGGTCCATTCCAACGCTATTATAAGAGGCGGGAAATGCCTCGGAAGTTTTCGATGAGATTCATGCAGAGGATGAACGACGAAGAGCTTCTACTCATCCGTGGGGATTACAGCGCGACTCGTGGGGGCGCATGCAGCGCCAGCCCAGTCAAACCTAAGCGAGTATAAGTTGTAGCGGCCGATGAGAGTGCTACCAACACCACCATCGGCCTGACCATTGCAGGACTGTTGAGGAATCGAAATGGCTAAAACCATTATAGATGAGAACGTTCGTTCACAAAAACTGGATCGCAAGTTCCTTTGGGTTGCGGCGTCTGGCGCCATCTCCATTGCGTCGCCTTCCCCGGTCTTTGCTGATGACTGGGGCTGCCAAGTGCTGTTGTGCCTCGCCGACCCCCGCGGGCCGGAGACCGAGTCAGAATGCAAGCCCCCCATCGAAAAGCTCTGGAATGCGCTTGAGCACGGCAAATCATTTCCCACTTGCGACCTGAATAGCAGCGCGGCGAATCTGTCGCCCGATGTCAGGAGCTCGGTGCCCGCGAGTGCGCGTAATGCTGGGCAAGGCACTGGCGCCCAAAATGTAGGCGCAGGGCCAAACTATTGCAGCCCAAATCTCCTCTTCTGGGGTCCGCCCGAGCAAAGCATGCTCACATGCGGCGCGCGTGGAGCGATCAACGTCACCATCGACAACCACATTTTTACGCGCGTGTGGTGGGGTATCAATGGCAAAACGACCGTTACTGAGTTCTATGGGCAAGGATCGACCACGGTCCCCTATGACCCGGCCTCATCCGCGCAGCAGTTCTTGTCAAAAACAGATGCTCCAGGGTCTGGTAGCGCGACTGCCGTAGACAGCGGCGGCAACCACTAACTCTACACACTCCGAATCAAACTGCCGTTGTCATCACCAGTAGGCCTGCGGCGGGAATTCAGAGTTGAGAAAAAGCACTTCAAATTTTCGATGATGCAATTAGTACAACTGAAAGGTATGCAAGGTGCGTAGATTGTTCGTTGGTGAAAAGTCATCTCTCGTGCAAGCCGTGGTCGCAGTCTTGCCGGGCACGCCGCGTCGCGACGGCGTGGTGACCTATATCGGCGACGATGCGTTCGTGCCGCTCGCTGGTCACGCACTCGAGCAGGCCATGCCAGACGAGTATCTTCCCGATGACCTACCACGCAGCAAGAGCGGTGCAAAGATCTGGCGTTATCAAGACCTTCCGATCGTACCAACTGCCTGGCTGATGGCTCCCCGTGGTGATTTGGAGCGCAACGTCCGCGCGGTAGAAAAACTTTTGTCCGAGGTCGATCAAGTCGTGCATCTGGGTGACCCGGATGAGGAAGGCCAGCTTCTTGTAGATGAAGTTCTGATCTATCTAGGTAACACCAAGCCCGTCCTACGGCTGCTCGTCAACGATTACAACCCGGCCAAAGTCCGTCAGGCACTTGACTCGATGCACAGCAACGAGGCGCCGCAGTTTCGCGCATGGTTCGTGTGGGCACTCGCGCGTTCCCGTTACGACTGGCTCTTCGGTCTGAACTTAACGCGTGCCGCAACTTTACGCGCTCGTGAACTCGGATTCGACGGCGTATTGACCGTCGGGAGCGTCCAAACCCCGACTCTCATGATCATATATGGACGCGATCGTGCTATCGAGTCATTCAAGCCGGTCGGCTATTTCACTATCGCGGCGAAGATGCAGCATGAGAACGGCCTGTTTGTCGCGAACTGGAAGGCGCGCGAAGACCAAGCCGGTCTAGACGATGCGGGCCGTTTGATCGACGAATCTGTTGCGCGTGCGCTTGTTGTCCGGATGCGAAACCAGCCGGCAGAGATATCAGCGTATGACAAGTCGCCCAAGCGAGAGGCGCCGCCGCTGCCTTTGTCCCTGAACGAATTGACGGTGGCCGCATGCGGCAAGTTTGGCTACACGGGTGACGAAGTGTTGGCCGCGGCGCAAGTGCTGTACGAACGTTACAAAGTCACAAGCTACCCGCGCACGGAGAACCGTTATCTGTCGGAGGCGCAGCACGATGAAGCGCCGACCATTCTGGCGTCGGTTAGCCGAAACCTGCGCGGGCTCGGCTCATTGATCAGCTGCGCCGACACGAAACGCAAATCGGCTGCGTTCGACGACAAGAAGATGAATGGTGAAGCGCACCACGGCATCGTGCCGACCGTATGCGTAACGGACCTATCCGCGCTGAATGAGATTGAGCGCAACGTCTACGACCTGGTCGTGCGCAGCTATCTCGCCCAATTCTTCGAGCCCGCCGTATTTATGCAAACACGCATCGAAATTTCATGTGTCAGCGAGCGCTTGACCGCGAACGGCAAGACGCCCGTGTCCGCCGGCTGGCGTGAGGTCTATGCGCCGCACGAGGAAGCGGCTGTGCAAACGCCGGTCGACGGCGAAACTGAAGATGCCAAACAGACACTCCCGGACATGGCGCAGGGCGACCCTGCAACGTGCACGGCATGTGATACCGCGAGCCGAGCAACGAAGCCCCCTTCCCGCTTTGATGAAGCATCGTTGCTGAGCGCCATGATTGACCTTCACAAATTCACGACCGATCCGGCGGCTAGAGCGCGTCTGAAAGAGGGAAAAGGCATTGGTACAAGCGCCACACGCGCCGGGATCATCAAGGACCTGCGCGAGCGTGGTTTCCTCGAGATCGCCAAGGGCACCAAAAACAAGCTGACGTGCAGCGCGAGCGGCCGGGGGTTGCTTACGGCACTGCCCGGCCCAGTCAAGGATCCAACGATGGCCGGCATGTTCAAAATCGCGCTCGACGCGGTAGCGAGCGGGCAAATCACGTACGACCAGTTCATTGACCGCAACGTCGCTTTCATTACCAAGGTGATCGCGGGCTTGCGGACCTCGAAGATGAACTTGCCCGTGGCACCCGCACCAGCATGTCCGAAATGTACATCGGGCCGCTTGCGGCGAATCCCGGGCAATGACGGCCACTTTTGGGGTTGCTCGAACTTCAAGGCGCAGCCCAAGTGCTCCGCGTCCTATCCGGACCGTGACGGCGCACCAGACTTCACGTCGAAACTGAAACCCAGGAGCAAGGGCTTTGGATTTAAGAAAGTGGGAGCGATGTAATGGCTGAGCAACCCAAACAAGATCGCGTGTGGGATTTTGCGACTGAAGCATACCTGCCGTCGGATGATGAAAAGCCACCAGCCGGGAACACGATGGTTTCGGATTCGGCCCACGTCGGGAAAACGACGTCTTTGAACACGCTCCTGAATGCAGAACCAGACCGTCCGGACGAAGATCCGGACGTTGACAGCGAACCCGCGCAATGATGCCCGCCGACTTCAATAGCCTCGCGCAGCAATGCGCGCCCGGAGTTCATCCGACGACCTTGCAGGCGATTGTTCGCGGCGAGTCGGATTTCAACCCCTTTGCGATCGGTGTCGTAGGAGGTCGCCTCGTGCGTCAGCCACAGAACCGCGATGAAGCGATGGCCACTGTTGCGGCGCTCGACGCGGGAGGCTGGAACTACAGCATGGGCTTGAGCCAAGTGAATCGCTACAACCTCGCGAGGTATGGCATGGACGCGAATGCCGCACTTGACCCTTGCACGAATCTGCGTGCAGGCTCGGCGATCTTGTCGGACTGTTATCGCCGTGCGTCCGCCCGTATGGGTGCTGGCCAGAACGCGTTGCACGCGGCGCTCAGCTGCTATTACAGCGGGAATTTCAAGCGTGGGTTTGTCCGTGATTCCGGAACATCGAGCTACGTCCAGCGTGTTGTTTCCTTCGTAGCGTCGACAGACCCAGAAACGGCTAAGGGAGATGTTCGGCCCATTGCTGTCGTGCCAGTCGCTACGCCCGAGACCGTGCGGCAAACCGTGCCGCGGCTCGACCCTGGTACAGGGACATCGGCAGCGATTGGAACGCCTTCGACATCACGGCGTGCGCAGCCCGAGCATACCCACCCATCCTGGGACACATTCGGAGATTTTTGAACCTTTGATCCAGCACTCTTTTTCTTCACCCCCATCTGAATAGCCTGTTATGAGGACAACTATGAAACGTACCAAACTATTATCCCTGCTTGTATCGCCGTTGGTTGGCTTCGCTGTATCGCTGGTCAGCGCGAGCGCGCATGCAGGCGGTCTGACTGCCGGGACCAGCGCGATCACCAATTTCGAACTTTGGTTCTTTACGATTTGCGGGATCTTGGCGATTTGTTACCTGCTCTGGGTCGGGATTCAGTGCTGGAGCAACAAGGCCGACTGGGTGCATGACTTTGGTGGCGCCATTGCCAAGGTCGCGGCCGTCGGCTCCGTTCCGGTTCTCGCCGCATGGGCCTGGACCGTTTTCGGATCATGAGCGAAAAAGCCCTGTATTCGTCGTATGCGGGCCTTGGGCGCGTTGCCATGATCAAGGGTGTACCCCTCATGGCCGGCCTGGTCCTTTTCGGGATCAGCGTCGCCGTTGCCATGGTTGGCGGCTTTGCCTTCGGGCCAGCAGGATTTCTCCTGTTCGTCCCCTGCCTCGCACCCGTGATGTTCATCAAACAGGTGTGTGCGACCGATGATCAGGCGCTCAACATCTTATTGCTGGAAGTGCGTTGCTTTCTAGGACGCACGAACGCCCGGATGTTTGGCAACACCTACACGCTCAGTCCGATGAAGTACGGCTACCGGCTTGATACGTTCCGCCAGGCATTCGAGCGCATCCCGTCACTCGTTGCCCACGAGCAGTTCCGAGCCGAGCTGTTTCGGAACGGGCCTCCGCAGCGCAAGGAAAGATGATGTCCATTTACGAAAAAATGAAACGTCAGCCGGCCGTTGAAGACAAGATGCCGAAGATTGGTCACGCCGTCTCCGAGCAAGTGACGAGTTGCGGCAACGACCGAACCTTGCTCGTTATCCGTCTGCCGGGCATCCCATTCGAATCGGCAACGGACTCCATTCTGGAGAACCGTTTTGATTCTCTGAACCGTTTCTTGTCATCGCTTGGCGCGACCAAAGGCAATCGGCTGTCGATGACAACGACGCTCAAGCGCCGGCGCATGGCGCACGATCAGACGTACGCGTTTCGCTCGTCGTTCATGATGGATTTCAGTGAGCAGTATCTGGCGCGATTCAAGAAGACGGACTATTTCGAAAACACATATTACCTAAGCGTTGTGCTCAAGCACGACAACCTCAATGAGGGCGTTGCCGAGATCGAAGAGCTTGGGGCGACGATCGTTAAGGCACTCAGCGCGTACGACCCGGAAATATTGTGCGCTTACGAGCGCAACGGCATGATGTTTTCTGAAACCTTTGAATTCATCGGCGAGCTGATCAATGGCGTCGAGCGTCGGGTGCCAGTGACCGAAATGCCCGGCTACCAGGCCATACCCAACGCGTGGATGCACTTTGGTTACGACGTTTTGGAGGTGCGCTCCGACAACAACACCAAATACGCTGTCTGCTATGACCTGAAAGACTTGCCGAAAAGCGGCTGGGGGCAGATGAACTCGCTTCTGACTGTGCCAGTCGAGTTCACCTTGACGCAATCGTTCGGATTTCTGGGCACGCATCAGGCGAACGCCAAGATCGAAACACAGATTGGCAAGCTTACGTCAGTGCAAGACAAGGCCGTTCATCAAATTGACGACCTGAGTCACGCGCAGGCCCTACTCGCTGCGCGTGAGCTTGCATTCGGTGATTACCATGGTGCGCTCGTGGTGTACGGATCGAGCGCGCAGAAGGCAATCGAAAACGGGACCTACGTTGCCGCGCAGTCGCTCAATGAATGCGGCGTGAGCTGGATGCCTGCGACTTTGTCGGCACCGGTGACCTATTTTAGTCAAGTTCCCGGGGCGACCAAAAAGCCGCGACCCAGTCCGCGGTCTACGCGCACGCTGGCGTCGACGTCCTCCATGCACAACTACTCGACCGGCAAGGCACGAGGCAATCCGATCGGCGACGGTACTGCGGTCATGCCGCTTTCGACCATCGGCAAAGGTCGATTTGACTTCAATTTCCATGCGTCGCTGCCTGATCAAGACAACACCGGCGAGAAATTCGCAGGTCACACCCTGATCCTCGGTGCGACCGGCACAGGTAAGACCACGCTGCAGCTGTCGCTCGTCGGTTTTCTCGAGCGGTTCGATCCGAAGATCTTCGCCCTTGACCTCGACCGAGGCATGGAGATCTTTATTCGTAACTTAGGCGGTGTGTATCTGCCGTTGAAGGCCGGTGTCGAAACGGGGCTTGCGCCTTTTGAACTGCCGCCCACCGAAGCGAACCTGCAGTTCCTGTACAGCTTGGTGAGGTCGTGCGGGCGTGACGCGGCCGGACAGATTAATGACGCCGATGCGGTCAAAGTCAAGAACGCGGTCGACGCCATCTATGCGATCGAGCGGGTCGAAGATCGCGTGTTCAGCCGTCTGCTCGAAAACATTGCGGATGACGGCACGCCCAATTCGCTCTGGACGCGGCTGTCGAAGTGGTGCCATGCGGCCGGCGGCGAATTCGCGTGGGCGCTCGACAACGTGCCGAACACGATGATCGACGTGACGAAGCAGCACCGCATCGGCTTTGATGTCACCGACTTCCTGCAAAAAAACTACCAGCCAACTGAGCCGGTCCTTGCCTACCTCTTCTACCTCAAAAAGCTGATGCAGGAGAACGGCGGCCTGCTGGTGACGATCGTCGAAGAATTCTGGTTGCCAGCGCAGTACCCCGTGACGCAAGAGTTAATTTTAAAGTCGCTCAAGACGGGTCGAAAGATTGAAGAGTTTGTGCTGCTTGTATCGCAGTCGCCGGAAGATGCCATTGCGAGCCCGATCTTTGCCGCAATTCAACAGCAGACGGCCACCAAGATCTATCTGCCGAATCCGGACGCGCGTTTCGAGGCTTACGAGGTGTGCAACATGAACCGAAAGGAGTTCGACGTCCTCAAGAGCCTCGACAAGGAATCGCGGACGTTTCTCATCAAACAGAGTAATCAATCAGTCTTCGCCACGCTTGACCTATACGGCATGTCAGACGCGCTTGCAGTTCTCTCCGGCACAACAGACAACATCCCAATTTGGGACGAAGTATGGGCGGAATATGGGCCTGATATCGACAAGTGTATGGCGGTCTTTCAATCACGGCGCAAGGGCAAGAAGAAGGCTGCCAGGTTCGATCGGCATGCCATAGACCCCTCGCATGGCCCGACCTATGCAGCGAGTCTTGAAGAGGGAGCAACATCATGAGCGTTGCGCCGATCAATGTCGCCATTTTCCAGCCCCTCATGACCATGTTCGACACGACCGTCAACCAGACGATCATGACGGGCTCTGCCAACCTGATCACGTTGATCAGCCCTTTGGTCGCGGCTGGCCTCGGCGTCTACATGTTGTTGATCATGACCTCCTACTGGCGTGGTGCGACGGACCAGCCGGTGATCGACTTCTTCATGCGGTTCGCTGCATGGGGACTCATCATCACCGCCGGGATGAACATCCAGTACTACACCGAGTATGTGGTGCCATTCTTCAATGGCGTCGGCGACGACATCGCTCAGGCGCTGACGAATAGCCCCTCGACAGGTACGGCCCTGGACACCTTGCTGTCGTCTTATCTCACCGCGATCAACAACCTGTTTGCGCCTTTGAGCCCGTTCAACGTTGGTGGCTACGTTGCTTCCTGCGCCAACGCGTTACTGATCATATTGGTCGCCCTCCCCTTTCTCGCGCTTGCGGCCGCCTATCTGATTCTTGCGAAGTTCGCGCTTGGGCTGTTGCTTGCTTTGGGACCGATGTTCATCGCGGCGGCGCTCTTTCCTGCAACGCGCAAGTTCTTTGAAGCATGGACCGCGCAATGCCTCAATTACGCGTTCTTGACAGCGCTCTTTGCGGCGGCCGGCGCCATTGAGGTCAAGTTCGCAACCGCGAGCGTACCAGCGGGGTCCCTGACGGACATTCCTACCACGGCCAAGCTTGCCATGATGGGGATCACGTTCATCGTCGTATCGCTGAACTTGCCTGCGCTGGCCTCTGCACTGGCGGGTGGTGTCGGAATCTCGGCGATGGCACAACACGCCGGCGGCCCGGCCAGGTTCGCCGGAAAGAGTGTTGGAAAAGGCATCAGCTCGGGATACAGGGCTGCGAAGCAGCTGACAGGCCGTGCTGCCGGCGGATCGATCGACGGGTAATTCATTTCAGGGGTATTCATGCTTATACACATCGAAACTCGAACTAGTAAATTCCGGCAGATGGTGACGCTCGTCGGTTGCGTCCTTGCTATCGAGGGACAATTTGCTCCCGCGCATGCACAGGGTATCCCTGTCATCAGCACAAGCGAACTTGCGCAAGACCTGCTTATGGCGAAAAACCTTCAATCGCAGCTTGTCACCATGACGGATCAATACCACGCACTGACTGGAAATCGTGGTTTCGGGCAGATCCTGAACAACCCGTCATTGACGAGCTATTTGCCTTCCCAGTGGCAATCGGTTTATAGCCAGGTCAAGTCCGGTCAATTGCAAGGGTTAAGCAGCGCCGCGCAGCTGATCGAAAGCCAGGAAGCTATGACCGCAACCACACCTTCTCAGCAGCGTTACAACGACACGCTCGCGACCAACAAAGCGATGGCAACGCAGGCCTATCAGGCGTCGGCCGACCGCCTGCAGAACATCCAGAACCTGATGCAGCAGTCTGACCTGACGCAGGACCCTGCGGCGAAGGCTGATTTGCAAAATCGGTTGCTTAGTGAAAACGCAATGATCCAGAACGAACAGACCAAGCTCAACCTGGTGGGTCAGCTGCAGCAGGCTGAAGAAAAGCTCGCGGAAAAACAGGACGCCGACACCTTCAAGAACACGCTGATGGGAAGCGCCTCGCAAGCGCCGCAGTAGTCACGACGCGCGGCTAACGACAAGACGTCGGCTGCGCCTAACACTTTGAAGGAACAAAAATGAAAAAGCTTTTTATCGCAGCGCTCTTTCCACTGTTGATCTCCGCGTGCGGGAAGTCTTCGGGTGAGGAGTACCTCGGCCACTGGACGAAAGTCGCTGGGCAAGGCCCCGATCTGACGATCGAAAAGCACGGAGACGTATTCATTATCAAAGAGCCTAGCGTTTTGATGGCCGGGCAATTCGATCAATTCACCGCTGACATGGTTGGCGATCGCTTGGTGCTACACGCAGGCGTAGGCGGAGAAATTCCTGTGGTGATCGACAAGTCGACAGGCCATCTATTACTTGCGGGCGAAGAGCTGCAGCGCGGTGGAGAGTAAGACGTTTTCTATTGCCTGTATGCAGGGCGGTGACGTAAGTCGCCTGCCTCGCGATAAATGATATTCAAGTCGCTTAAGGAGATTGAGATGAATGTATCTGGCCGCTTAGCTGGACCAACATGCCTCACGTGTCGAACGGCCGCACCGGCGCCTCGCAATGTCGGGGCTGACCAATGAAAGCCGTTTCAATCTGCATACTTCTCGTGGTGCTTTTGGCAGGGTGTTCGCCGCCGCAGCCACCGCAGCCATCGGGCGCGTGGGTCCCTGTCAATCATCCGCCGTCAGTGTCGTCATCCGCTGCGCCGTTGTCGACTGCGTCAAAGGGAGCATGATCATGTTTTCAAAACGCAAGCGCCCGCACGCGTCCGCGCTCGTGATGGGTGACCAAGCCGTTGCGGTACCTGGTTCCGGCGAGACAGAGCCTACCGAAAAGAATGGCTCTGCCATTGCGACCGGACGTTGGTACTTGCAACAAGCGTTGAAGTTTGAAGCGTCCAAGCAGGAGCAACAGGCCAGGCAAACCAAACTCGCGTGGCGCGTTGCGATCGGCGCTGGCGCAATTGCGGTTGTTTCTATTATTGGTTCGGCAGCTTTAGTACAACTGAAGAGACCCAACCCACCTGCTGTGTTGCGCATGAACGATACGACCGGGGTGGTCGACGTGCTGAATGTGAGCCCCAACAATCGGGAGATCTTCACCGAAAAAAACGATCGCGCCGATTTGCGCCGTTATGTCGAGATGCGCGAGAGCTACGACTGGGAAACGATCCAGGACATGTTCGATGCCGTCAAGCTCATGTCAGCTGACAAGGAGCGTGACCAGTTCATCTCGATGTACTCACTGGCTAACGCCCCGCAAAAGGTGCTTAAGGACCAGTACCGTGTGATCGCGCGCGTGGGTGCGATCACGTTTGTCGGTAGCACAGCGCAGGTGTTCTTCTCACGCAAGCTCATCTCATTGAGCGGCAGCATGCCGCCCAAGACGGAGTACTGGGTGGCGACTATCGCCTATCGCCATGATCACCTTCCGGAAAAAGCCAGTGAGCTGGAGATGGACCCGACAGGGTTTCGTGTCACCAGTTATGTCGTTGATCGAGACTGGACGCGCGCGTCTGACACGCTGACGCCCCTGCCCCCCGCACAGTCTGGCATTCAGCCGGTGCCACCTGCGGCCGCCGGTGCCGCCGTTCAGCGAGGTACCGCGCAATGACGTTCATATTGAAGTTGGGGTGCAGCGCACATGCGTTGGCCACCTCCTCTGCGATCGCGGCCGCTGTGTGCGCGCTCCCTGCTCACGCGTTGACGACACCTGGACCGTGTGGCACGGACGCCCATATTCGCTGTGCTGTGTTCGATTCGACGGAAGTTTATCGCGTGCCGTTTCGGGCTGGTACCGCAACACTTATCCAGCTGGAGCCCGGCGAGGTGATCGATGGTCCTGCATCCGGGATGGGTATGGGCGATTCGAAGGCCTGGAAAGTGGGTGCGAAGAGCAATTGGATTTTGTTCAAGCCCACGGAGGCGCATGCGGATACCAATTTGATTTTGGTCACTGATCGCCGACGCTATGCGGTTGAGCTCGTCACCGCAGATCGTGGCGAGGCTGCTGTGTGGTCGCTCAATTTCACCTATCCGGACACGCGAGCGCGTGAGGCGCAGGCGACGGCCAAGAAACAGGCGCTGGCCGCCGACCGCGCGCGTAGCAGCGCGGCAACCTCCGTTCACGCAAACGAGAACTTCGACATGCAGGGCGATACCGTGCTTGCGCCTACGTCGATGTGGGACGACGGTCGTTTCACGTATTTCCGATACGCCACGACACGTGATTTGCCGGACATCAATCGCGTGCTTCCAGACGGATCGGAAGCGTTGGTGAATTCGCATGTGGATGGTGACACGGTTGTCGTGCACGAGACGGCGGCCAAGTTCATGTTGCGCCTTGGGCAGTCAGTGCTGGGGGTGCGCAACAACGGCTACACGCCCGACGGTCAGTTCAACACGACCGGCACCACGGTTCCCGGCACCGTGCGCATCACGAAGGAGCATCAGTAATGAACGGAATCGAATCTGGCTCGGAACGTGAAGGTCATGGCCACGACGGCGAAGGAAATCCTTCAGGGATGTCATCGATATCGGGAGAGGCGGGCGCTGGGGCCACGGGTGGTATGGCCGGCGATCGCGGGATGCCGAACCTCAAGCAGACGCGCAAGAAAGCGAATGTCAACAAGTTGACCGCTGTGGCGATCGCCGTGATCGCCTTGGCGACCGTGACATTAGGTGGTGCGATGTTCGCCAAGCGTTTGCAGGACCAGCACAACCAGGCCAAGGCTGATTCGCGCGCAGCACCGAAGGAAATGGGCGCTGATACTGGACACGATTTTGCAGTGGATGCGGACCGTTTGAAGCGCGAAAAAGCCGCAGCGGCCGAGCAAGCGTCCATTGCGGCCGCGCAGTCAGCCGCATCGATGCCCGTGCCGAGCGGCGCGCCCGCGAGTGCTGTCGCGATAACAAGCACTGGCGCGCGTGGGGGCGCGGCGGCACAACCCGCGCCACACGTGGAGACCGTTGCGGAGCGACGTCTCGATGGAGATGTATTGCTGAACAATGGCGGCAGTGGCGCTCCGAATGACACCAGAAGTAGCAGTGGCAAGGGCGCAAGTCTCGTCCCTGTTGTCGCGCGCGGCGTCACCGGCGGTCTGGATGACCGGCTCACGCCCTCGGCGCTAGCCAGCGTCAAAGCGAGCTTTCTCCCTGATCTGGACTATCTGCTCAAGCGGGGGATCATCATCCCGTGCGGTCAGAGGACCAAGATCGTTACAACCTATCCTGGCGCGACTTCCTGCATCGTTACCAAGGACGTGTACTCAGCAGACGGTCAAACACTCCTGATCGAGCGTGGCAGCGAAGCTACCGGTGAACAGCGCACCTCGCTCATGCAGGGTCAGGCGCGCATCTTCGTGCTGTGGTCACGCATCGATATGCCCAATGGCGTCACCATTCCATTGGACTCGCCGGGCTCGGATTCGCTTGGCGCAAGCGGACTTAATGCCTACGTCGATACCCATTTCTGGGATCGTTTCGGCGGCGCCATCATGGTGAGCCTCATTGGCGACTTTGGGCAGGCCGCGAGCAACCGGTCGCTTGGCAGCGGCAACAACCAGATTCAGTTTTCGAACACCTCGTCGGCTGGGCAAAGCCTGGCTGACGACACCCTCAAAAACACCATCGATATCCCGCCGACCGCGTACTCGAATCAGGGTTCCGCGTTGAACATTTTCGTGGCACGCGATGTGGACTTCAGGAGCGTCTATGACCTCGAACACCAGCAGTAATGTCGGGTCCGCCCATGCTGCGTCAATCCATACTGCATCGACCCATTTCGATTCGAGCAAAACAGTCCGCAGCTATCTTGGTTCAACCGGCATTGCCGAAAAAATGGCGACCCAAGGTGTCACAGAAGTGACGATCAACCGTCCACATGAGATGTGGACCGAGACGGTCGATGGATGGCAGCAACACGCAGCGCCCGCCCTGTCGTTCGATCTTTGCAAGAAGCTGGCGGACGCGTTGACGATCTACAACAAGGCGTCCCCGCCTTTGTCAGCCCTCGCGCCAATCAAGCCAGTGCGCTTGCCCGACGGCGAACGCGGCCAGGTCATGACTGCGCCCGCGTGTGAGCCGGGCACAGTCTCGATGACCATCCGAATTCCGAGCACGGTTCGCTTTTCCAAAGACGATTATGTTCGTGCGGGCACGCTGACAGGGTTCGTGGATGTATCTCCGTCGGTGCTTGCGGGATCGGCTGCTGTACGGCGTATGCCTGGCTTGTTGGATGACGGTGTTCGGGATGCTGCACCCATCGAATTTGTGCCGGCCGGCGTCACGCTTGCGCCCTTCGAGCTGGAGATGCTTGCGGCGAAAGCAACGCGCAACGTTCCGCGGCTATTCGAGCTGGCGATCAAGCACAAGCTCAACATCGTGACGGTTGGTGGTGTCGGGTCCGGTAAGACGACCCTCATGAAGATGTTGGCCGATCTCGTGCCACCCACCACGCGCATTGGCACGATCGAAGACACGCACGAACTGTCGTTGCCGAACCATCCCAACCACGTGCACATGTTCTTTAGCGACAGCTTGCCGGCGAAAGAAATCGTCCGCTCGACGTTGCGCATGAAATTCGACCGCGTGTTTTTGACCGAGCTGCGCGGCGATGAAACGTGGGATTACCTCACGCTGCTTAATACCGGTACCGATGGCGGCATGACCTCCGTGCATGCGAACGATTGCGCGTCTGCCTTCTCGCGAATCGCGACACTGGTCAAGGCAAGCCAGGTTGGCCAGACGCTCGACTGGAGTTACATCCTGCATGAGGTGAAGACCACCATCGACGTCGTGCTCTTCATGGAACGGAAACGCCTGACCCAGATCCACTACGACCCGGTGGAGAAGTGGAAGCTCTTGCGGGGGCTCGCATAAATGACCGATGCAAGATGCCCGTGTTTCCAATTGACGCTGCGTCCGGGTTGGTCGCAGCCGGTGATTGGACCACTCGGATGTTTGGTCCCGGCGATGCAGTCAGCTGCGTTTAGGTCACGGACATGACGATTCAATCAAAGATCCTCGTGAGCGCACTTGCAGCCGCCGGCGTTGCGGCCGTTGCGGTGGGCGGCCAGTACGCGGGCGCTGCGCTCTTCGCAAAAATGCAGCACTTGCCGTCGTCGGTGGTTGGCATCTTTACGTTGCGCGACTACTGGCATGCCTATGGCGATGTACCTGCCGTCAAGAAAGCGCTTGCCGCATGTACGTTTGTGTCGATGGCCATTCCCGTTGGTGCGATCACGGCTGCTTGCTTTGCTGCGTTCGGTACGGCCAAACGCGAGCTTCATGGCAGTGCTCGGTTCGCGAAGGCGCATGAAATCCGCAAGACCGGATTACTCGATGGCGAAGACGGCAAGCCCGCGCTGATCGTCGGCAAGTATCGAGGCAAATATCTGACTTTTCCGGGCCAGCAATTTATCATGCTCGCCGCGCCTACGCGATCGGGAAAAGGCGTGGCCGTAGCGATCCCGAATCTCCTCACCTATCCGGATTCGATGGTCGTCCTGGACTTGAAGCTGGAGAACTATAAGTACACGTCCGCCTACCGACAAAAGTATGGGCAGAAGGTATTCCTGTGGGCTCCCTTTGCGGAAGATGGCAAGTCGCACGGGTGGAATGTGTTCGACTCGATCGCTCATCGCCCGGAGCATCTTCGCATTGGCGACGTACAGGCGATTGGCCTTAAGTTCTATCCAACCAACGTCGAGGCCAAAACCAAGTTCTGGAATGACCTAGCGCGCAACCTGTTCGTGGGCTTAAGCCTGTATCTCATGGAGACGGCGAGCACAGAGCGCTATTGCACGCTTGGCGAGATCTTCCGTCAGTCGTCCGGCATGGGGAGACCGATCAAGGAGCACATCGCGCAGTTGCGGGCCACTAAAGGTCTGTCTGAGGCGTGTACCGGTGCATTGAACCGTTTCCTGGCGTCCGGCGACGAGGTTCTGTCTTCGATCTTGTCGACCTTCAATGCGCCGTTGCTGATTTTTGATAACCCGATCGTCGACGCGGCGACCAGCCATTCGTCCTTTGACATCAACGAAGTGCGCCGCCAGCGCATGACGATCTATATCGGGATCCAACCAAACCGGCTCGAGGACGCAGCGCTTCTCGTGAACCTGTTCTTTTCACAGCTGATCGATCTGAACACTTCGGTGCTGCCCGAGCACGACGCGTCGCTCAAATATCAATGCACGCTGGTGCTCGACGAGTTCACGGCCATTGGCCGAGTGAACATCATCGATACGTCGAACGCGTTCATTGCGGGCTATGACCTGCGCTTGCTCACGATTATCCAGGCGGTGTCACAGATGGAACGCCCGTCGTTGTATGGCAAGGAAGGTACGCGCACGCTCGTCGTGAACCACGCGGCCAAGGTGGTTTATCCGCCTAAGGATCATCAGGAAGCGAAGGATCTGTCCGACGCACTGGGCTATTTCACGGAAACGTCGATTTCAAAAAGCAGGACGCCCGGTAAGCCGCGCGGTGAGAATCATTCGGATCAGAAGCGCGCGCTGATGATGCCGCAAGAGCTCGAAGAGATGGGACAGGACGAGGAAATCTTGCTCGGCTTTGGTAAGCCGATCCGCTGTAAGAAAGCGTTCTATTACAACGATCCGGTGTTTGTGGACCGACTCAAGGAAATGAGCCCGTCGTTGCGCGGTCTTGGCGAAGACCTGCCGACCGAGACGCAGCTTAAGGCGGCCGCAGGCGCGAACGAGCTCTGCACAGGCGATGTGCCAGTAATTGATCCGATCGAATGGCAGGCAAAGCGTCGCGCCGCGACCGCAGTACGGCGTGAGGACGGAACGCGCGTCGCGCGGGCGACGGATCTCGTTGCGATGCGAGATGCCGAGGTGTCAGTCGCGCTCGCGGCCGTGCTCGCCGAAGGCGTCTATGCCGACTTGCTGGAACTAACCGGCAAGCGATTCAACTTCGCGGACACAGGTAGCCAGGCCAGCGCGGCCCGTGGCTCTCGTTCGCCTATTCAAGAGGAAATCACTCATGGCTGAAAATAAACCCATCGATTCATCACGCGCAGGCCACGATGCTAGCAAAGAAGCGTCTGACGCGTCAGAAATAACCGCCATCAAGGCGGCTCGTGACGCGTTCTTCGCGCGTGCTCGGGATGGTCGAGCAATGCCCGAACCGTCGTCACCAGAAGTTCTCCGTGCCAGCACAGCAACTCCGACAGTACGCGCCGCAGGGCTAACCGCTCAAGGCGTCGGCCGTGCCCCGAGCAACGTGTCGGAACCTATAAAGGCCCCTGAGGAGCGGATCGCGTCTCGCCATAGCGGCGATGGCATGTTGGCTGTCGGTGTGTTGTCTGATCTCGGCAGCGAGAGAGCCTATCGAGTATGGGCGTCGGGAGACTCGGAAGATCTGAAGCTAATCGCAGATCCGCAGGTGCGTGAAAAGGCGTTCGAGACGATTGTTGACAACATGCATATGCCGCAGTACCGAGAAGCTTTGTCGCAGGTCGATTACGGTCTGGAGCGCGAGGCGTTGCGAACTTTTAACGCACGCAGCGATATCAAAGTCGAAAGCCCCACGTCGGCCGCAAATAGCGCAGCGCAGGCCCCGGCTGCGGTCACACCTGTTAGCGCGCCGGCGGATCTGTCCGCCGCCGCAACTACAGTGTCGACGCCGCAAGCGCCAAACGCGGCGCACGACAGCGAGGCCGTTGAGGAAAACGCCATCGAAGCGGTACCAGCCCCCACGCGCCAGATCTTGCCCAATCAAGTGCCGGATTCCGAGAAGCGCCGCGAAGCTGAGGAAAAGATCCCGCGCCGCAATGCCGGCGCGCGTCTGCTAGACGCTTTTACGCGATCGCTTGTCGGCCGTGAGCGCACGGGCAGCGCTAACGAGATTTCTTCACCGGCTGTCATGACGAAGGACGGCTACGCCGTGCCTGAGGCAATTGCATCCCGCTACGTCGTGCGCGATGGCGATTTCTGGCGCTTTGATGAGAAGGATCCAAGCAACGCCGATAAGCATGAGCCGAAGTTCACCGACAAAGGCCCGCGCCTGGCAACACGTGAAGACGATCGCGGCACGGCAGCAGACATGGTTACCGTTGCGCAAGCGAAGGGCTGGCAACAGATCACGCTCAAGGGAAGCGAACCGTTCCGTCGCAACGCATGGATGGAAGCCCAGCTTGCGGGAATCAAAACCCACGGATTCGAGCCGAAAGAACAAGACCGCGCGATGCTCGAAGCGGCACGCCGCGAGCTCGACACGTTGACCATCACCGCCGGTCAACGTGTCCCCGACGCTTCGCGACCGCAGTCGCCACCGACAGCGGCACCTACAACTGAACTGAGAGCCAAGCAGCCGCCCGAGCGTCGAGTGGACAACCTTAGTGCGGCTGCGTCCACCGCTGCGGCGCCAGTGGACACACTCTCACAGGCCGCGTCTGCTTCTCCGGCCACTCCTACCCCTTCAGAGCCCACCGCTCCGACTCCTTCTGTTAGATCGACAGAGCCGACCGCAATTTCAGCATCGGCCGAGCCAATTGTTCCTGAAATACGCCCGGCCCCGGTACAGCCTAATCAAAACGTGCTCTTAGCGCATGGCGCAGCACCGTACAAGCACGACAAGGACAACGCTGACAGTTACTACGTCTCATATCGCGAATCCGACGGCGCCACAAAGACGGTATGGGGTAAGGATCTGGAACGCGCTATCCGGGATTCGGGCGCTGAGTCAGGTGACGCACTCACGCTTGAAAACCTCGGCTCGCGCCCGGTCACCGTCAATCGGTCGATCAAAGATACTGAAGGCAAGGTAGTAGGAGTCGAGCAAATCGAAACGCGGCTCAACGTCTGGGACATCCAGAAGCAGGAAAGACAATCTCCGGACGCTCAGGACTCGACCGCTTACGCAATGAACGTTGCGGGCTTGCGCGAACAGGTTGAGAAAGCGCTAGCGGGTCAGCCAGATAACGTCGTGCGGGAGGTGATGGATCGGCTGGCCGAGCGTCTTCAAGCCGGAATTGCAGTGCAGACGGAGCAGCACAAGGCGCCCTCGCCCGCACGAGATCTGAAGCTGGCGATTGATACGCGCCTGGCTCAAGTCGATGTTGACCGCGAGGCCCGTCAAGCAATCGCACAAGCGCCAAAACCACAGCGCAATCCTGAGCGCGACGTCGCGAAACAAACCGCACCGAGCGTCGCGCGATAAACCACACTTAATTAAGGAACGACCATGAATATCGCCGTAATCAATTTTTCGGGCAACGTCGGCAAGAGCACGATTGCGCGGCATCTGCTAGCGCCGCGTGTTCGCGATGCCAAGGTCATCGCCGTTGAATCAATTAATGCTGACGATGGCGCACAGGAGACTGACGAAAAATTTCGAGGTCGGCAGTTCTCGGAATTGCAAGCTCGTTTGTTGTCGGGGGATAACGTGGTGGTTGACGTAGGCGCATCCAATGTCGAGTCCTTCGTCGCGCTGATGAGCGAATACGACGGTTCGCATGACGATTTTGATTTGTTCGTCGTGCCCGTTGTCAGCGCGGAAAAACAGCAACGCGACACCGTTGCCACCCTCTTAAATCTCGCGAACATGGGTATTGCCCGCGAGAAAATTGTTGTGGTCTTCAATCAGGTCGATCGAGTGCTCGGATTTCAAGAAAGCCAATTCAGCTCAATCTTCAGCTTCTATAACCTGAAAAGGTCGTTTCGCCTGGATCGTGACGCAGTGCTCTACCAAAGCGACGTCTATAAGTATGCCGCCGAAGCTGGCCGCAGCATGGATGCCGTGTTGACAGACCCAACCGACTACAAATCAGCAATTGCAGAAACCCCAGCCAGTTCCGAGAAAAACCGGCTTGTCGCTCTTTTAGGTCTGCGTCGCTTGGCCTTACGCGTCAACGCCGAGCTCGACGCTGTATTTGAAGCAATCGTTCGTCCGGCCATGACGATTGCTGTTGGTGCGCGCGATGAGTGAAACCGGCGAGCCAAACGCTCGCGTGCGGCGAGATCCGCTATCTCCCCACGTTCGCGATGAGGTCATGGCGGAGATATTGGGTGACGTTCATACGCTGCACAAGTCGGTAAGCGATCTCGCTGCAATCATTCAGACATCTGACGAACGATTGAGCGGCCGTATTGCCGACCTGCTCAAGGTATCGAGTGACTTTGCCAATGCACGCGAGGGCGCGATCGCGGAGCTTTCTGCCCAAGCAAGCATTGCCACCCAACGGCGCATTGCGGACTCACTCGGCGGCATATTGGCCAAGGTGGACCTCACGCTCGCGTCGATTGGAGGGACCGTGCGGGATAGCAATACTCGCCGGCTCATCGAGCTGTTTGCGGTCGCACTCGCAAGTGCGGCGCTGGCGGGCGCCGCAACCCTTGCCGGCGTCTGGGCGTTGATTCATTGAGACCGAACCGCGATGACATTCCAATTTGACGCGATAGGCGCGGGATTCGAGTTTGACGCGCACGCCCTCGCCGATCACGCATGGTCTGTCGCGCAGCGCGCTACGATCGCCACCCTGCAGGCGTTTTACGCAGAAATTGAAACGTGGCCCGCCGATGCGGTGGGCGTGGCTTGGGAAGCGTACTCGTCGGATATCCACGCCAGCCGGTGGGCGGATATGGCGCGAGCTGGAGAAGGGTGGTTTTTGGCGTACCTCTACATACGGCAACTGCGCCCGGAGCTTGATTTCTGGACGATCACCTTCAACCGCAAGCAGTTCAGCGCATACGCCGAATCGAAGCCCTGGACTGTGCACGCACCGTTGCCCCGTTGGGCAAATCGGGATCCCGTAGTACCGCGTGAAGAAGACGTCCCCCTCACGCAAAAGTAGTTTCACCAACCTATTTATCGAGGAGTAAGTCATGGTAAATCGAGTAACGCTGACTGGCCACCTAGGCGCCGACCCGGACGTGAAGGACCTGAGTGCAGGGGTCGTCGCCAATTGTCGACTCGCGACGACCGACTACTTTAAGGACCGAGCGAGCGGCACCATGAAAGAGGCCACGGAATGGCACCGCCTTGTGTTCTTCGGACGTTATGCCGAAATTGCACGGGACTTTTTAGCGAAGGGCTCTCGCATCTATATCGACGGTCGGCTGCGCACGCGCAAATGGTCCAGCAATGGCCAGGACCGGTACACCACTGAAATCGTTGTCGAATCGCTCGAAATGATTGGCGCACCACGTGGTCACGCTCACCCGGAAGGAGAAACCGACGCGGGCGCACCGATGCCAAGCGATGGAGACGAGTGGGTTCGTGCGTATGACGAAGCGGAGTTATCTCAGGGTATCGCTCAGTGAAGAGTTAAACGATGAAAAGAACCGACCATGATCTTCGCTCAAACGTTCGCGCTATCGCAATTCCGCTGTCGATCGATCAGCCAACAGTGGTCGAGTTTCTCGGATCGCCGAACTGGGCCGTGAACCTGCCGTTTTATTTGAAGTGCGCATTGGCCTCGATCGCGGGTTTGGCCGTTGTGTGGAAGTCCGCCGCGTGGCCCACGCTAATTCCGTTCTTTTTGTTGATATCGGGGACGGTCGGGATTGCTATCGCTATCGGCCTGCGTGCTGCCACGACGGCGCAAACACAAATTGTGATCGATAGCGTTCGCATGACCATGCGCTACGGCATTTTGAGCCGACGCGTAGCGAGCGTTGAAATGTATCGCGTCCAGAACGTCGAGTGCGTGAGCAGCTGGTGGGAACGGCTAATGGGCTTCGGGACGCTGGTTGTCGAGAGCAGCGACGTCAATCATCCCCGATGGACATTGCGTGGCATGCCGGATGTTGAGGTTTTGCGCGAGTGGATGAATCTTGCAGCGATCGCGCGACGGGACGCCAAAGGCATTCGCGAAGTCAACATGGGACGCGTCTGAAATGAGCCACGCCGCTAAATCCACTAAGCGTGGACGCCGTGCGATGGCAGCTGAGACACAGTTGGCCAAGCGGGTCGGATTTCGGCTGACTGATGCGGAACACCGTGCGTATCTGGCAAAAGTTGGAGCATCCGGCATGAGCGCGTCTGAATTTTTTCGTGATTGTGTACTGACCAACCGCACGCGGATCGTTGCGCGTCAACCGTTGAGCATCGACAAAAAGCGTGCGCTGCTGGTCGTCAATAAATCCGGCAACAACCTGAATCAGATCGCCCATGTGTTAAACGCAGCGCGTTTGGATAGTAGCGCGACGGAAAGTACCTATCTCGCGGCCCTCGATGCGTTGGAAAGCATTGAACTGCTTTTAAAGGCGCACCTGCAAAATGTTGCTTAGGGCGAAGGGGCGGCACGATGGCGTAAAGGAATATCTCGAGAAAGGCCGCAAGCTTGGCCGCGAACTGGAACGCGACGAGATGGACGAGCGCGTGGTTCTCGCCGGCGACCTGGAATTAACTGATTCGATTATCCAGTCCATCGACGTCGCGCCCAATGTCGACCGGTATTTGTCGGTCACGATGAGCTTTAAAGAAGATAACGTAAGCCGCGAAACGCTGGAAGCGATCACTGAAGATTTCCGAAAATTCGTCGGCGTCGCGTATCTCCCTGAAGAGTTCAATTTCTATGCGGAAGCGCATCTTCCGAAGGTCAAAAGCTATCTTGACGGTGCCGGCGCGCTGGTTGAACGAAAGCCGCACATTCATATCGTTATTCCGAAGCTGAATCTGATTTCGGGCGGTCACCTTGAAGCGCTGGGCTTCTACAAATCAAACATTCAGTACATCGAGGCATTTCAGGAACACGTGAACGCGAAGTACGGTTTGGCGAGTCCCAAGGATCATCGGCGCACGGGATTTACAAGCGAGTCTGAAATGATCAGCCGTTACAAGGGCGACCTCTTTAAGCCTGCGAGCCGCGATATCAAAGAGACGGTTCTGAATGCGATGCTGGATCGGAAGATCGAGCGCTACGACGATTTTTTGGCTCTCTTGGCTGAGCACGGTGAAGCGCGGCTACGCAATGAAGGGCGCGACAACGAGTACGCGAACGTGAAGCCTCAGGATGCGCTGAAGGGTGTCAATCTGAAAGAAGGGGTCTTTTCACGTGCGTTCATCGAACTGCCCACGCAAGACAAATTATCGCAGCTCTCGGCAGACGTTTCCGTGACGTATGAAGCAACTGGCAGGGCCCGTGAGACCGACGCACGCTATCTCGACGCATTGGCGCAGTGGAAGCAAACCCGTGCGCTCGAAGTGAAATATCTGAATAACGGCAACACCAAAAGTTTCCCCGCTTATCGAGCGGCATCCCTCAATGAACGCGTGGCCATGCTTGAACAGCGGCGTGACGCGTTCTATTCAAAACATTTGGATGATTATCATGAGTCAGGATCAGGACGACAATCAAGCGGACAACCAGAGGGATATGCACCAGGCAAAGCACGAGGAATCGGCGAACGCGACGCCGGCGACGGACGTGTTCGCGGCGATGGACGACTATATGAATTCGACAGAAGCGCCGGAGTCGGATCTCGAGTCGATCCCCAGCTCGACGCCAGATTTCCACGCGGCCCCGGATCGGGAAGCCTCGGCGGCCTCCCGCCCGATTCCCGGCGCGACATCCCCGGCGAATCCCGCGGAACTATTCCCGAACACCGGCAGCATGGCGCTCTCCCAGATTCCCAAGGAACGCCGTCCTCGGCCTTCAACGGTATGCGAGGTATGTCCGGCGTCCCTGTGGACCGCTTCGCCCCACGACGTGCAGTGCTGGTGCCGGATCATGCACTTCACGAGCTGGAGCACGAACGCACCGTACCAACGGATAGCCTGCGACGGAATCGCCATCGCGAGCGACCAGGCGTAAGGGCAACCGGTCGACGTGCCGATAGCGTTCTGTCGCAGCGTATGCGCGACGAGCGCGAACATATCGCCCAACGTTCCGCCCGCGATGAGTACTCTGACATTCGCGCGAACTTGGATCCCCATCGATTGCTTGCTGAGCTGTCGCACTCTCACGGCGTGCGGCCGGAGAAATACGGGATCACGGTGGGTCGCGATGGCGCAAGTCGAATCCGCGCTGGTGCCCGGCATTTGAACGTCTCGGATTTCTTGACCAAGGAACTGCATCTGCCCTGGCGCGACGCATCCGAGATCCTTGGCGGTTCGTACCAGCGTCAGATGTCGGGCGCTGCCTTCCCCTTAGCCCGCGAGCTTCCACGTGCCGCACTCTGGCGCGAGTACACGATCGACCGGGACGTTTTCCGGCGCGCGCGCCAGGACGCCATGGCGACGCAGCAATCCAGCGAACAATCACGCCGCGCTCAAATCAAACAGACTTTCAATGTCGCTCGCGACGCGGCACGCAACCATCTTGATTTGCGGCCGTCCGGCCGGCGCGCGCTGGCGTCGATCGCCCGAATGACCAAGGCAGACGCAGAACAGACATTGCGCGGTCAGATCCAACTCGAGCGCGAAGGGTTGAAAGCGAAGTATGGTCAGCGTCATGGCGCGACCTTTGGTGAGTTCCTGCAGGCGCGCGCGCAAGCCGGCGACACCCGCGCATTGGTCGAGCTGCGCCGGATGCGTCCAACGATCTCGGAAGCACCTCAACCTGAAGAGAATTGGATCACAGCCGCTGGCGAAGAGCACGCGCGCAGGAAAAGTCAAGCGTCCACAGGAGAGGACGCAGAAGATCCGAGCGGATCAGGCTACGACAACCAAATCATTTACCGGGCGCCGTACTTGAGCTACGAAGTGCATCGGGACGGCGCCGTGACCTATCGGCACGATGGGCGCAGCGTGGTTCGGGATCACGGCCTCGCGGTACGCGTGCTGCAAACGGATCGTGCTGCAGTTGAAGCGGCTTTGCGCCTCGCGCACGCCAAGTTCGGACCGGCACTCAAGCTGCAAGGGCCGGTCGAAATGCAACGGGAAGCCGCGAAAGTCGCGGCAGAAGCGGGCTTGTATGTCGAGTTCTCCGACAATTCTCTTAACGACATCATGCAAGCACGGCGTGTCGAGCTGATCGGCGATCGCGCGGCGGCTGTTGAGACGCGAACGCAAGATCGGTCACGCGTGCGCGATATCCCGGTAGCATCGCAGCCGGTAGCGCCTGATCGTGCCCCAGGTCCCATTCAAGACCCGGATCCGGTGCCGGATGGCGACTTACGTCCGCCCAGTCCCTTTGCGCCATCGTTATAAGGGTTTGGTTGGCACACTAGATTACCCGGCTGGCGCTCCTGGTACGTTTACCGTCGCGCTTGCCAGCGGCACTGGCTGCATTGTTCGCTGGTGATCGTCCCGCAGTTTCTCAAACCGAATTTTTTGGTCACTCAAAAATTTATCGCGACTCCATTCACCGTTGATTGACGGTAGCGGAGGAAGGTTCGCGTGCTGCCGAAGTAGTTTCGCTATTCGCACGAATTCCAAACCCATTGCAGCATACCCGTGCCGTCGTTCCCAAAAAAAGCTTGCATATTCAGGCGGGTCGTCATAATCGCCCGCGTTTGAGATCTTGCGATTTAGTGTTTCAATTTGATATGGCAAACTCAAGATTTCATACATTAAATTGGATGGTAGCGACTTCCAATTAACATTAAGCGTGAGGGGATCGAAGTCAGGCGTCTTGACGGTTGTTTGATAAATTCCGCCCTCTCCAGCGGGTTGCCCATAACTTGTGCCGTCATCACCTACGACTGCAACACAACCATCGACAAACCGATCTAGATGTGAAACGACAAGAATTGCCAAATAGGTAGTTTCTTTTTCCGATAAAGCAACCTCTTTCATTCGCTCGCGTTTGGAAGTTAGCGATCCTCCTAACCAAACTCCGCCTAGTCCCGATAACGCGGGTATCAATGTTGGTATGACATTCCAATCCAAGGGCATGACTATTTCCTCGTAATACGGCTAGCAACAACGTAAATTTACGTTTCTCGGGACTTTAATCAGCCAATACGTGTACTGTGATTCGCGTTCAAGTCGAAAAGAGCCTAAATGCACTTGCTCGTACTCGTGGATCGAACGGTGGCGATCTCGCCGAGCGTGTTTCCATATTAGACAATTTTGGCACTGAACCCGGCGGGATGTTACGCGGACGTGGCTCAGTCCAGTATTAACCTATTTTCGGTCTGGCGTGCCCTCCACATGCGTTTGAGCAATGGAGGGATGAATCGTGCACAAGGAGCGCCCAGTGGGCGCGACCCTGACGGCGTAGCCGTCGGGGTTTCAAAAGGGGACACCCCTTTTGGCACCATATGATCGGGAAAAAAAGCGAAGCATTTTTTGTCGAACATATGCAACGTGCCTCCGTTAATCCTGAAATTTCAACCAATACTCATAATTCCGCAATAGCACTCCAAAGTCCTTCAAACTACTGCGCATCTACTTTTCTTATCCTCAAAAGTACTGCAAAATTACCGCAATAACGCTATCTTGTGCTTCAATACGACAACATCCAGAGCCGATATGACAGACGACCTGAAAACCGCTCTCCTGGCACTCTCGCGCGAGTCGGATAAGCGCTCCGTCACCGCGCGTGTGGCCGAGCATTTCGCTGAAATTGAGGGAGCCCTGAGCGCAGGCGTTCAGAGAACCGCCGTGCTCGAAACGTTAACCCGTTACGGCATTGCGTTAAGCCTAAAAAACTTCGATAACATCCTTTACCGACTTCGAAAAAAACAGGCCGCTAATCCGACGGAGAAGAAAGATGCTATTCCTCCATCCACCGCTACCGGGAAGTCGGAATTAAAAAGCATGGCTCTCTTAACATCGCAAGAACAAAGCAACGCTTCGCTTTGCCAAACTAAAACTAGCGTTAAAACGCTGCCGGAGGACTGGATCACCGCTAAGTTGACGCCTGCTCAGTTTCGTCTGCTCTCGCCTAAACAAAGTAGAGCAAAAATCGACGCTGAAACTGCACAATTTTTTCCAAACCGATTTAAGCCAAACGCTGGCGATTCTTAATTCATCATTGCAGTGCGCCCATAACTACGCTAAAAAGCGGTCTGCAAAGGATGCTTGTATAAACATGGAGTATGGATTTAAATCTTTTGCCAATTAAAAAAGCGCTGACCCTCTTGTGGTTCAGCGCTTTTTGTTGCATTCACTTGCAGCGTCAAGCTAATGCTATGCAGCAAACACCACTTCAACATGGCCCGGTTTGGTCGAACGGCGTGCCGGGCCGACAACGATTTTTACGTCACGCCCAAGTTTGGCGAGACATTCGAGCATCTTCGCTTCACTAACACCACGGAATTGACCGCGCAGCAAATTGGACAGCTTGGGTTGTGTCATGCCCAGCACTTCCGCTGCTTGCTGTTGCGTCCATCGGCGGCCCTTGATGATCTCGCCAATCTTTGAGGCGAGTTGCGCCTTGACTAGCATTTCCTCCGCATCGGCCAATCCTAAGTCAGTATAGACATTGCCGCTGCTTTCTTCGTAGTCGGTCATTTCCTTTCCTTGGCAAGTTCTTCCGCGATCTTGAGTCTATCTCTGATCAGGTCCATATCCGGCTTCGGTGTCGCGATTCCGTGGGTCGCTTTCTTTTGAAAGCAATGCAGCACATACACCGCGTCGGCAAAACGCACCGTGTAGACCGCCCGGTAAGTCCCGCCTTCCGCCGATTCGACCACTTCAAGCACTCCCGCAGAACCAAATCCCTTGAGCGCCTTCGCGTCCACGTGTTTAAGACCTATCTGGGCCTGATGCAGCGCGAATCCAAAAGTGTCTTGTACGACTTCGGGCATCGCTTTCAGGTCTTTCTTGGAAGACGCTATCCAGCGCAGAGTCTTGATGTTTTCCATACCATGGATTATATACAGATGGGTATAAATCACAAGCTCATCGACGCTCGGCTGACCAAAAATAAGACGCATCCGAATTTCTCCGGATGCGCCCCGTGATCCCTACGCGCGGACTATCCGATCAATACGGAATTTCTTCGTCTTCCGGGTCCGTTATTTCATCGCTCTGGTACACGTCGGCAACACTGTCCGACGCTTCCCGCTTTGCCAGCACCTCCGGAAGCCAGCCGGTACCGGCAAGGCGAAGCTCGGCGGTCGCTGCGGCATCGCCCTTCTTCATCGCAGCGAGCGGCGTAGCGGCTTCAGGGGAAACCGCCGTCGATACGACTTCCGCAATTCGTGCCTTCGATACGTGGTTCAGATAACTACTCTCCGTCGGCGTCCAGTACTTGGTCATATCGACTTCGAGCAAGTCAGCGAGTGCGTTGACGGGGTGCGCGGCTTCGGTGCCGGTGACGCTATCGAGCGTCGAAGCCACACAGAATGCAAACAGGTTTGCCATCACGTCGTCGCTTTGTTCAATCAACCAAGGCAGCAGATTCGAGCGCTGTTTGGGCAACATCGCAGCCCACTTGCTACGCTCGGCATCGATCTCCTCCCATGCGGCGCTCGCTTCCATGTCGTCGGCCTCGCGCAGCAGCTTGTCGTGTGAACACGTGGCCGATACATGTACGCCGGTTTCCTCGCCGTAGTAGTAGAGACTTGAAAACACCGTAGGGATCAACCGTTGCATAAGGACGGCTAACGCGATGGTTGGCTTGGCTGCAAGCTCAACCTGAACGGCGGCGGTGCGGTGAGCCGTCAAGCGACGGCATAGTTTGTCGCTGTGCACGGGCTTGGCCTTCTTCGGTTGATCTTGTCCATCGCCTTCATGGGCCGGGCTCGTCGCTGTGCCTCGCTTCACATATCCGCGCTCGATCACCACCTTACCGGCGTGGTTCAGCAAGACAAACGCTCCGGCGCTCGCGAGTTGCTCGGGCGTCCACACTTCCAGTGCTTCCACGAACTGCTCACACGTGTTCTGCGCGCCGCGTGCGGCGTCCTCAAGCGCATCGCGCGTGTCGTCGTCCTCGTCGATGGTTTCGTCGCTGTAATAGGCGTCGAGGGCGCTGCTCGCCTTGTCCCGCGCCTTTTCAAGCTTGGCATACTGCACGGCTTCCTTCTTGGTCATATCGCGCGCTTGCGGCGTGATGTGGGTGTACGCGGAAAGCTCGCTAAAGTCGCGCTTCACCCGTGTTTCAACAAAGCTCCATCCTTCGGCTGATACGTCTTGCGCGATGACCAGAAGGCGCTCAGTGGCCAGTTGTTGGAGCAACGCCATATCCGTGATGTATCCGGCGTTTGCGGACTCGCTGAACAGGTCGCGGCGCACATATCCGCCAGCGGCGATGTATGCGTCGAGCGTCACGAACGCGACTAATGGATTTTCACTGACGTTGATTTCTTCTTCAACAATGGCCTCACGCAGGTGATACGGATCGCGTAACCACGATTGCGCCGCTTCGAACCAGAGGCGTTCTTGCTTGTCGTGGTCATCGCACAAGGCAAGCGCCTGAATCTGCTCGGTGGTCATGCCATCGTCTCGGTACACGTCCAATATCTTGGGCGATACGTTGGCGATCTTCAGGCGGCGCTGAACAGCAAGTGCCGGGATGGAAAACAAAGCCGCAACATAGTCGATGCTGCGCCCTTCTTCGAGCAACAAACGAAAAGCAATCGCCTGGTCTGCCGCATGCATCGGTTAGGTCATTTCTTGAACTGTCCTCTTTGACGCAGGTCATTGAAGCGTCAGCGCTTTGCACGCGATGACGCATCTTTCGCCTGTACTTTGTCCGAGCGCGGAGAATCACTTGCTGGGACGTGACACTATCGTTACCGGTCGACATGCCTCATCCCGCTCCTTAAGGAAACGAGCGTTCTGCCGCTGATGACGTGCCGCAATAGTTTCGGCTTCGATTACACGCGCAAGCAGCGCGGCGTTCTCAGTAGCGAGGCGCCGCTGCTCAATTTTCAGCACCTCGATCACCGCCCGTTGCTGCCCGAGCTTGTCTTGCCAGTTCTCCAGCTTGCTTGGCACGACTCGCTGTTTAGCTGCGTGGCGCAATGCCTCAATCATTGCCTTGTGGTTGGTATAAATGGCATTGCGGGCAACACCAGCTTCGCGCGCCAGGTTCGCGACACTGAAATGGTGGCATCGTTCCAGCGATGCATCGTTACGCGGCGCTCCATTGACCAGCCGGTCCAGTGCATCGCGCAGTTTGCAGTCCGTTTGCTGCAGGCGCTTCTCGTAAGGGCTCGGAACTGGGATTCGGCTCGATTGACGGTTCGGGTCACGTGGCATGCGCATCTCCCTCTGCATCATTCAGTTGCTCCAGGATGCGGTCGCATTCTCCGATCCTCGTCTGTGCCAGCGTCACGCTCTCACGATCAAGGATATGGGACTGGACCAGGCTGACGTTATGCGCACGCCGTTCTTCCCACACCGACCGGTGTTTCTGCGTCACGGCGAAGTTGACGCAGGAGGCGCACACGCTTTGCGTTCGCAGGGCCGGGTTGGGGCCTTTTTCGCCACCCAAACATGACGCAGTTTCGCTTCGGTAGACGCAGTAACCCCAGTCGCACACCCCTAGATGGAGGTCAGTTTCCGCCATCAAAAACTCAACATAGGCCTGTACGCTGCCGTCACGCGTGCGCCCCCGGAATCCGGAACGGCCAGCGATCATGCGGCCGGCCTTGCCGCCGAGCGACACAGCCGTGAGCAATTCTTCAAGCGCATGGCGTGTCTCTTCGCGCGCATGACGGTCGATCAGTTCATCAAGGACGAAGTCTGTGCCGACATAACCGCGATCGGTCATCACCCGGCTCACGTGGCCGAAATGCGAGCGTAGCGCATCCAACCCGGTGCGATCGCGCTTCCCGACGAAGCGCGCGAAGGTCTTGCGTCCCTGGTGAGTGTTCAGGTGCCAGGGTTCGCCGCGGTAAGCCGGCAACTCGATGAACGCGGAAAAACCCTTGTTTAGACGCATGATGATGGTCTGGATTGCCGGCAGATGGATGCCGGCGGCGGGGCCCATTAGACCGGTACTACTGAACGACAGCCAGAGCTCTGCACGCTCACTACGTTGACGCATCGGGGCCGAGAGCCTCTCCATCACCGCGATGGCGCGCTCGACCGGAGCGGGTGCCACCCATCTATGCGGATCGCCATCAGCGCTGCGGGCGGTCTTGTAGATGCGCCCGACAAGGTAAGCGAACTGTTCCGTGCCGTCGGCCGATGGATGCCTTTCGATGCAGCCGACCTCAAGCCCCAGTATCTCGGAGACGCGTGCCCCGATCAAATAGGCGACGACGATGAAACAAGCTTCACCAATGCGCGACACGAGCTCGCGGACCTGCTTGGTGCTAACCATTGACTCAAGGTGCCATGGCTTGTCCTCGCCAGGCAGCGTCGAGAATCTAAAGTCGGCTATCTCGTCAATCACTACGAAGCCTGCCTTGCTCTGGCTGAACCCGGCGGCCAGCGCTTCGTCGTATCGAGCCTGAGCTTTATGCCATAGCACGATCACGTCGTCGGCGGGCGTACCAATCAGGCGCAATGCTGCTGAGACCAATGGCACGGCGATTTCGTCAGGAGTGTACGGCAGCCAACCACGGTCGCGGTCTCTCGAACGCTTGATCAGTGCCGCGATCGGCTCGTCGATCGCCACCTCGGGCATGCGACTGCCCTGCAGGTAGAGCAAATGCAGGATGCCAAGATAGCTATTTAGGGTCGCAGCGGACAGATTCTTGCCTCTCTTGATGCCGGGTCGCTGGGCGACAACGTCGATGAACTCGACCGCAGCGTCGCGGTTCAAATCGGCAAAGCAACGGCAGCCGCGTTCGGCCATCCATCGAATTAGGATGCGCAGGATCTTAAAGGCTGAGACCACGGTACCGTCATGCACACGCTTGCGGCCGGGAGGCGGGTCGACCTTCAGGCTCCATAGGAAACGCTTGGCTGCAACCGACCAGTCTGCCCATATCGGATCGCTGAAGGGACTGCCGTCGTGCATCCTGAAGCCCCAGTCGAGCGAGAAGTCACTGAGGCTCCCGCCCGGACGCAGTCCGTCAAGATGCCAGACGGTGTCACCCAGCAGCGATCGAGTCGACACCCGGATCTCTTCGTTGGCAGCCCGCGGCTCGGGCGCGAGCATCGGCTTGACCATGTTCACTCCAGCGCCGGCAAGCGCGGCAAGACTTCGGCCAATACGGCCGCCTGCGCATGCAACGCGTCCGGGAAGTCGGGCAGAATATCCCGCACCAGGATGCGGTAGCTGGGTGCGTAAAGCAGTTCCCAGCGCAGCGGATCGAGCTGTTCGCGAGAACGCTCAAACGCCTCTTTGGCTCGGAGAATACGAGCTAGATGCGGCGCGTCGATCGGTATCACCAAGCCCGGACAGCGCAGGCAACCGCCAATGTGCGGACAGGTCTGCCCTACCTGCGTACCGGGTGCCTCACCAGCCCGCGGGTTCAGGCAATCATGACCGAACGGCGCTGTCGCGCGAGTGGCGAGTTCCGGAGCGACGATGTCGCGCTGTATTGCATGCGTGTCGGCCTCACCCACAATCCACCCGACCATCAGACGCTGCAGTCGCGCCACGATGTCACGCCGAATTTGCTCAGTGCGCGGCCCCTTGACATATACCTCAGTTGTCGTCACCGACACATGGTTAAGGACCTTCTGCACGTGCACGATGTCGCCGCCCGAGGCCTGGTAGTGTTCGGTGGCCACGCTGCCACGCAGAAGCATCGCAGCGAAATCCGGCAGCAGCGTGCGCGGACGCTCTGGCGCAGCCCGGTTCCAGATAGCGATGCGCTCGTTGGATCGAGCAACGAACCCTGCGACAGCATGCGTGATTGTGCTCAATGAGACTGGCGCGACGGTGTGCGTCTTCTCGCTCTTGACCAGGAACAGATGCTCTCTATCACGCAGCGATGCCTGTGGGACCAACGGTGCGGTCATTGTTAACAGCTTGTCGATGAGGTTCGGTGCGGCGTAGCGTCTGCGACGGTCGAACGAGCGGCGCTGCGCACGCTTCAGCTTGTCACCGGCCCGCCCCTTGTCCCAGTCGACGATCACCCGGAACTCTTCCAGGGGATGCGGCCGCTGACAATCCCGCCGAAACAATATCAGCGCCTGCGGATTCGCCGCCGTCTGGATTGCCAGCGCAACGTAGAACGGCAGCAGTGCTTCACCCGTCAGGTGCAGGTAACCTGCTAATGTGCGTAGTCCCCCGTGACGCGTAATGATAGACCTGTTAAAACGATGCCCGATGAGAGTCAGTTGCGCCGCTATGACCCCGTCGCTCACCTGCGCGAGGTCGCGAATCAGGCGGTATAGATCCGCCGATACTCCTGCGGGCACGATGTCCTGGTTCAATATCTGTTGCCCCAGCTCAAAGCGCTCCCAGGCAGCATCAATTTCCTCGTAGCATGCCCGCAAGATCGCCTTGAGCTGGTCCTCGGACAGGCGCCCCCGCAGCGGGTGCTGGTTATTACGGTTTGGATAGGTCCGAAACGGGAAGTCGATGCGCTGCGGCAGGCGCGATGGATGGAGCCGTTTCGTCCAATTCACAAGGTTGCGCAGATAAGACAGCAGGTTGGCACGTGCTGACAGCGAGCGAGGACTACCAGCAGGGGTGGTCTGTTGATCCAGCCATAAGATGTAGCGTCCGATAGTCGCCGTGTTCAGGTCGTCGGTCGACGCAATGCCGCGGTCCTCTCCTGCGAAGCGCGCAAAGATCTGCAGCGATTGCCAACAGGCGCGCTGTGTATTAGGCGCGGACGCCACGTGGTGATGGCGAAAGGCATCCGCGAAGACGTAGGTCACATCGTTTGGCAAGGCGAGCGTCATCAGGTCGTAACGCCGGACGACGTCGCCCCAGCCATCGTGGAACACGACAACGCTATCGCTTCCGATCGCCTTCCCGGCACCGGATGCGGTCATCAGGCGCCGGTCGATCTTTGCGCGGTTAGCTGCCATCGAGGATCAACTCGCCGTAAAGGTAGTCGATGCTATCGCCCAACTCGCGCTCGTTGACCTCAACGCAGCGCAGGTAGATGGCAGTGCTCTGGATCGAGCTGTGGCCGAGCAAAACTTGTACTGTCTTAAGCGGATTAATGTCTGGCTTAAGCAGCGCTTGACGTTGTAGCCTTACCAGCATGGTCATGGCGAAGGTGTGCCGTAACCAATGGACGGAACCACTTAGGCCCGCGGCGCGAAACGCCTCGTTGAAGACGGCCGACATTCGCTCGCGAGTTATCGCTGCGCCTTGGCTATTCAGGAAAAGGGCATCGGGCGGTCGGTAGTCCGAATGCTGCCGGCACAGGGCGCGGATCTGCGGCGTGCGGATTTCGTCGATGTAGCGATGCGTGCAATCAACTAACCGGATCGGCGGATATGCAGTGCGCGGCCGATCCCCCTTCGTGATGGTCAATGCGACGCCAATCAGGGGCCTGTAATCGGCGTCAAAGTGCGCCGTCTCGGGTATCTGGAACACCGACAGGCCGCAGAGTTCCTTCCGACGCATTCCAGTGACTAGCGCCCACTCAGCGATCAGGCGGTAAGGCATCGCCAGCCGGGCGAAGAGAAGTTGCAGTTGGTCTACACGCAGCGGGCGCGGCAAGCGCTCGTGCTCGGACACAGTCAGCGCGTTGGCCGACACTACCAACGCTCCGGTATGTAAATGGCCAAGAAAAGAATGTCGTCGCTCGGCAGACACTCGTACATCGACAAAGTGAAAAGGCAGTTCCTCGATCCGGCCTCGGTCGCGAGCCCACTTGTAGAAGCGACAAACCGTATGGATGCGGTCGTTCACGGTGGATCGGGCGTAGGGTCGGCCGGTATGTGGGCTGGGATTCTCCAACATCCGGTTTCGATACGCGGCGATGGTGGCTTCGCCGATCGCCTGCCACTCAAGTCCGGACTGCTCGAGGCTGTCGAACCAATCGTGCAGATGCTCAGCGTAGGTGCGAACCGTTTCCGCTGCGTGCGAGCGGCCAGGGATTGTCGCCAGTTCGAACAAGTAGGAGAACGCCGGTTCGATTATGGCCATTCGATCAGAGAGGAGAATCGGAAAACCGGCCGGTATGCCCGGGTTGCACGCAGCCGCTCGGATGATTCGTGCCATTGGTGTCCTCCGTACTTCTCGTGCTCATCCACATCGTCAGACAGTGGATGGGCCGCAAAGCCTTGCGGCTCAACAACAAGGACGGTCGGCGTGACCTGCTGTTATCAGGGACACGAACCGCCGGGTGACGCGAGCCAGGGCAAGCTTGCCCTGGCTCGCGTTAAGGAAACTCCTTCGCCAGATTGAGGACTCCCAATGACAAACGAATGACAGGGAGAACAGGCAGGACACTTGAGGCGCGTAACCTAACATCGGTTCGCGGGACTCGTTCTCGATCAGCGAAGCCGCCACGGCTTCGGCTTCAGTCAGCACCTTGACGGGGATGTTCATGTCGGGGTTGATCTTGCCTTGATCCGCTAATAACTGGAGCGCGGCGAGGCGACGCTGACCGGCGCAAACGCACAGCTTCGGGTTCTTGCCGCGTGAGCCTTTCGCTGGGTGGGCCACCAAGTTCTGTAATAAGCCTTTGGCTAAAATGCTGTCGGCCAGCCCCTCGATGCCTGTTAGCGCTCTACGGCGCACGTTGAGCGGCGAGACGCTTAACCGGGACAAAGGAACAGACGCTATCGACGTTTCAGCAAAACTTGTTTCCAGCACCGCTCCGATTGCACCCGACCCGTTCGCATTCTCTGCCACTGCAACATCAACTGAACGATCATCCATCATTTGCTTCTCCGATTTTGGTCTTAGCGATGTGCTCGACCACTGAGTACATAATAGGCCCTTTATGCCTATTTAAACAGTCTTTAATTGTAAACTAGAAGTTACACGTTTTATTGAGTTAATACCTTTACCATTGATCGCCAATTCCTTATTATATTGAGGTGGCCGAGCATATTGCTAAGGCCCGTTTTAAGGAAATAAGATGTCGAACCCTTCTGATGTATCTGCAATATCCGCGAATCCAATTCCGGAAAACCTTCGACACCACTTTCTTCCTAGGCATCTAGGAGGTCTAATGCTGAAAGGGGAGTTTCTGGTGTACGGATGGCTAGGGAAGCTGTCAGAAGACTATGGTGGAGGGCTTTGGAACTTCTATGACTTGTCAAACGGTGGTTTTTATATGGCTCCGTGCGATGAGAAACGATTTAAAATCGACGTATCGGGAAATTATTTCTCAGGCGAAATGAGCGCCGATGCCGCAGGTATTGTGGCATCGCTATTTGCCCAATGCGATTTGGCCAATCGATACGGCATCGATAAACTCATCAATCAGTATCATTGGCTTCGCGATTTCGCGATTCAACATGCGGAATCTAATTTGATCATGAGGGCCATCGACTAGTCACCGGAGGACCCGGTCGAGAGGCCGGGTAACTCGCTCGCCTCGACACGCCCCGCTCTTGCAGACTGGGGGTGAGCCGACCGCTAAACTATCGCGCGCACCGTCGCGCCTGGAGCGAGCGGCACGGGGACCCGCGCTAGTAGCGCGGGGAGAGCCGCGGACCCGAAGCGAAGCGAAGGGGCGCGACAGCTGGGCCGTAGCGGACCACGGTTCGGGGTCGTCCAGTGGCCAAAGGCCACGGTGTATCCCCCGCTTTAGCGGGGGCTGGATGCCAAAAGGCGTCTCACGCAGCGCAACTTAACTTTTTTGAGGAAGAGACGATGGATCAAGCAACTACAATCAGACCGGAATGCCTGCGCCCAGCAGCTGACGGCTGGTTGCAACCGACCGGTCCCGAGGTTCGTGAGGTTATCGAACGCGCCGGTTTCACAGGAAGCAAAGCCGGGAAGTATTTGGGCATAGCCACTCAAGAGACGGGTGGCTGCCGCCAAGTCCGTAAGTGGATCGCTGAGGACGCGCGCATCCCCTATTCCGCGTGGGCGTTGCTATGCCACGCTGCGGGTCTGGGCCTTATTTGGGTAAGTGAACCGGTTTGAGCATCAAGAGCACGTGCCAAACGCGCGCGTCTGGTGCGGCGCTGTCCGCGTTAAATCGCATAGTCGTAATATGCAACGAATTCCGCGTGTTTCGCGTTGCCCAGGTCAAACGCCCCAGTTTGCATAATCCCGTCATAGTGGCGCAGGTCTGAACCCACAAATCCATTGCCCGTGAAGGTTCCGGCGTAACCGAGCATAGAGTATGTGGCGGTGGCGTTATATCCGACGACAATGCGAGCGGTTTCATCGCTTATTCTTTGCATGGACGAGCGGCTCATACGTCGACAGAAACCGCAGAATACCCGGCTCCAATACTGCGGCTGTAGCCGTCGCCGTGGGTGATGAACTTCCTCGCGGCCGTCTTGCTCGGGTTCACCTTGAGGCGGTCCGCGTGTTTTGCCAGTGCCTGGTGAATCATGGTTTGAACGCTGCTCGCGCCGTCCCAATGAAGCCCAGGCAATTGGATGCGGTACAGGTCCCCGGAACGGAACTGTTGAACGGTGAGACGTGTGACTCCGGCCTTTCTGAAGTTGCCGGCGTAGCGGCGGCTCACGCTTGCAATGGCGCGCTCCACCGCAGCGTCCGAATAGCGGCGGCTTGACGTGATGTAGTCGGCGCCGAACCGGACTTGCTCGCCGTCCGTCATGTGGTGGATTGAGCCTTGGTAGTCGATCGAGCCATCGAAATAGGCTGCTTTGAATCCCTTCGTGATCGATTCGACTTGCGCCGCGTTCGGGCCATCGGTCCAGCTCACATCTATCGATGCGCCACCGCTGTAGGTGCTGCTACGCACGGAAAACTTAACCCCCGGAAAGGCTTCCTTCAGCGATTGGCGAATAAGCTTGGCGGTTTCGGCACAAGTAAAATAATTAGTCATCGTAGTTGTCCTTAATATTGAGTTGAAAACCTAGATCCGTGTGACGCTGACGTTCCACCACGGTGCGCCGTCGAACACCATGCGAATGCGCGTGCCATTTAAAAGGACCTCTTGGACATCGCCTTTGGCATATGCTTTTTGGTGGGCCTCGGAGGGCGCGGGAGGAAATCCCGCTTCGTTGGTGAGGTTGCTTGTGTGGGTGGTCGTTGCGCTCATAAATCCGTCCTTTGCTTGTCGTTCTGTTTCATCTGCTCTTCGGAGCCGCCTCGACGCATGTTTTGCACGGGGCGGATTCGGCACAAGGGCATGCCCGGAGGCCGCAGCGAAGCGCAGCCGCAGGCGAGCATCGAACGGGTGAGGACATGGCGCAGCAAACCCTTGTGCTGAAGCCGGTTCGTGCTATGCGTCGATTAAGAGGCGGCTTTGAAGAGCAGAGGAAACGCGCTTTGAACGACAGGCAAAGGATGGAGCGCGGCGACGTGGTTCCCACACATGCAACCTCACGTGCGGGAGCCGCCAGGCTCTCGCACACTTGGCGCATCGCGCCACTGTTCAAGGGTGGGTGAGCGGAAAGCGATTGGTTTGTAACTGGGTCGGTCCCGCGTCAGCCTAATTTTCGCGTTTTCAAATTCCGCGTTCTGGCATCCGGGATCCGGTGTACGATACTGTATGGATATAAGGGCTATTCACTTAGCGCCAACGGAGCGATCATGTCGGCGTGAGCGAATTTCAACCTACCCCTCTTGCGGGCTTCGACTACCCTCGGACGTGGAACCAGTTTGAAGAATGGTTTGCCACCGAGGACGACTGCGCGCGTTATCTTCAGCGACTGCGCTGGCCAGATGGATTCGCTTGCCCGGATTGTAGAATTAAGGGTGAACCATATCGAAGTAGCCGCGGACGCCTGATCTGCAGAGCCTGCCGCCATTCGTGCACGGTTACGTCAGGTACGATTTTAGATAAGACACGCACGCCCCTCAAGGTTTGGCTGGCAGCTGCGTGGCATATTACGAGCCAGAAATCAGGCATGAGCGCCTTGGGTTTGCAGCGTGTACTGGGCTTTGGTAGTTACCAAACCGCCTGGACCATTCTGCATCGCTTTCGGCGGGCGATGGTTCGCCCGGGGCGAGAGCGCTTGCAAGGCATCGTCGAAGTAGACCAGAGCTATCTTGCAATTCGTGATCGCCGTGTTACCCCCGTCGGTAAAGGCACGAGGGGGCTGACCACTAAAGCTATCGTGGTGATTGCCGTGGAAATCTTGGTGCCAAAAGGGTTCGGCCGTATCCGTATCCAGCGAATTGAAGCGGAGTCGGGCGCCAACATCGTTCCGTTCGTGAGAGAAGTCGTGGAACGCGGCTCCGTGCTGCGTACGGACGGCGCAGCCATCTACCGGGACCTGCGGGAGGAATATCAGCATGAACGGACGGTGGTCAGAAACGTGATACCGGCGGATGCCATTCCAGCTCACATGCCGCTGCCTGGCGTACATCGGGTGGCTTCGTTGCTCAAGCGCTGGCTCCTCGGTACACATCAAGGAGCAGTTAAGCCGGCCCAGTTGGAACACTATCTCGACGAATTCGTGTTCCGCTTCAACCGACGCGCGTCACGTTCTCGCGGCCTTATTTTCTACCGCTTGCTCGAACAGGCCGTTCAAGCCGACCCGATCACCTACCGTCAGATCGCAAAAAGAACATCTCGCGACGCTTAAATTTCGGCTTGCGGGATGGTGGCTCTAAGTGGATAGCCCTTATATTTGTACAGTATTAGAGGGCGTTTTCATGAATCGCACCGCCGTCCAAGCGCAGCCGGTACGTCTTCCAGACGAGCGGGCGCGTTCTATCG
Source organism: Burkholderia sp. PAMC 26561 (assembly GCF_001557535.2). Classification (NCBI taxonomy): domain Bacteria; kingdom Pseudomonadati; phylum Pseudomonadota; class Betaproteobacteria; order Burkholderiales; family Burkholderiaceae; genus Burkholderia; species Burkholderia sp. PAMC 26561. The sequence continues at coordinate 64,974 of NZ_CP014309.1, forward strand.
ATGCCCTACTTGACGAGACTATGTATCCCGGGTCGGGAGGAATAAGTCTTTGGCGAGGGACGCAATTGGCGCGTGCCCATGGGCGTACCGTGGACACGGGTTACGCCGCACTATCAGCCGAGCTGCCTGGCGGCGGCTGGCCGTTGGGAACAATGACCGAGCTGCTTTTACAGCAGCCGGGGATCGGCGAAATGCGTCTGCTGGGTCCTGCCATGGCGGCGGTATTAGATAAGCGCTCGATTGCACTGATCGCCCCGCAGCAGATTCCGAATGCGCACGGTTACGCCTTTATGGGCATTGATCCAGGCAAGCTCATGTGGCTGAAGGCTGCTAAATCGTCCGATGCGCTGTGGGGCGCGGAACAGATCCTCAGAGCAGGCAGCTGCGGTGCCCTCGTGCTCTGGCAGCAACATATCCGCGCCGAGTCGCTCAGGCGCCTGCTGCTGGCAGCACAGAGTTCCGAGATGCTGTTTGTCGTCATGCGGCCGCTGGCGCGGGCCCAGGACTCGTCGCCGGCGCCCCTTAGATTTGCCGTTCGGGCGGTCGCTGAGGGCGTCGCCGTCGAACTGATCAAGCGCAAAGGTCCCGCTGCACCGGCGCCGATTATGATCAAACTTTCTCCATCGCCCAACTTGATCAGCGAGCATCGTCGCGTCCAACGGCGCACGGTCGAACTGCCCGTGGCTGCGGTCGAGCACGCCGCGATCACCGAATAGTTCGTACCGAGATCGATGCGATGGCCAAAGCCCTCCCTGAGTTCGCACCATTGAGCCTAAAGGAACTGCGTTCGCTTTGGAAGAAGTACCGAGGCAACGAAGATATCGAGCGGCTCGTGTTGGAGGTTCAGTTCAGCCGGGGTGTAATCAACGAAGTCGACGACTACTTCAAGATCATTCATCGCACATGGAGACAGGAAAATTTGGGTGAATTGATCGCGATCGAAAAATTGCGGCTTGTGTTGGTCAAGCAGCACCTGCGCCAGACCGTCCTCGCCGAGATCAAGCCGGCGCCCAAGGGAACGAAGCCATCTGAGCCACCCGAGCCCGAACCTGCGTTGGTCGACTGACCGGGGCCCATGACGCACATCAAGGCGGGTTCGATAAATGTTGGAACTACAACGACTTATGGGCTTTCAAGTGATGTTGTCCACAACGCTGTCCACAAATTGTGTGGACAACATCGTGGGCTCGGTATCGTGGCGAGGATCAGTCAGTGATAGCGAACTTGTCGCGATCCTGGTCCGCGATCCAGCGAGGGGGCTTGCCGCGACCGCTCCAGGTCGCGCCTGATGCGGGATCACGGTATTTTGCAGCGACAGGCGCCGATTGCTTCCGCGGGGCGCGGCTACTGCGTGGCTCGAGGTCTTCGGGCTTAACTTCGTATAGGGCCATTTGCTCGCGGATCCATTCGATCGCGTCACTGCGCTCGGCGTTTCTCAGTTCTTCAATCTGCTTTTCCAGTGCTTCACGTTGCGCAAGCAGGGCGCGGTATCCAGTGTCCGTCATTTGGGTCGTGTTTTCTTCTATGATTAGTGATGTGAGTTCGACCGATAAAGGCTCCGGCCGTTCCAAAAACGAAGATATGGCAAAGCAGTTACGTGCGCCGCTCTGTGCCAATTGTACGTTGACCAGGACGTGTGACGGCGAAGCGCAATCGACCCTTGGACGATTCGACATTAGGTCAGGACAAAAATTAAAATGAGCACGCAACTAAGCAATCGGTGCAGGACATCCCTATACCGTGTGATATTCGGTAAGCCCAACAGTAACGACGAACGCATCGTCTTCCTGATGGCCGGCAGCCGAGAAGCCGCGTCCAAGCGGGCGACATCGGTACTTGCGGCGCTCTTTGACATCGAGCCGCTCGAAGTCTATCTGTACAACCTCGCGTCCTTCGTCGACCTGGTCGATTCGGGCGTGAGCGACGACGAAGACCTTCGTATTTTCGAACTGGGTTGGAAGGGACCCATGGTCAGTGTATGGGCTGAACACCCCCTGTTCCTCACCGACGATTCATCGCTCCTTGGCAAGTGGGCCGAACTCTACGCGGACCTCGCCAGCGCGACGGCAGTGGAAGCAATCAGACGCGCTCGTTCTTAAACTTATCCCGCAGCCACGCTGCTGTTAACTTCACTCGGTGAACCTAGTCGGCCTTCTGAATGGAGGGTTCGAGTGGCGGTCCAAGCGCCGACGCTCACGGAACGTATTCGCGGTGCTCCTCGGCTCAAGCGGCAAGCCGATACTGGTAATACGGCTGATGACGATCGTCGAGAATGGCGTATTGAGCCGCCAGGTTGGTCGGGTCTGGATTGAGCCAGGCGTTTATGTTCTCGGGCTTGATCGGGACGATACAGCGGTCGTGACCGGCGAGCGCGTTTCCGCTGGGGGATCGTCGGTGACGGCCGCAAACGACAACAGGTTTGGCTCACCTTTGCCTGTCCACTTCGACCAGAGGCAAGCGATCAACATGTCCTGCGGCGGATTGGGCTTGAACTCGAGCACGAGGTTTTCCTCTTTCTCGCCTTCAGCCAACTCACGAGACTCGACGCGGTGACGGGGTACGTTTTCATAAAACGCGCTCACCAGCATCAGGCCGTGTGTGTATCCGAAGAGGCCCTTCCAGAAGCCTTCGAGGTTGTCTCTCCTCGCGTTGTACGTTCCGGGATACTTGGTGTCGTAGAACGCCGGCTTGCCGGCGGGACGACATTGATACCGCATTGGCTTCACCACAAGCTGACCATTTTCGACAACCATCACCGGCGCGTATTGCCCGGGAAAGATCCGTGAGTCACGGTCCTTCAGCTCAGTCCGGTTGAAGTCCTCCAGCTTGCCGCGGATCCAAGCGATCTTGTCGGTCGCAATCCGCTGGCTTTCGGTCGCCGCTTTGGTGGTCTTTGTCAGCAGCGTACGCTCGGCATCGGCCAGCCGCGTGCGCTGTTTGAACAGGTCCTCTTCAAGCTTCGCCGTTTGGCCAGCCGAAAACTCGACGATCGCTTCTTTGATGCGCGCCTCAGCATCCGTTTGCGGCAGCAGGAACGGCGCTTCCATTCCCTTGGGAATTTTCGATTTGCTGCCACTTCGGCGGTCCCAAAACAGTCGAAAAAATTCATCGATGTCGATGTCCGCGCCATACACGTGCACGTATTTGCGATAGTCCGCGGTGATCTGAGCCGAGTAACACATGACGAATGCTCTCCATCTCTTGTTCGTGAACCATGATACCCGCGTGGCCGGCGCTGGTCGAAGAGGTGATCACCCTTTCACTAACCAGTCCTATCGCACAATGGGAAGCGCTGCCCAGTCAGACGTGTAGGCGGGACTGCGCCTGTCCTGATTCATGTGCCATGTTCTACGCTGCTCAACCGCGCCGACCTTCAATGTCCCACGTCCGTACTTGTCGTTGATCGCATCAAGTGCAACCATCATCTTCGCTTGCCGACTGGCATCGCGACCGAAGAGCTCGCCTTGCTCAATCGACGTTGATTGCAACTCGTGAAGCAGCACCCCGGCCTTCGCATACCGGAAACCCTCCCGATAGATCTGACGCAGCCCGAACAACGCCGAGTCGACCAGCGTCAAGGTGTCCGACGTCGCTGAAACGAGCGGAACATTGATGGCGCGACTGTACTGCGGGTCGTCGCGCTTAAACGGACTCGTGCGAATAAAAACCTGAACCTGATTGGCGTGCAACGCTTGACGACGCAATCGCTCGGCTGCTGTCGCGACAAATTGCGTGACGGCCTGCGTCAGCTCATCGAGTGTATAGACGACATGACCGAAGCTGCGCGAGCAAAGCACTTGCTTCTGCGGCTGCCCCGCATCTTCAAAGCCGTAGCACGCGATGCTATTGAGCTCGAGCAGAGTCCGCTCGAGCACTACGGAAAATTGCTTGCGAATGAACGAGGGGCTCACGCGTTTGAATTGCAGCACCGTTTCGACACCCATCTCATGCAGACGCGCGCCAATCTTGCGGCCGACGCCCCAGACCTCGCCAACGTCCACGCTCGCAAAGATACTGTCGCGCTCTTCTGCCGTCAGTATTCCGATGTCACATACACCATGCCAGACGCGTCCCACATTCTTCTTCGCGATGTGGTTCGCCATTTTCGCGAGCGTCTTCGTGGGACCGATGCCGATGCACGTGGGAATGCCAATCCATTGCAGCACCTGCGCGCGGATCTGAAGGCCATAGGTTGTCAGGTCACAGCGAAACCCGCCTAGGTCGAGAAAACATTCATCGATCGAGTAGATCTCCTGGACCGGCGAATACTGGCCGATCACTGACATCATGCGGTCGCTGAGATCTACAGCGCGTAATTTGAGCTGAGTGCGATAAGTCCGTTGGTGCGCTCGAGGTCGCGAATCTGGAAATACGGCTGCCCCATTCCCACTTTCAAATTTTTCGCTTCTTGCGATCTCGCGACTGCACACCCATCATTGTTGCTGAGTACGACGACAGGTTTTCCGATGAGCGACGGCCTGAAACACCGTTCGCACGAGACGTAGAAGTTGTTACCGTCGATGAGCGCAAAGGTGGTCATCGACGTTTCTGCGGATGCAGCAGCTGACGCAAATTCCACGTGACCACACCCCATACGCTCATCTCCTGCCCTTCGACGAACGTGATCGGGGGATAGAGCGGGTTCGCGGCATGCAGACGAACGACCCCCGAGCGTTTGTACAAGCGCTTGACCGTGAACTCATCATCGACGCAGGCAAGGACCACTCGACCATGCACCGGCTCGATTGAACGGTCTACGATCAACCGGTCGCCATCAAAAATCCGGGCATCAATCATCGAGTCCCCTTCGACCTGGAACAGGAATGTAGCGATCGGGTTGAGCACGAGCACGTCATTGAGATCGATGCGCTTTTGCGTATGGTCCTGCGCCGGACTGGGAAAGCCTGCGGGCACCTTCGCCAGCACTTCGATGAGAAATGAGCCTGCGGCGTCGGCGGTGATGGGAATCGGGCGGCTCATGGACAGACAGCACTGTATGGATGTACAGTATTCGATAACCGGTTTTGAAACGCTGAATTGCCCCTTTTTAGTCGATTGCGGAGGCTGTTATGGATATGCTTGTTCGACGAAAGCATCCGATGCCGGAGATGGCGGCCTTCGTCGCGGAACTGCGAGCGGCCTTCGGCGACTCGGTGGACGAAGCGGTGTCTCGCGGGAAGAGCGGCGAGCCAACGTTTTACGCGCGGGAAAACGGGCGCACGGTCGGTACGCCGCCAGCAGACCATCACAACGCACGGAAGGCGTCCGAAGACGTTCGCGCTCGTCACTATTGCGACGGGTGTGACGGAAGCTGCATCGGAACCGCGATCAGGTGCAGTCAGCGCATGACCCAAACGATGCAAGTCCAACAGAAACGCTAGACGAGGAGTTGCATGTTTGTAGAGAATGAACGGCGCGCAGAATTGCTGTGCTTCCTGGTCGTGACCGCTGCAGCGTCGCATAGCTTGACCAGTGAATGGCGGGTCGACCACGTGGTCGAGAGTTGCCGGCTCTGGCTCAGACGAAACGCTGTAAAGATGCCGTGGCTTGAGCGAGTCAACCTGGGGCAGCTCGCGTTACGACTCGCGAGACGCGACCTGTTTAAAGCCAAGGTCGTGATCCGGCAGGCGCACGTTCAAGCATTGTTCACGGGAGATATGGCGTTGAATCTATCAAGCACCATGGTTCAGGTGTCTTGGCCATCTGCGCGGACGCTATTGCGCAGCGCTCTTAGCAGTATGGTCACAACCAACAAAGTCTATTCACCGCTCGATGCGTGAAGCGTCAAAACGGTCTCGACCAGCAGTGGGGCCGGTCGTGGGATATATTCTCCGCAAACGGAGCGGAAGATGATGAACGCAGAACTGATCGATATCCCTAGACAAGAATTGGTCCATCTACTCGATTACATGGTGTGGGAAATGAAACACCGAGGACGCGCAGATGTAGTGACTTGGCGCGACGAACTGTTAGCTCGGGTAGATGGTGAGACGCAAGACGTGCTGCGAGCCATTGCAGTTTGCGACGACTACCTAGCGCCGGAGGGGTCGGTGGAGGGTCGACTCGCTCAAGCAAAGGCGTGGCCCTCCCTAGACCCAAAGTGATAGTTGCCAGCAAAGCGGCGACCGCTTCAGCAGCACATTGTCTTTAGCCGATTAGTCGGCGAAGAGTTCTGAAAAAATTGTCTCGTAACGGGCATTGGCTCGAGTTCGACAATCCTAAATCCAAGCGACTCATAGCGTCGCGTTTCCCGAGCCGCAGTCAAACCGAACACAATTTCGAATGCGACGCTTGGGGGCGCCGGCAGTCCGAAGCGCATCGCACAGCTCGAGGCCTTGAACAACGACTCCAGCCGAACGCCCGTCTAGAAGTTGGCCACGGGTACGGGTACGTGAACATGTCCACGTTTAGCCGTGGGCGCGACGCCGGTGAGCGGTATATGCTGAGCTCTGCACCGGCGGGTCACAGAGACTGAATGGCCGCAATCACACGTTTGCCCAGTTGTTGCGTGTTTGCCTCAGTCCCGCCCTCATACAGCGTCGAGATTCTCAACTTCTGTGCAAGTATTCGAAGCACTGGCATAACGGGCGTTACCGGGTGCCCATCTTGCTCCAACTCGATGGGGCCATTCGCCATCCGCTTGAGGACATAGCCATCGTAGGTCTCCTCCTCATTGGTTGATGAGGCCGGCTCCCAGGACACTTCGTTGGAATTTCGTAATAGTCCTCGAAGTAACTCGGCGGCTTCGAGCGTTCGCCCAGCCCAAGCACGTGACAACGCATAGGTAGCCCCGCCAAAGAAAAATACCTCGTCGGGTGCGAAAAAATAACGAAGCTTCTTGCCCGGGAAGGCAGCCTGAAATGCTGCTTCGTCCCCGTGGCCAGACACAGATATAAAGAGGTCCCGCTTCCGCTAAGAGATTTCCTCGCGAATCCGGTCAGGCGACACATTTTGATTGATGGCTTCTCGCACTATGCAAGCATCAGTCTGCGTTTCGGTAGATTCGGAAAGAATAGCTCGCCAATCGTTACATCGTATCGTGTGGTGTCGCGAGTAGTATTACGGGCGTTGTCCTGCTCTATCGATTTCTCGCGCAAAGCCACCGTGTATTGAGCAGCTTCCGGCAGTGGGATAACCTGCTGGACGTCCAGCAAAACCCGCGAATCAACGGCGTGAGGACGCATTTGTACGCATCGGATGTCCATCTTCCCTTGCTTGTTTAGCCAAAGGACCGCTGTTGTAAGTTCCGACGAAAAGTTCGCCGACGCAAGTACGATACGCACGGTGTCTGTGAATACGATAGGCCCCTCATCGACCTCCAAGAATTCGCGAATCGCTTGCTCCGGGTCTTCACCCGACCCATTGTTCGTTAGATACTTGCGGTGGGCGGCCACTGCTTGTTCGAATCGCATTGTGGAAATCATCGCCGCATATCGCAACGCCTGCAGGTCCATATGGGCACCCTCGTCGCGCTTCAACTCGACAACTACCAAGTTCGCGTTCTCATCCACGCATAGCAAGTCGATTCTGCGATTTGCTCCAGCCCAATCGCCGAATTCTTCTGCAAGTACCTTCGTTCGCACACCGGGCGTGATGGCTTCGATATGTGTGCGGACCGCACGCTGAATATCGGTCCTTTCACGCAAGCCGAGATTTCCGAAGGTGCCCAGCGGGATTGGCTGAAGACCAGCGCCGGAGATTTCGAATAGAGCCATGTGATTCCAGTTTTCTAACGGGCAATCGTTGGTTTATCTATTTGCTGAATGCCAGGAGCGCAGCCAGCTGTCTGGATTTCAAAACAGCGTCAAGTTGAACAGTGCGAGTTTGGTTCGCTGCAAAATGCATGCGAGCAGTGCCCAGCTTTTCGGTCTTGCTGAACATATCATCCATCAGCACCTGGTCAAGTTCGTCGACGTTGGGAAGCCGCCGCACATCGGCTCTTCCAGTGTCCCATGCAATCTGCACACCATCTGGCGCTTCATAGATGTGGATTTTTCATTATCCGCAGGTATATCGCGTTGTCGTAACACGACCTGTCCGCGTACGGACCGCCTCGCGCTTCTCCTGTCATGTTCCAGAAGCATCCCCTCGCCACCCATGTTTTCTGTCACAACCGATGCCGACTCGTTTGAATGTGTTGATTTGCCCTTGCTTTTGCGGAGCTCCCTATTGCTCATTAACCTTACCGGTCTCGGCAATCGCTGCAAGCGCAACACTCTGGTCGGCGTACCACCGGATTAGGCATTCGCGCTCATGGCATTGGTGCTCACGGTAATTCCACTGGGCCCGAGTCCGCTCTCTGAATGCAGCTGGGTCATCCGCAACGGCTTTTGCCTTGGCATAGATTGCTGCCAACTGAACATCGTCCGATGCCAGCTCGGCGTCGCTGCAAATGATGTGCTCGGCGACAGAACGAGCCTTCGTGCAATCAAAACTGGTTTGCTGGAAAGAGGCCGCCGGAGCTGTGTCCGTCGCCACCGAATCGCCTACAGCGGGCACTGCGCCGTTTTCCTGTGCCCAACCCGACAGCGGTGTCGCACGCACAAGCAGGTCAGGCCATGGGTACACCTTTTTGAAGGCGTTATCCGCGGAATTTAGCGTTTGCTTCAAGACCATAACCCCTTTGCCGGTCGCTTCATTGATGGCAAAAGCGGCCTGCTCAGTGCTGCACTCATGTTCCTTGCAACCCTGCGCGACCAGATAGCCGCCTTGCGACTGGATGCCCGCTGAGTTGGTCACGGCGAGCCGTTCAGAGATTTTTTTCCAGTCAGATCGCGAAATGCCGTTGAATGCAGAGCGGAATCGTTTGTCGTTCACGACGTCAGAAGGATACTTACCAACAAGCCAGCTGAAGTCCTGGACCGAATGAGCTGCAATAGGTGCCGCGACCGTGCTAGCAGCGGGCACCGCGCCATTAGTACCGGAGGTGGCCTGCGTTATCGCGTCGGACTGGAGCGTCACCTGCTCACCCTCGCCATGAAGAGCGCTATGGTGCGAATACATGATGAGGGTCAAGACAACCGCCACCACGGTAACTGCGGCGGACGCCGCCGCCTTGAGCGGAACGTGGTCATTGCCCGAATGGACCGCTGGCCGCGGCGTCACCTCCACTGTAAGTTGGGACTCAAACCACTCGCTCGCCTCCTTAATAGCGGCGGAGGCCACCGCCTTCTTACGCGTGAAACTGAATGTCTTGTATCCACCGTAGGCAAGCGCAAATCCTGTCAAAGCGAGCCCCATAGGCACGCTAAGGACAGCCATTAGGAAACATCCCAACAGCGCCGCAAACAAAGGACCAACAAATCTAGGGACTCTTGGCCACGCCTGCACTCTGACCAGAAGTGCGCTCGCGGCTGCCTGCAGTTCGCCGCGAAGTCCACGAGCCGCCGCACATTTGTGCTCCAACTCGTAGAGAGCCAGCATCGCTTTCTCTTTCTCGGCAAGCGAAACCGTACCAATATCTATGGCCAGCTTGATGGCTTTCGTTGTCAGCGCCCAGTCTTGAGCGAGTGTGTTGAGGAACGGCCGGTGCTCCTCGAGCGTTACCGCATCGCCGATGTCAGCATCGTGAACATAAACGCCATGCGAGAGAAAATACTGTAGTAACGCACTCGTTGTGCGTGACTGCACCTTGTGAACGAAATCCTGCGTGGCCTGTTCCCTTTTTGATAGATTCTCAGTATTCATATATCCAGTACCTGTGTTCGCAGGTGCGTAGTGAATCTCCCGACGGTTCTTTTTCTCGCCCTTCAAACTTGTCGTATATCTGATTCCGGTACCCGGAATACTTGTGGTGATGCGTCCACGTGTGTTGTATGTGAAGCCCTTTCCACCAAGAGACGTGCTAGTTCCGCTCTTGCTGAGATTGATGCGAATACCGGGCGCAATTTTTATACTTTTCCTGAAGCCCCAACCCATGTCATCCCCCGAACACCTTGTCCAGCGAACTAATGCCGCCTGTCCGACAAGGCAAAATTCTGCCCGTTGTTCCGACGGCCGTACACTTAATGTGCCGGCCGTCGGGCCAATTTAGTCTCAAGCTTCAGCGTTCGGAGAGATGGCCTTCGTCGCATCTAGCCAAGCCATTTCCAGGCGCGCTCTGCTGCCCGCGTTAAGTTTGCGAAGCCCAACTTCCCGGGCCATCGCCGGCACGCCAGATTCTTTGTCGTGCCCCACTCGCATCATGTCAAACGCGAGTGCGCGAAGTTCAGCAAGCGAAACCTCATCGACTGACCGTGCTGTGCCATCGACGGGTCGTCTGAATCGAATCTGCGTTTCGGCGAAATCATCTTTTGCACGGAAAAACGTGCCTACATCCTCTGGGTCGCTGCTGCAGTGCTGCAAAGCCAAGCGTACGACCCGGTCCTGGATTTTCGCGCCCGTCCGAACCCAGCCATGAGCCCGTGCAATGCGACGCGCGAGGACTTCGTCGCGAACTGGTCCTTCCACTCGTACGACGTGCTCAATCAAGCGCAAAAGCGTCGGGTTATAGACGATGTCGAAGAAGGCGTTAGCATCAACGGCGTAACCCTCGAGCGTCAAATCGACCTCAACGAAACGTTCCTCAACCGAGTCGGCTAGATTTGAAACGGAGGCATTTCGAGCGTAAGTGACAGGAAGCACGGTAGCGTCAACTGCGGCATCGACGTCCGACGAAATATGGGCCGCCTCGGCCGAGTGACCCACCTGTTCATCCGGCATTGCCATAACGTCCGCGATGACCTGCTCCGCAAGGACTGTCGCCTCCTGCTCGGTCTGCGCTCGCTTCGCCCGCTGTTCGGCGAGCAGTTCCTCAAGCTGGCGATGAATCTTTTCGAGGGTTCCCTGCATATCAATCCACCAGTCGGTCGACCAGATACGCAGAATGTCCCAGCCTAGCCCGCGCAAGACTTGCTCACGCAATTTGTCGCGGTCGCGTGCGGTTGCCGAACGATGATAGGTCGCGCCATCGCACTCGACACCGGCGAGGTATCGTCCAGGTGCGTCCGGGTCGACTACGCCAAGGTCAATCCGGAATGCAGAGACGCCGACTTGCGGATGCAAAGTCCACCCCCTTTCGGTGAGCGCGTTCGATACTGCTTTCTCAAACGGACTCTCGAAGTCTCCGAGGCTGCCTGCGACGGCCTCGCCTAACGCACGCGCACCACGGTCTGCGAACTCCAAGAAGTGCTTCAAGTCACGAACCCCGAGGGCCTGGCTTCTCGACAAGTCCATCTGCTCCGGACGGAAGCTACTGAAAACACGAAGCTCCTGTCTTGCACGGGTAATAGCGACATTTAACCGGCGCTCGCCGCCCTGCTGATTCATGGGGCCGAAGTTCATCGGCATGTTTCCGTCAACCCCCGGGCCGTAGGTCGTTGAGAAGTACATGATGTCCCGCTCGTCGCCCTGCACGCTCTCCAAGTTTTTCACAAACACTGGTTCGAGCTGCGTTTCGAGAAAGAAGTGCTCAATGGAGGGGTCCCTGCGGCGTTCTTCGTCGAGCAAATCCTCAATGAGCGATTGCTGTTCAGAATTAAACGTCACGACACCGATGGTCAAGCCGCTGTCGTGGAAACCAGGTGCTTTCATCTTGCCGACTAGGTCAGCTACAAGGGCTTTGGCTTCTGGCTTGTTTGTCCGCGCGCCGCCGCGCTCGTACTGACCATTTGCAACATGAGTGAAGCTGACAGCACGGTCGTTTGTGACCGGACTCGGGAATGTCACCAACCCTCCGTCGTAGTAGCGATGATTCGAGAATGCAATCAGGCTTTCGTGGCGGCTACGGTAGTGCCACGACAACTTCATGGTCGGCAGATTGGCACCGATACACTCTTCGAGAATACTCTCCAGTTCGGTCTCGACGTCCGTGTCGTCAATGTCCGATTCCGCGCGGTCAAAGAAACTCGTCGGCGGCAGCTGTTTGGGGTCGCCAACCATGATGACCTGCTTCGCACGCGCCATCGCGCCAATAGCGTCCCACACTGGAATCTGTGATGCCTCGTCGAAGATGACAACGTCAAAGTTTGCTGTTTCAGCTGGCAAATACTGTGCAATCGACAACGGGCTCATTAAAAGGCACGGCGTCAAGCGCATTACTGCACTCGAGGCCTGAGACATCAATTCCCGCAGAGGCAGGTGCCGAGTCTTCTTTTGCATCTCGTAGCGCAATAGGCCCCATTCAGAGCCTCGCGAGACACGGTCCGGTGAAGGATGTCCCGCGGACAGCTGCGCACGTACCCATGCCTGAGTTAGGCCAATGAACCGTTCATCAAGCTCACGGAAATCCCGAATGCGTTTCTCGTGCTCTGCGGAAACAAATGTACGCAACACGTCGTCGACGTCGACGACCGCGTTCAACCACCATCGGCAGTAATCGGTCTCAAACGCCTCCTTCACGCGCTCCAACCGGACTGCGCCTTGTTCAACACCAGCCACGAGCGGAGCAAGCCCCAACGCAAGAGCCGATGCGCGGGTCTTACGCCACGCACACCAGGCATTCAACCGATTCGAGCTAGCCAAGACGTCGCTTGCACGTGCGGCCAGTGCGGTAGGGATAAGTGCACCCAGAGTCGCGACATCAGAACTCGGCAAGCCGCTCGCGACTGTGAATTGCGTCACTGCCTGATTAAACCCCTTTAGTGCCTCGGCATACATACGCCCGGCAGCCGCAATCGCGCCCGTCGGCTCAAGCAGAACATTACTATCGCCCAGCAGCAATGCAATCGGGCTCTTTACCGCCGCCAGCGCATCAGGCGAATTTGCCATCAATGCAAGCGCGCCCGATAGCGCCTCGAAGAAAATAAGCGCTGGTTCGATTGCCTCCAATTTTGTCTGCAGACCGTTCCATAGTCCGCCGGTCTTCGCGGGGAGGTCGTCAAACTCCTTGAGACGAGCACCGAGCGCAACCACGTCGCGCATCTTCTTGAGGTCCGCCGACGCGACGGCACCAGCACTGCCGCGTTCGATAACGCTGAAGTCCTCGTCCTGCCAATAGCTGCTAGCCACTGCTGCTGCCAGCGCACCCTGAAAGACGACGTATGTCTTCGCGACAGCCAAATCCGTTTTATATCCAACCCAAACGCCGTCTGTCTGTTCCTCGAGTCCGGAAAGGCGATTGATTAACTGGTCAATCTGACGAAGTTCTCTGATGCGAGCGAGGTCTTCACGCGCCGTCTCGCCACACTGACCCCGGCTAACCGGGTCAAGCCCAACATCTTCCCAAGCCGCGCGTATGCGAGCCTGTTCGAGGGCAGTTTGGAAGCCAAGGGAAGCCCGCGCGACATCAAGTTCCGTCTTCAGTCCCAGCCATGCGCCCGATGTCGGCAACGACAGTTCGTCGAGCGCTTTAATTTCTTCTTGAAGTGAATCAATCTGCTTGAGACGTTCGATGTCACCGCCAATGTCGGGCTCGCCTCCGCCGGTCGACAGGTCCACGAGTTTCTTCAAAAGCGAGCGGCGGCGCATCATGCTCATCGGCCAGGACGAATCCTGCAGCTCCCGCCACTCGAGCTGGAGTTGCTGAACCGTTGCCGTCGAAATACCGTCTTTGTATTTGAGTGACAGTTGGTCAACCACGTCCTGGCGCTTTCGCAGCAGCTCAATGCCGGCGGAAAGCCGTGACCTTAGCGATTTGTTCCACGGCTGGGAAAGCTGCGAATGAAGTTCGTGATAACGAGTGAGCTGAACGATACCTTGTCGCACATCCTCCAAGACCTGGTTGCCCCGCGGCGCTGAAAGTGAAGCGTGCAGTTCGCGGTGTCGTTCGACCAATGGTTTCGCGACGCGCAGATAGTCTGCAATTGTTTTTGCATCCGGACGCAGAACGAACTGCCAATCGTGCCCAGACGCAGACGGCAGAGTCGCAGCCATGAGGCGCAGGCCTTCCCTAACACGGGTGTCGAGAACAGGTGGCGGTAAACCGATGGCGACCCTCAGTTGCTCAGTTGCCGCTTCGAAACGGGCGACCCCCGGGCCAATGGCACGAGCCGAATCTAGCAGCGCGGCTTGCCACAGCGGCGACCACTCAGTCTGAACCACGTGAGCGAGTGGGCTCGACGTCAACTGCCCCTCTCCCATCAATTTCGCGTGAACATCCAGCAGCTCGGCCGTCTCACGCAGCGTTCGCATTGCAACTGAATCGTGAACCCTAGCAGATGGCCATGAGAGCTGTAGAACTGGCATGTCATGCCAAGCAACGACGCGTCCAATCGCCTCGTAGACGCTTAGCCCGTTCGGGTATCGAAGATGCAAACGTTCGACATAACCATTTAGCTGATTTCGCAATCCCTCAAGCCGTGCAGCTTCCGCATGCCATTCATCAGGTTCCAGAGCGGCAGCAGAATCCCACGATGTACGCAGCTGTTCGAGAACTTCCGTCTTACGTGCTTTGTTGGAATGTAGTTCGAGGCAGAAGTTGCCAAGACCCACTTCGGCGAGTCGGCGATACACTACATCTAGCGCCGCCATCTTCTCCGAAACAAAGAGCACACGCTTTTTTTCCGCCAGACATTGAGCAATCAGATTCGAGATAGTCTGGCTCTTCCCCGTTCCCGGAGGTCCGATGAGAACAAAGTCTTTCCCCTTGCTTCCTGCCACGACTGCTGAAAGCTGCGACGAGTCGGCCGGCAGCGGGCAGAAAGTGCTCTCCACCGGAAGCTCCACGTCGAGTCTTCTCGCGTCCGGAAACTCAACCGCGCTCTCATAGGAATCGCGCGGCGTTTCGATGAGGTGCCGCACGACCGCGTTCAGCTTTAGTTGCTCGGTTCGCTCCGTCAAATCCTTCCACATCAAGTACTTTGCGAACGAAAAGGTAGCCAAGACAACGTCCTCAACGACTTCCCATCCCTTGATGTCCTTGATAGCGCTGGAGACCGTCTTCCATATGCCCGCGACGTCCAAACCGGAATCATCCTTCGGCAACTCCGTGTCCTGGATGCCCAGTTCCAGTTCGAAATCCTGACGCAGCATTTCGATAAGGGTCGGGTTGAAGCGCGGCTCGTCGTCGTGCAACTTGAGGCTGAACCCGGAGCGGGCGCTGCGTCGCTCAAGCGACACTGGGACCAGGATAAGTGGCGCCCGGTACTTCTTGTCATCTTTCGCGTCACGAGTCCAGGACAGGAAGCCCAGCGCTAAGTACAACGTGTTAGAGCCGCCTTCCTGCAAATTGGTACGCGAGGTACGGAAAAGCTCAACGAGTCGCGTGTCCATCTCGTCCGGCGACAGTCCGACAAAAACCTCTTTGCGCTTTAAAGCATCTAACGCGTGGGAACGCCGGATGTTTTCGCGCTCACGCGCTTCGTGAATTGCCTGGCTACGAGGGTCGTTCCCATCCATTAAGTCCGGGCGCGTAAGCAACTTGATGACGTGACCTTCGGCTAGAATATCCTCAAGGTGACCCGGGTCAGGTGCATCCAGCTTCAATGATTTCTTGCCAGCCTTGAAGCTCAGCAGGTTGTTTCGAAGCGACAGGTCAAGAAGCTTCCGCTGCCAGCGGATCAGTCGGTCCTCTGGGCGTTCGACAGCCTTGTCGTCCGCAGAATTCTCCAGGTCTTCTGGCAACTCCGGAGAATCCTCAAGTCCGCGTTCCAAATTTGTTCCTTCCGTGCCAGCCGTCCCTCGCTCAACCACCTGCTCGCTGGCAAGCGGCTTGATGCGTTGCAGTCGAGCGCGGCGAATGTCAACAGCCATGTGAAAACTGCGTTCGGCTTCCTCGGAGATTTGCTCGTCACCATTCCCGATGGCGAAGCTGAAAGCCGGGTAAGGTCGGTGCGTGAGCATCGTCGACTCGAATACGACCATTTCCTTCAGCTTCACACGTTTGCGTAGTGCAGTCACATCATCGACAACAGAGGTCGAGAACTCTTCCGCTTTCAGCCAGACGCCCGGGAACGCGTGACCGTCAGTAAAGACAAGGACAGCGTTGAGTCCTGCCTGCTCAAGCGCAGCGCACACAAATAGTGCGAGGTCGAGACAAGTGCCAAGGCCCGAGTCGACAATCTGACTGGGGCTGCGTACTTTCTGTCCGAACTGTTCGAAGCTAGCCGGGGGCACCGCATAATCGAGCCCCATCGACCCAATTGCGCTCCATATAGCGGAAGCCAATTCCCAGGCCCGGCGCGGCCCTTCCTGATACCCGTTAATCGCGCCCGACTTGCCGGCTTTGTGGAGTACGTCTGCGGCTTTCTTCAAAACCCGCTCTATCGCTGGTTCATTCGGTTGAACGAATGCCGCGACCATATCAGGTAAAGCCGAGAGGCCGCCCCATTGATTGCGCGGCAACAGTTCAACGGTAGATTCAAGCGAGGCGAGCTCAACAGGCTCTACCAACCCCGTCGTAAGCCTGAAGGTTATGACCGCCCGTTCCGATTCGGTCAACCGACCTAGAAGCGCCCCGTCCAACGACAGGTCGAGGTCGCGAATGCGCACATCCGTCCCAGCCGCGATATGGTCCAAGTGCCACGTCTTCGGTTTGAAAAATGAGGGTTCCGACGATGCGGTTAGCCTCAACTGCTCGATATCGTCGTCGGTCTCATTGGCAAGCGAGAGTTCGTGGACAATAGGGACGGCGTTCTGGAAGTCGGCCAGATTTATCTTGCCAGCGAGCGTGGCTTTAATCTGCACGCAATGCGGCTCCTCCGGCGTTTCTGCCGGCTCAACAATACTCTCGTCCATCTGGCCCCCATCGCTGTGCTTGTATGTCTTCTATCAGTTTGATTATGTCGTCAGCTAGCCGTGACCCATATGCCGAGAAGGCACGCAGAATACGGGCTTTTCATGGAATCGGCGCCGGCAAGGAACACCTGTTTGTTCCTAGTCTCCGCGTTTACCCTAAATTCAATTCAGGCCGCCGAATACGCAAGGACACAAATGCCATCTTCAACTCGCTCAAAGGTTCCGGAGACAAACAATGCCGCCACTTTCTGTGGATGACAGAGCCGCTACGCATGCTTCGGCTCGACAGCGTATCACCCTGGTTATCGGCGCTAAAGCCGAGAACATTAGGGCTGACTTGTGGGTATAGACGGCTTGCAAAGCAGCCGCACACTTGGGCGTGCATTACAAGACTTGTAAGAAAAGGCATACGATAGTTGCGATACAGCCGACGGAACACACCATGTCTCAGAAAATGCATATTCCCGTGCGCTCGGATTCGCATATCCCATATTTTCAGCGGTCGATTCACTTGCAACTACGGTCCGCGTTCGGGCGCCGCGAGTTCATATGCTCGCTTCGGACCGAAGACGCAGCCGGTCGCAGCCTTCCGGTCCGCTCCATTACTTGCAAAACTGGAAGAACTGCTTCACTTCGCTCGTACTAGCTCGGCGACAACATTTTGCAAGTGCCACGGACTAGCCTCGCTATATGACGCATACCGAGACCGTCTATTCGCGGGCCATAAGACCGGACGTAATCTCACTCAATACGAAAGACCCGCGTCAGACGATGGCAAATCCACATTGTCGACATTCCGCCGAAAGCGGTACGAATTCCGTCCGTCGATGACCGCGCGATTGCTTACACGCCATCGCGCGTACGTTCTGGCTTGGGATGACAAACGGCGGCTGAGGCTGAGCTATGGCGACCTGACCTGTTGTTGAGCCGAACTCGCAGCGACGGAGCAAACCGTGAAGAATCATTAAGCAATATCTGACTACACGAGCGCACGGGTCGAAGCCTCAAAATTACTGGCGCGGGTGGTTGTCGAAGGAGCTGGATGCCCAATTGATCCGCTTTTGATTTTCCCTGTGTCAGCGTCCGGATACTCAACGTAAAGCCATGAGCCTTCTATCTTCAAGCCCAGGACGACCTTTCCAAAGGGAAGCCGATCGACCGTGGGCGACTTGCTCTTCGCATTCTGGTGAAACGACAGTTGATAAGCCGTCGTGAAAACGAAGGCGCTGTCGGTCTCCCGCCGAGAACAGGCCCATACCCCTACTGAATGTTGTAACAGGTTCTTGCTCGATCAGCCGGATGTTGTGTGGGCGAACCGTCGAATGGGGTATCCAATGCAAGAGAGGAAGAACTGCACGGAACAAAGCACCAAGATTCACCCAGATTGTTGCGGGCTACGGAATTACATGCCCATTCCTAAATTGCGGTGAAAACAGTACGCCACGCAAAGCGCGAATTACCTAAGCCTCAAAATTCCCGATATGATTGATGGCGCATTCCGGGAAGCGCTAGCTTGGGTAACGCCGACGCTGAGTTGAATAAACCTTCCGTACTTCGATGTCTGCCGTGCTCTAGCGCGGTAGCAGCATATTCGGTCGCCAAGGCTTACATTCTCGATAAAAACAAAGAGAGATAGATGAGCGATATTAACGACGCGGCAGTTGGCCCTGTTTTAGACCCTTTCGAACAATGGCTATCAGAGCGCCATAAGTGGCTTCAAACCGCCGCAGCCAAGTTGATTCAGACTCGTGCCTTTCCCGACGCGGACGCTATCCGCGAACTAGCAGACTTGTGCGTCATTGAAGCGTCAAAACAAGGCGCAGATAAGTTTGAAACCGTTGCACCAGGAACTCTAGTTCAGGCACAGGGCCAATCGCCTATTCGCCTTCGCCGAATCAGTGATGTAACGGGCGTGAACGCAATAAGAAGTGGCGCATCCATCGACTTTGGGACTAGCAGCATTTCTCTGGTCTATGGTTCGAACGGTTCAGGAAAGAGCGGCTTTGCGCGCCTGATTAAGCAAATCTGTGGCTCTCGTGCAAAAGAAG
Organism: Burkholderia sp. PAMC 26561; assembly: GCF_001557535.2. NCBI lineage: Bacteria > Pseudomonadati > Pseudomonadota > Betaproteobacteria > Burkholderiales > Burkholderiaceae > Burkholderia > Burkholderia sp. PAMC 26561. Next base: position 83,675 of record NZ_CP014309.1, read on the forward strand.
ACCTGCTTGGGAACGTCTTCAGCAAGGAACAGCCGGAGCCGTCCGCCCGCATTTTTCTTTCCGTTGGGGAAAAGGAAAAAGAAGGAGTCTGGACGCTGCCAGGAGGCGCTGTCCCGCAGTTGCGGCATCTCCATGTGTTCGATTCGACAGTGGCGACCTTATATTTCGGTCAAAAAAACGAGGCGACTTACGAGCCGTCGCGCATGCGCTTTGAGATAGGCTGAAGAAAGTGGAGATCAATGTTTCGTAGAATGAGCGAAATGGAGATCAAATGAATCGAGGACCGAAAGGCCGCTACACGAAGGAGTTTCGCGAGCAGGCGGTGAAGCTCGTTCTTGTCGATGGACTGTCGCAGCGAGAAGTTGCGGGCCGATTATCTTTGTCGGTTAAAACGCTTGGCGCGTGGGTCGTTGCCGAGCGAAAAGGGACGCTAACGAAGGTAGGCGAGACGCAAAAGCCGCAGAGCGAGTTGGAGGCGGAATTGGCGCGGGTCAAGCGCGAGCTGGCGACGGTCACGATGGAGCGCGATATTTTAAAAAAAGCGACGGTCTATTTCGCGAAGGAGTCGCGGTGAGATGTGACCGGATCGAAACGATGCGACAGGACTACCCGATTTCCGTGCTGTGCCGTGTGTTTGAGCTAGGGGCCAGCAGTTTCTACGCTTGGCGCCGACGGCTCGACTCGCCACGTGCACAAGAGAACGCGCGCCTTGAAATCGAGATTGTAGCGGCGCACGAACGAACTCGGCAAACGTATGGGCGCGAGCGATTGCAGGCGGATCTGCTTGATCATGGCGTGTGCGTTGGCCTTCACCGCATTAGGCGCATTCGCACCAAGCTGGGACTGCGTTGCAAGCAGAAGCGCAAGTTCAGAAACACGACGGATTCGAAGCACGATTTGCCAGTCGCACCGAATTTGCTGGAACGCAACTTCGACATGAGCATGCCGAACCAGGCCTGGGTGAGCGATATCACGTACGTGTGGACAGATGAGGGCTGGTTGTATCTAGCCGGCATCAAGGATCTGTTCAACGGCGAGCTGGTCGGCTACGCCATGAGCGAACGTATGACCCGCACCTTGGTAATGCAGGCGCTATTTGCCGCGGTCGCACTTAAACGGCCCGCAGCCGGTTTGATCCTACATTCGGATCGTGGCAGTCAATATTGTTCGCATGACTATCGGGATCTAGCAAAGCAGTTCGGCATGACGATGTCCATGAGTCGCAAAGGCGATTGCTACGATAATGCGCCGATGGAAAGCTTCTGGGGGTCGCTCAAAAACGAACTCGTGCATCACCGCCGGTTCACGACGCGCGCCGAGGCCCGGCAGGCCATCACCGAATACATCGAGATCTTCTACAACCGGCAACGCAAGCAAGCCCGTCTTGACTATCTGTCGCCTGCTGCCTTCGTGCAGCGATTTTATAAAACGCGACTCGCGGCTTAACCCATTGCTCTCCACTATTGACGACCGACCTCACTTCGTCTCATCGCTCATCAGGGTATGTGACCAAGTGTCGGTCGAGCTTGATGCGCGCAAGGAGAAGCTCCAAACAAAGCTGCCGGTTATACCGGTCGAACTGGCGGCAACTACGTCAGCGATGTTTGCCTTAAAGCTCAAAGCGGGCACCACTGAAGCTGCAATCGCTTCAGCATGCATGTACACAGACGAAATGAACCGTGAGCGCATTGCAGGAGAAGCGTCGCTTGCGGAGAAGGATATTCCAGGCAGGCTCAAGGTTATCGGTCGCGAGATTGCAGCCCTCGACATCGTAAAAACGTTGGTTCAATCGTGGAAGGCGGCCTTGGGCGACGACAAGCTGACTGAGCTGGCTAGCGCGCGTGCTGCCGCGCTGCGAAAACGGAAAGCTGCTGGCGAAGATGCGGCCAAGATATTTGCTGGCTCACCGGTAGATGGGATTGGCCAGGAATCTTGGCACGAGTTGTGGGAAAAAGCGCGCGATTTCTCCGTTTTTCATGCTTACAAAGAGTCCGAGTTCCCCAATATAGACGGTGGCGCGCGATGTGTCCTCTGTCAGCAATTGTTAGGCGATGATGCCAAAAACCGCCTCTCGCATTTCGAGCGCTTTGTTAAGGGCGAACTCGAGAAGGACGCGCAGGAAGCAGAACGTGCGCTGAAGAAGCTTGAGCAGGCTTTACCAAGCTTGCCTGAAGTGAAGGCTTGGGTAGTCACCACGGCCCCCATCAAGTTAGAGCACAAGGCAGCGACCGACTGGCTCACAGTCGTAGCAGAGCGGCGAAGCGCGGCAGATACCGCGGTGACAGCTGACGCGGTGCCTGACGTGGATTGGTCTGTTGTCGAATCACCCATCACAGTAGTGTCCGATGCACTGCTCGCGGAGCAGAAGACACTGCAGGAACTCCTGCAGGACGGAAAGCGTAAGGAACTCGCGGCCCGCGTGAACGAACTCGTTGCCTGCCAATGGATAAATAGAGAGCAGGAGGCCGTTCGAATTGAGGTCAAGCGCTTGGACACGCTTGCGATACTCCAGAAGGGAGTTTCTCTGGCATCGACGACCGCGTTGACCAAGAAGAACACCGAGCTGGCGGAACTGGAGCTGCGAAGTGGGTATCAAGAACGCTTCGAGCAAGAACTGAAGGCTCTCAACGGTTCACGAATCCCCATCGAACCCAGGAGTAAGCAGCAGGGCAAGGGCAAAGTCACGTTTTCGCTCACGCTAAAAGATACTGGCGACGGCGTGAAGGCAGAGGCGGTCCTGAGTGAGGGTGAACGACGAATCATCGCCATGGCGGCATTCTTAGCTGATATTTCTGGGTCGGGTCAACCGACACCTTTCGTTTTCGACGACCCGATTTCTTCGCTCGACCAAGACTTCGAAGAGCATGTGGTCAAGCGGCTTGTCGACCTGGCCCAAGAGCGTCAGGTGATTATTTTCACTCACAGGCTGTCTTTGGTGGCTCAGGTCGAGTCATTGGTGAAAAAGTTACAAGACAAGGCCAAGCTAGCAAAAAAGCCGATACCAATCGAACTCAACTCGCTTTCTCTCCGCCGCCTAGGCAAGACAGTCGGACTAATAGCCGACATCAATATCAGAGACGCCAAGCCGGATAAGGCCCTGAATCGCATTCGTAACGAGTCGTTGAAGCAACTTCGGAAGCTGCACGATGACGCGGATGTGGCAGGGTACGAGGAAAAGGTAAAAGGTATATGTAGCGACGTCCGAATCCTCGTCGAGCGGTGCGTTGAGACGGTACTTCTGAACGATGTATTGGTTAGGTTTCGGCGCAGTGTAACAACACAGAACAGAATCAGTACGCTCTCGAAGATTCAACCGGATGACTGCGCCCTGATCGACGACCTAATGACACGCTATTCGGTCTTCGAGCATTCGCAATCTACCGAGCTTCCCGCCGAATGTCCGGATATCGATGTGTTGGAGAAGGACGTTGACGTGATGATTGCATGGATTAAGGAGTTCACGGAAAGGCCGGTCCAATAAAGCTGGTTTGGTCCGGCGATTGGCCACGTGCACGGAGAGTCGCTTCAAGGGCAATGCGATTGCCGTCCCGGACCACTGAACACCTTTGATAGCTCGAGCGATGTTGCCCGAACTTCTGTCGCATATCACGGACGGGCCAGTAGTCGAGCTCTACGGAGAGGTGACACGCGCATAGTTTGCCCGGGTCGACAATGAACGTCGCGGTTCGATGTCGGCCCATGTCAGGTCGAGTCGAACGCACCATAGGCTGGCAACGCTCCGCCGGTCAGTGTCGGCTGCCGTGCTTCTAATAGAGGTAGTGGCTTCTCTTGTTGAATTCGAACATGGACTTCAACCCGTCACCTGTGGTTGTCGACTTTTCAAAACCGTTCAGTTCAATCCCCAAATACTCGGCCCACTGAACTTTCTTCTTGAACTCTTGAACTCTTTCCATTTGTCGTTCTTCGCAGCCAAATCGATGAATTGCATCAACAGAAGGGTTTGATGTGCTCCAGCGCAATATTCGGCTCGATTGAAGGCTTCTTCGGCGTATGGGTGGGCTTTCTGGTAGTCCTTCTCTCAATAGTAGCGCGTGCTATTCAACCAGGAGGTCATCCACGGCAACGTCGCGGACATCCCTGAACCTTCCAATCTCGTGGCATATGCTTGAATCTTCTCGGCACTCAGGTCTCTGTCTTTTTGCAGGATGATTCCCTACATGAGCAGTTCGCCGAACTCATCCGGTGGGGATGGCGCTGCCGCGATGGCATACGCGCGCACCGCCGCGAGATCCTTCGCGGTGTAGCCGTAGGTGAGCGTGAGATTTTCAGCCACGCTTGCCTCGGATCGACTTTGGGCCGCCCGGTGGCCGCGGGCGGAATCCGGACAGCACACCGTTCGCTTCTGCCAGGAGATCGTCACTGAACGCGAAGGCGATCTGGGTGAATGCTGCGCGGGCCGCACCAAGCATCGTGGCCAGTTGCACATCGGACGCGGACTCGCCCCATAAGACGCGCTGAACCAGCGCCACACCTCCATGTTGCGCGACCAAGCGCAGTGCGTAACCGAGCGATGCGTTGGTCAGAATCTCGTTGCCGTACGTATCAGCAAGCGCCGTGAGAATGGCCAGCTCGACGCGGTCGGGCCGTCGAGGAACGCGTGGTCGCTCACCCCGCCGAGCCGCGGCGCTCGTAATCTCATCGTCCATCAGTTCGCCCATCAGGCGACTGGCCGAATTTAAGGCGGCAGGCCCGTCCCCTGCCCGGAATGCCGAAATGGCGTCATCCAGGCGCAGGACGATGCGCGCGGTGACCGGATCGAGCGGTGCGTCCTTGTCTGGCGGGACTGCGGGCGGGGTCTGGGTCATGGAAACTCAGGGTCTGCGAAGAAGCGCGATGGGAAAATGCCCTATTTTACCCTTCAAATGCAATCCCGATAATAAAAGTTATCAGGATTACTAACTATCAATGAAACACACATTCATCTCTTCTTTGATGCATTTTTAAGAGCTTTGATGCCTCCGAAAAATCTTTCCTTCGATATACGGCTTGTAAAATCCCGTTGCTTCGCTGGATTTACGATCGCCATTACCTTTTCGATTTCCTCATTGCGTCTGACACCACGTCAGGGATTGTGACCGCCCTCAACGTTTGTGCATGCTCATCACGGCCGGTCGTGAACGTTTGGTAAGCGGCCAGACCGCTGCAGAATCGACTGCTACCGATGCACCGCCGCCTTCGCGTTCGACTGCTTACTGCGCCGTATTACCCTTTTCAGCAAAAAAGATTGATGACAAATAAACCTTGATTTAGGAAACGATCACTTCCATACTAAATGCATGAACACGCAAACGAATCCTACTGCCGCCGGTCCGAAACAGACCCAACTGTCACGCGATCCCAATTTCATAACCGGGGCCGATGGTCTGATCGCAGTCGACAAGATCGCCAACAAGATCCTGTTCCTAGATCCCTCGACCTATGAGACGGTATTGACGCTTTCAGGGTTTGCGCCGCGCGTCCACGAAATCGCTGTGTCGGCTGACCGAAAGACCGCTTACGTTCCAATCTATGGAGACGGCAAACATGGCGATAATCCAAACCCCGGCCACCTCATCGCCGTGTTCGATCTCCAGGCCCGTCGCCATATAGGCGATATCAGCACTGCGCCCTATCTCGCGCCCCACGGCCTTCGCTGGGGCCGCGAAGGCGAGTTGTATTGTGTCTGCGAGAACAGCGGTGTCGTGCTGGATCTGGATGTCGGGTCCTGGGAAATACGAGACGTCATCGAAGTCGGCTCCAATAAAGCACACCGTATTGAGGTACTGCCCAACGGCACCAAGCTCTACACAGAGAACGAAGAAGATGCATTTGCGTCGGTCATTGACCTCAAAGCGCGGAAGCGCGTCGGCAGCATTGCGGCGCCGGGTGGCCTAGCCGGTATCGGACTGTCACCGGACGGCCGAACGGTAATCCTGGTGAATGCAACTACGCCGCAGATCCTCGTTGTGGACACTTCAACTGATGTCGTAACCCGAACGATTGCGCTCGACGGGCACGCCAAACCCGCGCAAATCGCCCGATACAGTCCCGATGGCAGGTACCTCGTCGTCACGAGTTTCGAGGAACCGCTGGCAACGATTTTCGACGCCGATCTCGGGCGTCAGCGCATCGTCCATGTCGGCAATGGACCGATGAACATGGCGTTTCACGCAGACTGCAAGACGGTTCTTATTGCTAACCAGAATGAAGGTTCGCTTTGCATCGTCGATCTTGACGCAGCAGAAGTGCTGCGCTCCATGCCCGTTGGCGAAGGCGTCGAGACCTTGTCGTTTTTCTAGGAGCGATCATGAACGAATGGATCCACCGTGCCGTTGCGCAGACGTTCGACGTCGATGGCTTCCAGTTCGATAGCGGGAAGTGCATGAACGTGCGTCTTTACTGCCGAACGCTCGGATCCCGTGCCCCGTCGGGCGACAATGTGGTACTCATGCTTCACGGCACATCAGGCAGCGGCGTACAGTTCCTCCAATCGGAAACGGCTGACGCTCTGTTCGGCCCGAGTCAGCCGCTCGACCTGGCGACGCATTTCGTTATCCTGCCAGACGCCATCGGCCACGGACATTCGAGCAAGCCGAGCGATGGGTTAGGCGCGCGCTTTCCGAAGTACACCTACGGCGATCTTGTCCGAGCTCAGCACGTCTTGGTGACGCAATACCTTGGCGTCAATCGCTTGCGTCTCGTATTGGGGACGAGCATGGGCGGGATGCAGACGTGGATGTGGGGCCAAGCCTATCCAAACATGATGAGCGCGCTCATGCCCATTGCAAGCCTGCCAGAGAAGCTGACCGGCCGAAATTTGCTGATGCGGCGCATCATGCTGTCGATGATCCGGCCGGATACGGCCGCCGGGCACGCGGAATTGGGTGCGGCTTGGAACCTCTTCGCACTGCTTGTGGACAGTCCAGTGCGCCTAGCACAGCAGTTTGACAACGTTGCCGCCGCCGACGAACACATTCGAACCGTCGCCGCCACCGCAATCAACACGCAGGACGTCAATGACATGATATGGGAGTTCGACGCGTCGTGGGATTACGACCCGGCGTCGCAGTTAGGGAAAATCACGGCGCCGCTGCTGGCTGTAAATTTCGCCGATGACGAGCTTAATCCTCCTACGCTCGGTGTGCTGGAGCGGGCCATTTTGAACGTTCCGAGCGGTCGCGCCGTTACGATCGAACCTGGACCTGGCTCGAGGGGGCACCAGAACTTACGGGACGGGCGGTTGTGGGCACCGTTCGTCGCCGAGCTTATGAGGATCTCTGCTTGTGCTGGTCGGGTGTCGGTATGAGGATGGGCGTCAACACCTACCTATGGACCAATCGTTTCGCTGCCGCAGACCTGGGCCTTATTGAGCACCTGAAAGGCTTGGGTGCAGATGGAATAGAGTTCGCGCGTTCTGGCTTCGACGGTTTCCCGGCGGACGACATCCGGGCCGAATTAGAGCGTCTGGATATGGGCTGCACACTCTGCACGGCCCCCCCGGAACCGGAACTTAGCATCATCCATCCGTCTGCCAAAGCCCGTGCCGATGGGCTGGACTATTTGCGCGAAGCAGTCACTATGGCGGCACGCATTGGGGCAAGGGTCGTGGCAGGCTTGCTTTACGCGAAAGTCGGCTGGTTCACCGGCGAACGACGGACATCTCAAGAGTGGGCCTGGGCGGTCGCCGCTTTCACGGCATTAAAGCCCGACCTTGATCGGCTGGAGGTCACCTTGGCGATCGAACCCGTGAACCGCTGGGAGACATTCTTTCTCAACACCGCCGCTGACGGGACAGCGCTCTGCAACGCGATCGACGACGAACGGATAGGACTGCTCTTGGACAGCGCGCATATGATCATCGAGGAGAAGAATCAGGCTGCGACTTTGCGAAGTGCCGCTCGAAGGCTTCGACACGTGCACGTAGCTGAAAACGATAGGGGGACGCCCGGCACCGGCCAGACAGACTGGACGGCGTTCATGACGGCGCTTCGCGACGTCAGCTACGATGGCTGGTGTGTGATTGAAAGCTTCGCTTGGAACCAGCCCGGTCTCGCTGCGACAACCCGTTCCTGGCGCGATCTGGCAGCGTCACCGGACGATTTGGTTAGGGATGGCCTCACGTTTTTACGCGCGACGTATGCGAGCGCTGCAAAGAGCGAACAGACACCATAATGTCTTTTATCAATCCCGTGTTCTTATTGTCGGCCGGCCGTTTTCTTGTCGGCGTTCTCTTCGTGATTGGTGGCATACACCACTTCTTTGTCCTACCCACCATGACGCAGAAGATTGCCGAGCGGGGCGTGCCCTTTCCGACGGCAACTCTCCTCGCCGGCTCGATGTTCGAGATGCTCGCCGGGATCGCTATCATTGTCAGGTGGCACGCTCCACTTGCTGCAATTGCCTTGATCCTCTTTACGATTGCAAGTTCGTGCATGTTGATGAACACCTGGGCCTTGACCGGTGAAAAACGCATGTCCGCAATCGACGGATGGACATCTAATCTTGGCGTGATCGGCGGATTGGCGTTCGTTGCAGGGCTGACCTAGGTGTCCACACGATGCAACCCCAGTGAGACGAGCGTGATGTCGGCGCTCGCGCTCGCGGGCGGGATGGCGTTTTTGGCGGGTGCGACGGACGTGTATGGCTTCGTCGAGCTTCACGGTCTTTACGTATCATTCATGAGCGGCAATACGACGATGCTCGGCATGTTACTGGGCAGTCACGATTTCGCGCGCTCAGTCGACATTGCCATGCTGGTCGGACTTTTCGTTCTCGGAGCCGCAGGCGGAGAAGCTTTGTTCAATATCTCCGGGAATCATCGTACCGCTGCGGTAGTTTCAGCGGTATCGGCAATGCTCTGCATACCAGTGGCTCAACCGCACGTGGCAAGCTTGGCGTTCGTGCCGGCGATGGGTGCGTTGAATGCGGCGTTGACAAAGGTCAACGGGATGAGCGTGAGCCTGACCTATGTAACTGGTGCACTTATCAAGTTCGGACAGGGGATCGGCAATTGGGTGACTGGCAGGCGCGCCGACTTGTCTTGGACTCTTCAGGCACCTTTGTGGGCGAGTTTGCTCGCGGGCTCGTGCACTGCAGCAGCTTTGCAACATCTCGACATTCATCGACCGTGGCCTTTACCTATCATCGGATCGTTGCTCGCGATGGCTGCATTGAGATGGGAACCGCTGCGGGCCGGCTTCGATTAAACGAAGCAGTAGTACTAACGGACGCTAAATTATTAAAGTCGACCTTCCTCAATAACTTGGAATAGCATCTATCAGCATGGATAATACGTTGGAAATTGGACGTCGCGGCCCTGGTCGGCCACGGCAGTTTGATATGAATGCTGCCTTGGACGCGGCACTGCTCGTTTTTCGAGAGCGCGGATATCACGCTGCGTCGCTAACGGAGTTGGGCTCGGCCATGGGTCTTACCGCTGGCAGCATCTACAAGGCGTTCAGTGACAAGCGGGCGATCTTCCTTGCCGCCTTTGTTCGCTATACCGATGTCCGTAGTGCGCATCTGCGAGGTTTGCTCGATGCTCAGCAAAGCGGAGAGGAAAAGCTTCGTGCCATGCTTCTTTTTTACGCTGAGTCGTCACAAGGTATTGAAGGTCGACGGGGTTGTTTGGTGGTAGCGAGCGCTACCGAAATCGCCCTGTTTGACGAAGAAATGACAGCGCGCGTGACGCGATCATTGCAGCGAGTGGAAGCGCTCTTTCGAGACATTATAAAGCTCGGCCAATCCGATAAATCTATCGCGGCCGAAATTGATCCTGACACGTCGGCACGCATCCTTCTGTGTCTCGTGCAGGGATTTCGGGTAGTTGGCAAAATTGGTCAGACTCCCGCCGAGGTAACAGCCGCGGTTGACCAAACTATGCGATTGCTCGCTAAATGAGGGCAAAGTTGGAAACGGTCAGTTGCATGCATCACGACACGTCAAAACCACCGGTTCGCACAATCTTTTTCTTCGCGATCACGCGCGGACTTGTCGGAGCGAGATCTACCAGGCGCAGGCCCTCCCAGCCGATTCACGTGAAGTTGCAATCGTCTGCGCGAACAGGCACCCAAACATTGTCACGACGCCGATAGGCTCCTGCTTGCCATTCTTCATGTCTTTTGGCGATCCGAGAGAATCAACCCTTGGAACGCTCCCTCCGATGCGTCGCCATACTGCAAACACGGCGGCCAGTTTCTTTCGATGGCCGCCTCCACGTTGACGCGGGGCTGGTCTTCCTCCTCTTTATGACCAATTTTTGGAGCGTCGCTCATGACCGAACCGCAATTGTCGTCACCGCCCACCAGGCCGATTCAGGCCACTCCCGCTTCTCGGCCCGATCCCGACCTTGACGGCTTCGAACATGGCTTTCAAACTGTCGATGGCATCCGGATTCACTACGTCTCGGGCGGCAAAGCGGACGGACCCGTGGTCGTCCTCCTCGCTGGCTTTCCCGAAAGCTGGTTTGCGTGGCGAAAGGTAATGCCACTGCTCGGCGGGACCTACCGTGTCATCGCACCGGACCTGCCCGGACAAGGCGATTCGGACCGACCTGCCGATGGTTACGATACGGAAACGTTAGCCGTTCGCGTGCACGGGCTGCTTCAGCAACTCGGGATAACCAACTGCAACCTGGTGGGCCACGATGTTGGCGCATGGGTTGCGTATCCCTACGCGGCATTGTTCAGCGAGCAAGTGCGGCGCTTGGCCCTATTGGATGCCGGCATTCCAGGCATCACGCTGCCGGACGCCCTGCCGATCGCGCCGGATCAAGCTTGGCGCACTTGGCATTTCGCCTTTCATGGCATACCTGATTTGCCCGAAGCCTTGATCAGCGGCCGCGAGCGCGTGTACCTCGATTGGTTTCTGCGCCGCAAAACAGCGAATCCTGAGACCTTCACGGACGCCGACCTCACCGAGTATCTCAGGATCTTCAAGAAAGACGGCGGGCTTCGCGCCGGGCTCGCCTACTACCGCGCCGCAGCGGTTTCGGCTCGACAGAACCGAGAGCAAGCAACCAAGGGGAAGCTCAAAATGCCGCTCCTAGCACTTGGCTCCGATCAAGGATCCATCGCCGATATGGCGGCGCCGCTTCGTGCATTCGCCGATGACGTGCGCGGGATCGTCGTGCCGTTCTGCGGACATTTCCTGCCTGAGGAACAGCCAGAAGCAGTAACTAGAGAACTTTTGGCCTTTCTTGGTGAAGCTGACGAAAAAGTTTAATGACTTTCAGGACCATGCGTATGTAATGGAATTGAATCCTGACCCCAAGGCGTCTGAGCACACAAAACCTAGGCCAGTGATGTCAGCAATCAGAACCGCTCGCCGACCATTTCCTCGCTTTTGATCCACAGCGCTTTTGCATGCTCGGGATCTAGAGCGTAGGTCCTGACACCGAAAGCGTCCGCGGGGCGGTTGTTCACGGCAGCGACGTGACAGTCTTCGCAATAGAGGCCGCCGACCTCGTCGGCAGCCGCGACGAAACCTGCCCACACCGATGTTGCCGCACCCTGTTCGACGGTTTTCCATTGGAAGGCAGAGGCGGCAGCCGGCTGCTTTTCGATCATTTTGCGGGTGGTCTCGGTCAGCACGGCGCCAGGGTGCACGGCTGCGGCGCGCACGCCCGCAGGCTCGTGACGCCGGTCGAACTCGACCGCGAAGAGGATGTTCGCCGTTTTGGATCGGCGATACGCCACCAGCGGATCGTAGGGCGTGTGCTCGAAATTAGGATCGTCGAAATCGACATCGGCGCCGCGATGACCAGCTGAGGCGACCGTGACGAGACGGCCGCCAGGCTTGATGAGGCTCGCGATGCGGTTGACGAAAACGAAATGCCCGAGGTGGTTGGTCCCGAACTGCGTCTCGAATCCGTCAGCGGTCGTCCCTTTCGGGCTCGCCATCACACCGGCGTTGGCAATGACGACGTCGAAGCGCTCGCCCGCCCTCACTAGTTTGTCTGCGCTCGCACGGATACTCGTAAGGGAGGCCAAATCAAGCTCAATAAGGTCGAAGCCTCCGCCCCTTGTTGCCTGAGCGCGGACCTGTTCGGTCGCCCGCAGAGCCTTGTTCAGGTCTCTGGCAGCGCCGACCACGCACGCCCCGTGAGACGCCAGAACACGAGCCGTCTCTACGCCAACCCCGGAAGACACGCCGGTCACGAGTACGCGTCGGTTGCGTAGGTCGACTCCTTCGATTACCTCGTCGGCCGTACTTGTCGCGCCGAATGATATTGACATCGATTTCTCCTGCACAAATCTGTTGTTCGTTCAAGACCCGACGGCCGGAATTTGGAACGCTGGCGCGAGAGTACTCTCATCGCCCTCCCTGTCTTAGGTGCAACACACTTTGCTCATGGACGTCACCGCAGCCTTGGCGCCTTCGATTTGCCGGTCGTTGCGCCCGACAACAGAGCTAGTTTCGCGTCTTATCGAAACCGATTTTGTCCAACGACAATAACGCGTTCTCTGGCAAGCGAAGGTCCACGCTCTCGATGTTCTGCTTCAGATGCTCGACCGAAGAGGTTCCGGGTATGAGGAGGATGTTCGGTGAGCGGTGCAACAACCATGCAAGGGCGACCTGCATAGGTGTCGCGTTGCATTGGTCTGCGGCTTGGCTAAGTGCATCGGCCTGCAACGGAGAGAACCCTCCGAGCGGAAAAAACGGCACATATGCAATGTCGTCTTTTGCAAGACTGTCGATCAGTGCGTCATCGTGTCGATGCGCAAGGTTGTACAGATTCTGCACGCACGAAATGCGCGCAATTTCGCGTCCCTGTGCCACTTGCTTTGCAGTTACATTGCTCAGCCCTATGTGACGGATCAAGCCTTTTTCCTGAAGCCGAACGAGCGCCGTCAGAGGCTCCTCGATGTTCCCCTCGGACGGTGCTCCCACGTTGAACATCACGCGCAAGTTCACGACGTCCAGTATATCAAGACCAAGATTGCGAAGATTGTCATGCACCGCTCGTTCCAGTTCTGCCGCCGATGATGCAACGTTCCACGAACCATCGCTGCCACGGCTGGCGCCTACTTTTGTGACGATAGTAAGTGCATCGGGATACGGATGAAGTGCCTCGCGAATAAGCTGATTAGTGACGTGCGGGCCATAGAAATCGCTGGTATCAATGTGCGTAATCCCGCTCTCTACAACGGCACGAAGCACCGCGATGGCCGCCGCGCGATCCTTCGGTGGTCCGAAAACGTGAGGACCCGCTAGTTGCATTGCGCCATACCCCAAGCGCGTAACGGACCGATCGCCAAGTTGAAAAATACCTGCTTGAGAAACTGTAGTCATTGGACAATTCCTTCCTTCGGGTTGTCGCTTCTGTTACGGCGAGATGTTCGGATAGAATACGAATAATCATTCAGATTGTGAATTCGCATATGCGCACAGACAACGCAGAGAGGCTGGACCCCCGCAAACAGCCGCAGCAGGCGCGTTCTCAAGCCACAGTGGACGCAATCTTTGATGCAACTATTCAGGTTTTGCTAGTTGAGGGCTTGCAGCGGCTTACCACCATCCGGGTGGCCGAAAGGGCTGGCGTGTCAGTGGGAACCCTCTACCAATACTTTCCTCAAAAGCAGGCGCTTCTTTTCGCTGTACTGCAGCGGCATTTGGAAAGAATGGTGAGAGTAATCGAGGACGCCGCTCTGTCAGCGCGTGATGCCTGTTTGTCGGAGATGGTGAAAAAAGTCGTTGCAGCATTCGTAAGAGCGAAGACGGCAAATTTGGACGAAGCTCGCGCCCTTTACGCGGTCGCTGCTGAACTGGACTCACGCGGCTACGTTCAAGAAGTGGAGGCACGCAACCGTGCGGCGCTCGAGGCTATGCTAAAGACCGCTTCCGATGCCCATTTTGACGATGTCGCTATGACCACGTTTATGTTCACAGGAGCGTTGGTCGGCCCGATGCGTGCGTTGCTTGAGGGAAAGTTGCCGCAATCGATGGTCCGTAAGCTAACTGGTCAGCTTGAGTCGATTTGTATTGGATATCTGGAACGCGAGGCACGTCCCAAGTTACCGACGGGCTAGTCTCCACCATGGGTGGCGGGGAAACAGGCGACTATAAGCCGTTGCATAGCCACGCAAGATGGCTGCGGCTGCGAGACGCATTCTCCGGGCGTGGCACGCTGTAAGCGGGCCACAAAAACTCATGACTGTCTCAACTTCGCCGCTCTCTGCATTTTCTTCATCTCTAAGTCGTTTGCGTGCTGGGCTAAAATGTTCCTCGAGCGGGCCTTCGCCAACTGATAATTGAACACAGTGAGGTCATTATCCAGGGGTACCGTGCAACTCACCGAAGCTGCGGCCCAAGTGATGGCATCGGCAAACGCAGCGGACATAGACTCGGGCATCAGTAACAACCCATACCGGGCCGACTCCGTTCCTCGGTGCCGACGACGACCGTCTACTAATAGCCCGGAAGTCGACTGCGGCTTGCCGCCGCCGCTTCTATAAATTCCGGTTTAATCCACGCATGGCAGGAACAAAACGAAAATCCAACCGCACGGGCATGAACCGCAAGCCCCTAAGCAAGGCGTTGCTGCTGCCCATGGCAGCGCACTCGGCGCGTGAGATGTCGCTCGCCCATCACCTTGCGCTAGCAGCTTGCCGCGGCGATGGCGGTAACCGATATCAGATCAACGAGTTGACCCGTTCGGTGTACATGTCTTATTTTCTTCAGAACCTGGGGTTTGGTAATTTGCCTTTTGAGTGTTACGAACACGCAGAAGCAGTGATTGAAAACGTTCTTGCAATCGCGGAGAAATCTGCAAAGTGGGTAATCCAAGAGGAGGACGCGCCTGCCATCGAACGCTTGCTGTTGCTGCACGACCGACAATTGAGCGAGGCGCCGATGCACCAAGTGGTGAAAGCCGAAAAACAACTACGTCAATTCATAGCCGGCACCAGCGCGTCGCCGCTGATCCGCCGCAAATCCGATTAACGGCCCCACTCCCTTTCGCGCGCACGCGTTCGCTTCTCAATCATGCTGCGTAAAAAACGTGTTACCCCGCGCCCGCTTCTGCTAACGGTGCGTCCAAAGCGCGGCGTGCTGGTGCGATACAGCAACCGCTATGCGCAGGTGCTGGGTGATGCACGAGGCAAGCCCCTCGTGATCCGCTCGCTGCACGCAGATGGTGTCGAGCGGCGCAGCTCGGTGAAGTGGAAAAACCTACGACTGCTCGACGATCAATTGTTCTAGCGTGAGCGGGCGGCTATGGCGCTGAACTAAGTGCAACCGCCCGCGGCCGGCGCGGGCAGAATTGCGTCCAGTTCCTTACTTATTCACGACATCCTTGAACGCTTTGCCCGCAGTGAACTTGACGGTCTTCGAGGCAGCGATCTGAAGCGGTTCCCCTCTCCTCGGGTAGCGCCCGGTTCGCGCCGCGCGCGCGCCCGTGCCAAAAGAACCGAACCCGATCAATTGAACCGCATCGCCCTTGACCACTGCGTTCGTCAAGGTCATCAAAATTGCGTCGATTGTTTCTGCTGCGGCAGCCTTCGCGATTCCCACGTCGCGTGCTACCGCGTCGATAAGGTCCTGCTTGTTCATGCTTGTGCTCTCCAGTTAAGCGAACCGACAGCCTGTATGCGTGCCAGCCTGGAGCATACCGCACCGGGCTGGCACCTTGGGGGCGAAGCAGTGCGGGTACACAGCGATAGCGCCCGCTTCCCTCGTTGAAGTTACCAATAGCGCTTAGCCGCAGTGTCCCAAATAGTATTGAGCCGCAGCATCCAGCAAGCGCTGCCGCTCGGCGCGCACTTAGATCGATGTGGTCTGTCGCGACGCGAGATCGAGGATGCGCTGCACCACGTCGATGGGCATGTCGAGCGCCACGGCGGGAGTGCCGAATGTGTGCCGTGGTACGGTCCGGTGCGACTGCTTCATGTCGCGTAAGTCCATGGCTCATTGCCAAGAAGGAATAGGCCGCGATTGTCTCGGCCCCGCCTTCGGACGCGCCCAAAATGCTGGCCGTGGGCCGGCTTGCGAACCGTTTGACCAGTTCCTTCGCGCGCCGGTCCTGCCGTGGATCACCCAAATCCGGCGTCTCAAATCCTCGTCCACCCATGCGCTGCGTCGTCTCGGGTCTTCATGCCGAAAATCCGAGAGCAACCGCAAAATCCGCATTGTCAACAACCCCCTTGTGGATACTTTCCTACTCCAACAACGGTTCCGCAAGCGTCGAGTTGTGCAAACGCAGGACGCTGTTGGCGCAGACCCGCAAGCAGCAACCGCTATGGGGCGCTCGCCGATTTCCCGTTTTACGCCGCACTAGTTACTCTACCAATCGGCGTCGCCAATCGCGTTATTCCATCCATCCTGCGACGGTGTTCCCGCCAAAGACCATGCTACGGATCATCGGAGTCGTCAGCCCTGCGCTGAAGCCCATCACTGGAGCACTCACCTCGTTCAAGCGCTTCATCTGAGACTCGCTCAAGACGATCTCCGTTGCGGCAATATTGCTCGCGAGCTGCGTGAGCTTGCTCGCCCCAACGATGGTGGACGTTACACCGGGGCGCGCCATCACCCAGCTCAGCGCGACCTGCGCCAGAGGACAACTATGCTCAGCGGCAACCGACTTCAGAACGTCAAGGATCTCCCAATTGCGATCGACGAACTTACTGTCGCCGAACGGGTTCGGGCCGCTCGGTCGACCCTTGTCCTTGGTATTCTCGCGGCTGTATTTTCCGCTTAGGAAGCCACCTGCCAGCGGACTCCACGGCATCACACCCATCCCGGCCTCCCGCGCGACGGGAATATGCTCGCCTTCGATGTCGCGGGCGACAAGCGAATACTCCACCTGAACTGCAATCGGGCCCGGAATGCGCCGCTCCGAAGCGATGGTCGCAGCCTTCATGGCCAGCCACGCTGGCATATCAGAAAAGGCATAGTAGCGAATTTTTCCAGCGCGCACCAAGTCGCCCAACGTCTGCACGATCTCTTCAACTGGGGTCACCCCGTCCCAGATGTGCATCCAGTAAAGGTCGATGTAGTCCGTCCCAAGACGCTTAAGCGACCCATCAATTGCACGGTAGATATTCTTTGCACCCGCACCTCCCGCATTGGGATTGCCGGCGCCGCCCTGGCTCGCCACGAGAGGGCTCGCGGATCCATTGAAAGCAAACTTCGTGGCGAGCACGATTTCATCGCGCGACCCCGTTTCCTTGATAAATTGACCCACCAGCCGCTCGCTTTCGCCGCCCGAATAAATATCAGACGTGTCGACGAAGTTGCCGCCTGCCTCGCGGTAGGCGTTGAACATCGCGCGCGAAATGGCCTCGTTAGCGCCCCATTGGCCGGGGCCAAATGTCATTGTGCCAAGAGTAAGGGGGCTGACGACCAGCCCGACCGGCCGAGTGTCTTATATGTGTTCAATGCCATGGAATTACCTAGTTTCATAGTGATTGTTACGGATAACAATAGGCCACTTACGCTCCGACGTCTAGCATTACATAGTGATCGTTATGGAAGATGCAACTTCCCCAGTTCGTCCCCTGAAGGTAGGCCGGCCGTTATCGTTCAATCGGGATACAGCTTTGCGGCAGGCCATGCTGACGTTCTGGCGCCACGGCTATGAAACGACCTCGATTGCGGACTTGACGGCCGCCATGGGCGTGAGCGCGCCGAGCATTTACACCGCCTTCGGCGACAAGAAGCAGTTATTCCTTGAAGCTGTACGTGCTTATGCCGGTGATCAGACGGTTATGGCGCGAGCGATCTACGACGCGCCTACTTCGCTTGAGGCAGCGCGCGAGTTAATAAGCAACGCCGTGACTGTTTATACGGGTGAGACGACCCCCAAGGGTTGCCTACTTGCCAGTGCGACCGCGAGTGGATCAGCGGCATCCGCCGACGTTCAACGGGTCGTTGCCGACGTACGGCGCGGTGTGCAACGCAGCCTTCAGGAAAGGATTGAACGCGACGTTGCTGAAGGGATGCTTCCGCCCACGACAGACGCGGTCGGGCTGTCCGGGATGGCCCTCGCTCTCATGCAAGGCATGTCCGTTCTCGCGCGTGACGGTGCGCCTCGCGCTTCGTTGCTGGCAATCGCCAAGACTGCTCTTCGGGCTTGGCCGCCTCAGATTGGATGAAGCAACGCGTACGATCTTGACCGAAACCCGGAACGACCGCTATTCGCTCCATCTTATTGCGCGCGGTGCCCTTGGATCGCTGCTTACGAAAACGGCGACGCTTGCGAATAAGCATCCTCTGTCGCTGATACTTTATCAGGTGCTATCGGTTGCCATGAGCGCGCTGATCGCGCTAAGTTATCCGACTGTGCTTAATCGCACTCTTAAACGGCAGTCACAGCGTGCGTCGGAGGACGCTCCGGACGAACGCCGTCGGGCCAAGATCCGAAACGCGTCAGATTCCTCCAGGTCTGGTGTGCGCGATCAGTCCAGGATCGAACCGTATCGGTCGACGATTCGAGCAAGCCGTTGGCGCAAGCGCGTGAGCATAGACACGCGGTCAGCGCTCTCTCGCAAGTTGTTCAGTCCGGCTTCGATATGTGCGATGCGGTAGACCAGTTCCGCTTCTGCCTCACGCACTTTTACAGCCCAGCGGCGAGCGCTTCGGGGCGCCCTGCGCTGGTTTTTAGGTCGATTCATTTTTGCACCGGGGACACGCCCGCTAGATAGCTCGATATGCCAGCACTGTCATCAATCGACGGACTTAAAGTTGCCATGCTCGGCGTCGAGCTTGTAACATTTATCACATCATTTTTTGCCTATGCTTTGAATAGCAAATGATAACCGGCCAGCAGCCGTAACACTGCCGTCGAAGGACACTCGCGGCACCACAAGTTGGAAGGAAATAACCATCTGCCGTGCGCTGCAAGGGCAAGTGGCCGACAACCGTCGACCCACAACCGCATTGTATTTTGGGTGTCCTCTAAACGCACGTCGTAATGCACGGCGCAGGAACCTTCCAAAAAGCTAAGGAAGCGATGAAGCGGTATTGTCGTCGCAATGATTGGTGGCGGTACGTTGTTTTCAACCAGCAGGCTGCTCCAGCGCTCATCCCGACAGCAGTACTCCATGATTCCAAGCTTCCTTCAGCGCAGCAGTTAACCCCATTCCGTCCACAAGGCCATCGCGCATCTGGCGTTACCACCACTCATAAAAATCGCGTCCTGCTTGATCAGATGTGCAACCGCGACATCCGGGTTCACCGTATTAATCGTCGCTTGGCAGAAGAAGGCAACGTCTGATGTCTCGAAACCGATACGTCCGCAAGTTTCCTCGAAGTGTTGAATGAGTAAGGGTAAGTCACCGGCCGGCGTCGACGGGAGACAGGTCCTCGGTTTTTGTTTGCCCGTAAACTTTCGAATGTACGCAGCAGCAATCGCTTTCGGATCGCCGATACTGAAGCCCCCGATTGCAAGAATTCGTTGCATGAAACGCTCTTCGGTTCAGCATGGTTAGTTAAATCACCTGTTGAGCTGGGTGTTCCACATTTAAGAAGCAGAGTATCGCTGCGGTAATTGCCGGTAGCAAGATGACGTGTCGATAACGGCATGTCAAAGCGGGCGCCTCTATCGAATTGCATGATCAAGCGGGTGTTGCGAACGTCTCAGAGATGCTCGAAGCGGATCTTTTACCGAGGCGCTTGCGGCACGCGCCAAAACTGTAATGATCGTCGACGAAGTCGCGGCTATTTCCGCTCGCTCGCAAGGGATGAACGTCGTCCCGCTCGCGCCCGAAATTGCAATTCCGGTGGTCGCAAGCGTAGCGATCAATGGCGAGCGGTCCGCGTTGATCGAGCAGTTCATTCAAACGTGCAGGAAGAGATTTCGCGTGCTCAAATGAACTTGCAGAATCTCTTCCGTTCCAGCTTAATGTGCCTGAAAACATGCCCATTCAAATCTTAAATCCTTCACGCGCCACGCGTGCTACGCCACGTCCCATCGACGTTCCTCTACCAGACAATAAAATTCGGGCTTTGCTGTAACGCTTTTAATACGCTCGTCCGACGAAAGCTTCAGACCGTCACCCCGTAAGCGCAAGGCAAACGGGCGCGCCCAAGTTGAGACCTCGCCCAAGTTCCCATTGGTTCCGCAACAGAATGTCGATGGCGGTCGCATCGACGGGTCTTGAAAACCAGTAGCCCTGCAATTCGTCACAGCCGAAGCGCAACAATGCGTCGCGCTGCTCAGTGGTCTCGACGCCCTCGGCGATGACTTGGAGATCGAGTTTATGAGCCATTGCGACAATTGCCTCGACGATGGCGTTGCTGCTCGCTTGCGAAGTGAGCTCACTGACAAATACGCGATCCAGCTTGATGCGACGCACGGGGAATCGGCGCAAGTAGGCGAGGTTAGAGTAACCTGTGCCGAAGTCGTCGATTGCAATGCTGATACCTCGGGCCTTGAAGTTATCCAAAATGCGTATGCTTTCTTCCGGGTCCTTCATCGAAAGACTCTCAGTGATTTCCAGTTCTAACTGCTCGGGGGCGAGCCCATGCTCGACGAGAGCCCGAGCGACGACTGACTCCAACGCCGGGTCGTGGAACTGGCGTGCCGAGACGTTTATAGACATGCGCAAAGCTGGCAATCCGCTGCTCTGCCACGCCGCAGCTTGGGCGCAAGCCGTGCGCAGCACCCATTCCCCAAGCGGCTCAATTAACCCCGACTCTTCGGCGAACCCAATGAAGCGCGTTGGAGGCAATAATCCCCGAACCGGATGCTGCCAGCGCACTAAAGCCTCAACGCCAACGATGCGCCCGCTTTTGATTTCGATCTGCGGCTGGTAGTGCAAGAGGAATTCGCCGCGTTGCAGCCCGCGCTTCATCTGAGCCTCGAGGTCCAATCGTTCGCCCGCGTGAGCGCTCAGTGCAGGCGTATAACGCAGGACGCGATTTCCACCGCCTTCTTTGGCGCCGTACATTGCAGCGTCGGCATGCTTGAGTAATGTAGTCGCGTCCTCACCGTCCTGCGGATAGACGCTGTAGCCGAGGCTACATGTGACTGACACCTCGCGGTCGGCAATGAGCACCGGCTTGGCTACCACCCGGGAGAGCCGGCTCGTCAAACGAGTCAGTTCGTCGGTAGTGATGGGATTAGTCAGTAACAAGACGAATTCGTCCCCACCAAGGCGGGCGAATGTATCGCTCGCACGCATTAAGCGGCCGATCCGGCGCGTGACCGCGCGCAGCAGTTCGTCGCCTGCAGCGTGACCAAGGCTGTCGTTGACGAGCTTAAAGCGATCAAGATCGAGGAAAAGCAGCGTGAGCGAGTGCTCGCGGCGTCGGGCGAAATCGATCGCCAGGTCGATCCGGTCCATTAGAAGCGCCCGGTTTGGCAGACCGGTGAGCGTGTCGTGCATCGCCCGGTGGCGCAGCTCCTGTTCGAAGCGTTGACGCTCCTGCACTTCAAGATCCAGCCGTGCGACGGTGGCCTGCAGCCGGACGGCCGCCTCCGCTGCCTGCGCATGTGCAGCCTGCAGCGCCAGTCCCGCTGCCTTCTGAGAAGTGACTTCGTAGTTAATGCCCACTAAACCGATAATGCGTCCGTTGGCGTCCCGCACCGCTACCTTGGTCGTAATCAACCAGGCTTCATCTTCGAGCAGCCGATATTTGGCATGCTCTTCGTGATTGAGGAGCGAGCGTCCGTGCGTTAAGACCTCCTGTTCCTGGCGGTAATATCCGCTCGCGAGTTCGAGCGGATAAAAATCGAAATCGGTTTTTCCCAGCAACTCAGCGGGCTCGGACACCCCCATGCCTCGAGCCACCGCCCTGTTGGCGAAGATGAACCGCCCCCGCATATCTTTCGCATAGATACGGTGCGGTACGTTTTCGGCAAGCGCACGTAATAGGGTATGTTCAAAAGCGTCGAAAGTATCGGCCGCGGGGTCGCTAATCACCCATTTGCCTGATTTGATCCGGGGAGTGCGACGAGACGATCCAGTCATGGCAACTCCACGCCTGACCACGAATTTTCTAGGTCGACCAGACGTCCAGCCAACAGCGAAGAAGCAAAATGAGCAATCATTGTTCGGGTTCCAAACGCCGGCTCGGCGAAACGCGTGCGCCGGAGGCGCCATCAATGCTTTCAACGGCATATCGCAACCCTACAGCACCCGAACAAACCCTAGTGGCGAATGAGTGTACACGGTCGGGGATTACGGACTTATACGCTCCCATACGACATGTGGAAGTACAATTTATCTCCAGCTACACCGCTCGCCTGCAGAAAAGCCTTCAGTATCTAAAATAATTTCCGTTAATTTGTTTGTTAGCTTGCACAAACCTTAAAACTGCGGGAAGAAACTGTGCCGACTTTTAATGAGACGAAGGTATTTACCAAGCTTGTCGGCGGATTTTCCGTCGTAATTGCCCTGCTCCTTGGGCTGGGCATTTTTAGCCTTTTCGAAATAGCCGGCGAGAACGACCACGTCGTTTTACTGAGCGAAAATTCCTTGCCGGCGGTTAGGTACAGTCTGGAAATGCGGGGCAGCCTACACGCGATTCGCCTCGGTGATTATCGGGCGGCAAACAGCCTGTCAGCTGTCGATATTGATACGGCAAGCCAGCAGGTCGATCAAGCTATCGCCGGGTTTCGTCACGCGGCTGGTCAGTATGAGCCGCTGATAAATGACCCTGAAGAAAAGAAACAGTACGGGGAATTGCAAGCTGCCATGGGCCAATATCTGGATGCCGACCACAGTATTCGCACATTGGCTAAGGACGGCAAGCATAATGACGCAATTGCATTGCTGGAAGGAAAATCGGTTGAATCTTTAAATGTCGCCGAAAAGTCTCTTAGAGCCATCGTCGATATGAATGTTGCCGAGGCTAACAAGGAAGGCCTTGACTCGCGCAACGCGTTTTCGCGCGCGGTCGCGCTCGTCATTGGCGGGACAGTCGCGGCCACGCTTATTGGCTTGACGCTGGCGCTGCTGATCGCGCGTGGGCTGACGCGGCAACTTGGTGGAGAACCTGGCGATGCGGCCGCAATGGCCCGCGAGATCGCGGCAGGCAACCTGCTTGCGCCGATCACGTTAAGGGCCGGCGATGACCGCAGCCTCCTATTTTCGCTCGCCGCGATGAAGGAACAGTTGACCACGATCGTGCGCGGCATTAAGACTTCGAGCGAATCGATCTCGGTGGCCGCCTCGGAAATCGCGCAGGGCAACACGGATCTATCACAGCGCACGGAAGAACAAGCGGCATCTCTGGAAGAAACGGCGGCGAGCATGGAAGAACTCACGACCACGGTTCGCCATAACGCGGACAACGCGAAACAGGCCGCCGCGCTCGCTGGTTCCGCGTCGCTTACGGCGCAGCGAGGCGGCGAGGTGGTCGCACGCGTGGTCGACACAATGCAAGGTATCTCCGATAGCTCCAGCAAGGTCGCCGACATCATCGGCGTGATTGAGGGCATCGCGTTCCAAACCAATATTCTTGCACTTAATGCGGCGGTCGAAGCTGCACGGGCCGGTGAGCAGGGGCGTGGCTTTGCGGTCGTCGCAAGTGAAGTGCGCACACTCGCGCAACGCAGTGCGGCGGCGGCCAAAGAGATCGGTGCACTCATAGGCGAGTCGGTGCAACGTGTGGATGCTGGCTCGAAACTGGTTTCGGAAGCGGGCACGACGATCGCAGAGATCGTCACATCGGTACAAAAGGTTACGGACATCGTAGGCGAAATTTCGTCTGCGTCGGCTGAGCAGAGCGTGGGAATCGAACAGGTTAACCAGGCGGTCAGCCAGATGGACGAAGTCACGCAGCAAAATGCTGCGCTCGTGGAGCAGGCATCGGCCGCTGCCCAATCCATGGCGGATCAGTCGAATTCGCTGCGCCAAGCGGTGTCGATATTCAACGTGGATGAAAGCGGAATGCCAGCTGCCCGCGTTCCTGCGGGGCATTTATCCAGGATACCTAAAGCGAAGCCAATTGGCATCATGCAAATCAAAACTGCCGTGGACAAGGGGTTTATTTAAAACGACTTTTGCTGACCCCTAATAACTGGTCATGAAACTCTGCAGGCAGTTCATGTAGAAGATTCATCGAGTTGCCATCGCAGCCTACACACTCTGCGAGGCGGCAAAAAAGAGAAAGAGGTGTCCGAATGGGACGAATCCAGTTTTTGGTCGCTAATCTCGGTTCACAGCGAAAATCCCACGAGAATGAAGTATTGGATATGCCGATCATCGACGACGAATTGTGGGAACGACTTGAATTACTCCTGCTGCAATCGAAGGCGCCAGGCGCGAAGAAACCAAGACGCAAGCCGGTATCAGATCGGGCTGCGCTGAGCGGCATAGTCGTTGTGCTACGCACAGGTCTGCGTTGGTGCGATCTGCCTTCCGATCTGGGATATGGCTCCGGCGTGACCTGTTGGCGCCGCTTGCGCGACTGGCAAGCAACAGGCTTGTGGGATCGATTGCACGAACTGTTACTCGCCGAGTTACGCACAACGGGGCAAGTCGATTAGGCACACATGGCGCAGGACCGAGGTAGCCGAGGCACGCGTCGATCGGCTGATGAACCTGCCATCGTCCGAGTCTCGCGCTAGTGCTGCCTGCAGAGCCGACCGCGTATCGGCGCGAGTAGAGGTGGACGTCGTTCGCGCAATCTCTTGGCGGGTCGCGGTAGGGACGGTGGTTACCCAGCGCCCCCCGCACAGATCCGTACGTGCAGAACTACTGCATGCGGCTCCTACCAAAGGTGTTGACGTAAAACCGCTCCGACGGATGCGGGTGGAGTACCTTGCAAGGAGGCAGGTATTTGCTGACCACACGACTGAACCGTGACCAAGGCAGCCGATGCCGCTGACTTCTTCGCATCAGTGCGTGACGCCAAGAGCGGCGCACTGCGTAAAGGAAGCCCGATAAGCGGCGAAGGTTGCCCGGCACTGCATGATAGTTAAAATACCCTTGAATCACCCGCCTCAGCCATCTACCTACCACAGGTACCGGTTCATGGCGACGCCGCATCAGCGTTTGCCGAATGCGCGCCAGTGATGCAAGCATCCGCTTCTTGCTCGTCAACCGAATGATCTTGAATTGGCCATTCGACCGAGCCGTGCCACAGCAGTGCGTGAAGCCTAGGAAGTCGAATGTCTCCGGCTTTCCGGCCCCACGCTCTTGACGTTGTTGCGCGGCGAATCGCCCGAAGCGAATCAGCCGCGTTTTGTCCGGGTGCAATTCCAGTTTGAATTTGGCAAGACGTTCCCGCAGTGCTGCCAGGAATCGTTTTGCATCGCCTTCGTATTGGAAGCCCACCACACTGTCGTCGGCGTAGCGTACGAGGATGACATCGCCAGCCGCATATCGTTGGCGCCACTGCTGCGCCCATAAATCCAGCACATAGTGCAAGTAGATATTTGAGAGCAAAGGCGAAATCACAGAACCCTGAGGTGTCCCCCGCACAGAAGCAATGCGGCGTCCGCCCTCGAGGGTGCCTGCCTTCAGCCACTTTCGGATTATGCGAATTACTCGTCGATCAGCAATCCGATGTTCTAGAAAGCGGAGCATCCATTCGAGATCAATTTCATCAAAGAACGAACGAATGTCCGCATCTAAAATCCAGTTTACTTTCCGATCCGAAATCCCTACCGATAAGGCATCGAGCGCGTCGTGCTGACCGCGTCCCTGTCGAAACCCGTACGAGAACCCAAGGAAGTCCTGCTCATAGATTGCGCTCAGTACCGTGGCTACGGCCTGCTGCACAATCTTATCTTCCATGCTGCAATCCCCAACGCACGCAACTTGCCGTCCGCTTTCGGAATGCAAACCCGTCTGGACGCTTGTGCACGGTAGGCACCCGAATGAATCTCCCGGTGCAGTTCGTGTACGCGCCCATAAAGATGGCCCTCGTAGTCGTGCCACGTTACTCCGTCCACGCCTGCCGCAGCCTGCTTGCGAAGAGCATAAAAGCTTTCCACCAACAGTGACGGCGTAACGTGGTGCAGTAGTGCCGTGAAACGCGACTTCCGATTCCGTCGAGCTGCTTCACGTACGCCTTCGAGTCCCGTCGACGCGGTTATATCCCGGCTCTGAGTCCGGGGCGCGGGGTCCTCGTCAGCGTTCCCTTTGGTTACACCCCTTCCCTCCATCACCTCCGCCGGGTCATCCCCTTTGTTCGGCAACTTCCTCGGTAGTATGGGCGTATCCGACTTCTCACCGGCGTCAATGGCTGGATTACGGTCATGGACCTTCCCAGCCCTGTCCGGCCATACTACGCCGGACACCGATGAGATCTCGCTGCTTCCGTATGAAAGACTTCCCGACATGCTCAGGGTCTCCGACCGCGCAGGATCAGCGCACGACTTGCGATTATCGTCATGCTCCGTGTTGCCTTCCGCTTCGCTTAACAGCGTCGGCATCCCAGAAGAAATATTTCGCGGCTGAATGGCTGGCCTGTCGGTTTCCCCTGTCAACGCTTCGACATGTACCTCGCGATGCATGCCGCATGACTCGGGGCCAGAGTGATTCGCCACTTCTTCTCCGTATTGAACTTACTCAACTATCTTTCATCGGCTTTGCAGCCGCACTAAGCGGTGTTTTCTCCACACTACGAAGGAAGCGTGAGGATCAGCGGTCCGCTAAAACGGCATATCGTCGTCACGCGGCGCGGCCAATGACCGCTTCACAATCTTTAGCCATTCCTTCAGTTGCTTGATGTCTTCGAATACGAGCAGGTCATGTTCAAGGGCGTGGAGGCTCTCCTGCAGCGAGAAGATATCAGAGGCAAGATTGCGCATGATGGTGCCGGGCGACACGTCGATGAAGGGTGGAATTCCGTAGCTGTGCTTGAATCCGTTCTCGACATGCAGGATTTCGTGGTCGAGTTCACCGACCTGTTCCTTTAGTATCTTGTTGTAGTGTTTCAACCGGTCTTCGCCGATGTTGTTGATGGCGCTTTGGTCGATATGTTCCAGCTCCAACTGCAACTCAAGTAATTGCAACAGGCTGTTTTTGCTATACGCCTGATTGGCCCTTTGCATGAGAGCGGTCTTCCGCTCACGTTCCTGCGGATCAGTTTCTCGATCAGGATGAAGAGCGCTGGCTAGTTTTCGGTAGACCTCGCGAATCGATAAGCTGAGCTCTGCCTGCTCCGCTTGTTCTCGTGCCTCTGCAGCGAGTTGTTTAGGGGTCTTTTTTCGTTTTGCGCGGCGTTCTTCACGAGCTTGGTTTTCGACGGCGTCTTGTTTTCGGAGCTGCTCCATTTGCGCCTGCGCGCGCTGCAGCACATCCTCGGGCGAACTCATGTCAACGTCGTCGCCTAACTCAACGCCGAGCATGGCTTCGAGCGCCAATTTCATATCATCAAACTGGGCGGCAGCTTCACTGTCAAAGTCAGATTCGCTGTACCGGTTGTAAATTGTCTTAAGCTCCGGATCATCGCTCTCGGCAACCAACTCCCCCGCCAAGTCGCTGATCAGGTCGGCGATCGTACGTCGCTCGGATTTGGTCAGCCCCTTCATACCGTATGTTTGGTCAAGGCGATACACGAGCTTGGTTCGCAAGCTGATCGAAGTTTGCTCAAGAGGCGCGAACTCGTTTAGGTATTTCCGGTGGAAGGCAGGCATTGCAGCCTCCCAAGCACTCAGCCGGGCGCGCCGCTTTTCGATCTGCTTGATCAGCGTGTTGAATGCCTTCTGCCCCTTAGACAGATCAGACTTATTGTGGTCGGGAGCAATGCCGATGGCCCTGAGATTTGTCCTGGTCATAGGATGATTTCCGCTGGTGGATGCTAGAGAGCGAGCAGCCACTATTTTAACGGAGGTCGCTATAGCCGCGTTGGTTCCGCACGCGGCTATAGCGGAGCACGTGCACGTCACGATCAACGATCGATTCATGCCGGCAGCGCGTCGAACGCCGATCGACCCGCAGGGAGAACGGCCGTAGGAAATCACACAAAACGGTTAGTCGTTTAAGGGCTTGGTTACCTAGAGACACTCAAACGCGTGATCCATATCGGCTTGCCTCATGCGATGCGCTTGCATCCAAAGTAGACCTCGATACGTAAATATCGATGTATCGATATCTTTTCAAGATATCTGCCTGTTACCCTCACGGCAGCTGTTTGCTCGCAAGCAATGCGAGCCCGACCCGTTGTTTTTGCCAAGGACAAGTACGTCGTTTATGAGCACCATTTTAATAGTAGACGACGATCATGGGATTTTGACGGCATGGAGACGCCTTTTGCGGGCGGAAGGTTATCGAGTTGAGATAGCCGACAGCGGAGAGGCTGGCCTGATCGCCGCCGACAAGGTACGACCCGATTTGATCGTTACAGATCTGTCGATGCCCGGGATGAGCGGAGCGGAGTTTTGCCGTTTGCTTCGGCGCGACCCAAGGTTCCTCGCAATTCCGTTGATTTTGACCAGCATTGAGCATGGAAATTTCTCTAGTGCGCCTGCTTGGGATGAGGCTTGGGAAAAACCGGTTGCGATAGAGACTATGCGTGCTTCAATATCGCGACTTCTGCAGGGCATATCCAATTGACGAGCCAACGGCCGAACGTGACCAAACACGTCGGCGCAAAAGTGAAAATGTCGTCAATTTGCAAGCTACGCTGCATATAGAGAAAAGCAAGGCGTGCATAAAATCAGCTTTATGCTGTCTTGATCCCATCCGGCGCATGTCGGCCACGAAGAGTCATTCGAAATTTAACCCGAATTGTCTACATTGGGGTCGCCGTTGCGGCAATCGGTCTCGAACGCGTATTCCGACACTGCTGCACCCTTCGGGCCGCGACCGTTCACGTGCTGGCAGATAAAAATTCGGCTCGAATTTTTTCTGTTGCCAACCTTAACCTAGTCCAACAAGCAGAGCCACCATAGCCTTCGTCAACCACGAAGAGAGGGAGGTTAGCCAACGACTGTTAAGGCCAAGATTGCAACAGTCGGGTGAGCCGTCTTGGTGGGATATACCCGATTGGACTGTTGTTAGTCAAATCCCTGGTATGGCCCAAATTTCTAAATCTGCGGCCCCAACCCTTAGGCGCTTTCACAGGAACATACTGTGGGGAATTCCAAAACGCGCGTATGGCTTCGATAGACGGAAACTCAAACAGGGCAATACGCCGGCCGTCGGCTCTGCCTTCTAACTGTTCAACTTTTCCACCCCGGACAGGCTTCCCTCCGAACGCGTTTATTAATGGCATCACGGCCTGACGATATTGTCCGTATTTATTATCATCGTTGATTAAGGCCTGCACAAGCATATAAGCCGACATTAGATTTCCGATTTCGTTGAGCACGTTCCCGCACTGACCGGCGGTATCAGCGATTTGCACTGTCACCGTATCACGTCGCCTTCTGCACTAAGTATGAAAACATCCGCGATCCAGGTGATATGTCAATCCGGCGTGAAGCGATCTCATGTCGTCAATTTACGGCGCATGATTCGCTAGTCAGAACAATTATCCGAAATCGACAAGACAAGTGCGAGAAGTCCCTAATTTACATGATGCTCGGTCACGCCAATATCGCCACAACGCGAACTTACGATCGGTGCAACAGTCGTTTCCAGGAATCACCGACGTTTCGGATTATTAAATAGTTAGAGATCACATATTAGGTCTGTCAGGTCACTATGCGACCGTCCCGGGGAAAGATTTTGGTATCGGTTGAAGGTCTACCCTGAACAGCTTGGCTGGCCTCGGGACGCCATCGGGCGGGACCGATGCGGTACCGCCGTCCATGATGAAGTACGCGACGCGGCCGTAGTCACCAGGACTGCGCCTCCAGGTTCCGCTCGATGGGCCAATCAATTCTTCTGTGAATGGATCTCCGGCGACGCTCTGCGTAAAGCCGCTATTCAGGCCCGGGTCCATGGACACAACATCAATTGTGTTCTGACGGTGGGTACTGAGGTAAATGACCCCAGCCTGCTCATCGATGCAGAAGTCATCCCCCATGCGGCCGGCGACGACCAGTTCGGGCGAGCCTGCAGGTTCGAGTGTTCTAGGATCAACCTTGACCCTCATGAAAAGCTTCTTCGCCGTTGACGTGTAATAGAGGTAGTTGGTCTTTGCGGCATAATGCACCCCATTCACTCCCGGCTGCTCAGGCTTCATTTTGCCCGGAAAGTATCCCATGCTCTCGTGCTCAAGCCACACTCGAATGTCGGGAGCGCGATCGCCTGCAGCTAAGTCCAGCCTCCAAATACGGCTTGCAAAACAATCCGCGACCAGAACTATGCCGGGCGCAATCAGGCAGCAGCCATTGAGACCACGTGCGGTCTCTGGGAAGCGACACAAAAGTTTTGGCGCGACCGGCGAGCCCTTCTCCCAATGACGCAGGTCCAACTGATGCGCAAATGACTCGTGGGTGGTGTATAAGTTGCTGGTGAGCACGAGAAACACCTCAGGCTCCACTTCGACGATGCCGGTTGTAGGCTGCTCGAAAGTGTGGATGCATACAGCCTCAACCGCTTCATCGTTTTTCTGCGGCGGAACGTACCAGAGCTCTTTGTTGTTCATGGCCGTGACCAGGACCGAATTGTCCTGCCGTACGGCTAGATTTTCAAGGAAGTAGTTGGCTGGAAATTTGGCTACGGTGGTCAGGCGGGCTTGAGGCGCTAGATTGTGAGACATGATGAGTCTCCTCCGGGGGAACGATGCAAGATGAGGGCCACTGACGATCCTTTTTTTGAATCGGCCACGATGTCGAAGCCGGATCGAGTCTACTGAGGCACAGGAACCTGAAAAGCATTCAGGAGCGCCGCGATACTTTGATAGCAGCCGGCAAGGAAGATCAGGTCCACGATGCCGCGAGCACCCAAAACGGATACCGCCTTCGAATAGAGCTCCGCTGATAGTCGGTGCTCAGCCGTCAGTTGCCACGTGACGCGTTGCGCAAGCTGCTCCGTTGCGCTCAGGCCTTCGACATCAGTACCCTCCGCGAGGGCGCTGATGACCTTTTCCGAAAAGCCTGCTTCTCTTGCGACTGCGGCGTGCGCGTACCGCTCATAATCGCAATTCCAAACCGCGCCAACCGTCAGGATGACGACCTGTCGCACGCGCTCGCTGAGCGATGTATGCTCCTGCTCGGACGCTTGAAGGGCTAAAAATGAGGCTGCAATCTCTGGGCTCAGCAGAATCGTGTTGAAAGGGCCAACCAGCTTCCCGTCGTCCAGCTTCGCTTGAAAACCCGCCGCTTGCGCCCATGGAACCATCTTGCTGTTGACCGTTTCATAGACAGCCTCCTGCGCTGCTGTCAGCTCTTGCGGATCGAAAAGTGGCACCCGTCCGCCGAGGTTCTGTAATGGTTTAGACATCGTTTGCTCCTTATTGCTGCAGTCCAACCGCATCAGACGGCACATCGAACGCCATGAGGGTCAGCGAGACTGCGGTGAACCAACCCATCAGCACGGTGACATCGACGATGCCTGCGTCTCCCAGTAGCTCCTTTGCACGCTGGTACATCCCAACTGGAACAACACGGGGAGCGGCGAGTGTGGACGCGAGCTCGTAGACAATCTGCTGCCGAGGGTCGTCGAACGAGGCAGGTAGCCCGGCAATCAGGGCTTGCACCTGATGAGGCGGAAGGTGCCCCTGTTTTTCTCCAATCTTCTCGTGCTCGTAGTTGGAGTACGCTGCAAGCCATCGGCCATTGATGACGTTTGTGACGATCTCGATCTCGGCTTTCGTGAGCGTCGATGCCGTCTGGTAATAGGCGCCAGTGGGGACGATCGTCTCAGACAGTTTGGGATTGGAAAGCCAGATTTTGTGCGGCCCCGGAACCTGGCCACGGAGCTTCATGGTGAAGTCATACGCCGCTCTCATGTCCGGAGACATCTTCTCTCTCGGGATCTCTTCGTAGCGTCCGAATGTGCCGAAGCTAGGATTTTTTGGCATGCTGTTTTACCTCCCACTGTATGGTGTGCACTTCGTTTATCGGCCGATTTCGCGAATTCTCGGCCACCCGGCCTCGCATGTCGGTGAAGATGTAAATGCCTTTTGCACGGCGATAAATATGTCTGAATTTCAGGCACGCTTCCGCGATGGTCGGGTCATATACATTCGGAACAAAGCCCTTCAAATCAGGCATGAATACTCGGTAGGACAACGTCTCAATCCGATCGCTAAAGCTGCTCAAATCGACATAGCGCTCCAAGTCGAAATCTTTCTGCGCCAACTGCATGATTGCCCACTTGAATTGCCGGTCCAACGTCTCGATGACATGCAGAAGAAGACCTTCCAACTCTACAGCCTTGCGCTCTACAGCTTCAAAAAGCCGTGTCCTTGATGCGGGTCGAATCGTTGCGAAGCGCCGCGCCCGTTGGCGGGTCGTCGACATCGTGGACCATAGAATATTACTAGTGTGTATGGCGGTGAAAGCAGGTTGACGATACAGAAGAAAGGGTAGCGTAAACCGTGTTTGCAAATTGAGGCAGTCATAACTTTGAGCAGCTATTCCCAAAACTCTGTCCAACACACATTCCCAGCACCGCTTGTGCCCGCACCTATTTTTACGGGCGCGCTCCGCCATGTACGATAACGTCCTTTATCAAATATAGTGGAGCCGCCCATAACCACCCTGTCCGACGAGATGACGCGGATCCTCGAAGAAGCCGCCGAAGGGCTCAAGGCGCTCGAGGAGGAAGTGATCACTGCGGAGTTCAATCCGGACGACCCGGCGAGTGTCGAAGCGGCTATCGCCCACGTCGAAGCCGTCATCGATGCCAAGATTGCACGGTTTCGCGGCAACCGTCTCGTCGACGAAGCGGCGGACGCAATCAAGGCCGAATGCCGCGCCAACATTCTCCTGCAGGCCACCGACCGCGATACCGATCGCGGCACGCGCACGCTGCATTAACCGCGCTGGCGACTTAATCGGAAAGAGGCCCATGGCAGCTAATCCAGCGTTTCGCATCAAGCTCTTGCCCAGCGCCGGCGATGGCGATGGCGAGTTGTTTGCACCGGAGTGCCAGGCCGCGGTGCGTGCGTTCTTCCAGCAGCTGCGCGACGCCAGCGTTATCGCGCACCCGGTGGCTTTCACGATGGACTGCGCCGGCGCGAGCGGCTGCCTGGTCGGAGAGTTTGTGCAGCCGCTGCACGTGGCGGCCTGAATCGAGATGCAAACACGGACGCTGTCGGCGCCGACGGTCAAGCAGCACCTGGCCGCGATTCGTCACCTATTTGACTGGCTGGTGGTCGGCCAGGTCGTGCCGCACAATCCCGCGGCGTCAGTGCGCGGGCCGAGCCACACGACCCGCAAAGGCAAGACGCCCGTGCTGGATGCGATCGAAGCGCGACAGCTGCTCGATAGCATCGATGTCAGCACATCCATTGGGCTTAGAGATCAGGCGTTGATTGCGTTAATGGTGTTTTCGTTTGCGCACGTGGGGGCGGCACTCGCAATGCGGGTGGACGACGTGTACACGCACAACAAACGGTTATGGGTGCGCTTGCGCGAGAAAGGCGGCAAACAACACGAAATGCCCTGTCACCACATGCTGGAAACGTATCTGAATGCGTACATCAAGGGCACTGGGATTGGCGCTGAGGGTAAGGGGCCGCTGTTCGCACATTCCAGCGCGGCACCGGGCGCCTGAGCACCGCTGCCCTGCCCCAAGCCAATGCGTACACGATGGTGACGCGCCGAGCGCTTGCGGCCGGCATCGACACGAGATCGGCAACCACACGTTCCCAGCGACCGGCATCACTGCTTACCTGAAAAAGGTGGCACACTAGAGAACGCCGCAGCGATGGCGAACCATGCATCGACTCGTACCACACAGCTTTATGCCCGGCGCCGCGACGACATAGCCTCGACGAGGTGGAGCGTATTTGCGTGTGAATTGCGGAGGCTCTACTGAGTTCCCGTAACGTCGACAGATATCTTGAACGGCGTTTCGAATGTCCTTGACCAACCACTAAGTCATTCGGCTTTCTCCTCTGCGGTCATTCAACTACTGGGGCGCGCCGAGCCCGTTTAGGCAATTCGATTGCAGCACGGTTCACCGCCTCAACAACGTCAAGTGTGAGAGCGCTCAAATTTCAGTGGTAGTGAAACCATTCGTTTCGGCACGAGCGTAACGACGTGGCGAACAGCCAATGACGCGTTTGAACGCCGTGTTGAAGGCGCTCTCGGATTCATAGCCTACCGCGTTTGCGATCGTTCCAAGGGTTTCCCCGCCGCCCTCCAACCTTTCTCTGGCCAGCATCATGCGCCATTGAATTAGATAGTCGATCGGCGTTTCCCCAACCCGCTCCCGGAATCGTTGCGCGAATACTGACCGCGACAACCCGGCCCGGGCGGCCAACTCGGCGAGCGTCCAGCGATGTGCCGGGTCGAGGTGAACGGCCTCGATGGCTTTTCCAAGGTGCGGATCAGCGAGCGCGTACAGCAGGCCTACTCGATCGTCAGCCTGTCGCGACAGATGAAGCCTGAACGCCTGCAGCAGCATCAAATGCGCCAGATGCTGGGCCGCAAGCGCACCGCCTGGCCTTCCACTTTGCATCTCGGACATCATCTGCTGGATACACCAACGCATTGCTGCCCGATCCTCCGCCTGGTGCAAGTGAATGAGCGGCGGCAGCGTTCCAAGCAGCGCCCCCGCCTTGCGCGTGTCGACCTCGAAACGGGTGCCGGCAAATGCGAAATCACCACCACCTTGGTGGACAACCACTTCGCCGGGAAGTGAATTGCCGAGCAGGTCGCGCGCGACAGTCGGCTGCAGCGTAGGGTCGCTCGCGAGGGTGAAGGGTCGACCGCTAGGCAGGATGATGCAGTCGCCCGCCGTGAGCCGTACCGCCTCGTCCATGCCTTCCACCGCTAACCAGCAGGCTCCGGCCGTCGCCGCATGGCACTTGATCGTACCCGGGCGATTCCCGAACCGGATCGCCCAGACGCCACCTACATCAAGGCCCGCAGTCAGATAGCTCTTAGGTTTGAGAATTGAAAGAATTTCGGAAAGGGGGTCCACAACTCTCCCGGACGATGGCGAAGTAAATAGCGACGATCAGCTATATATCGTATGTCACCTGCGCAGGTAATCTCCCATTTTATCTGGAGCCACCAATGATCGTTGTCACTACCCCCACTGGTAATATCGGCCGTCAAGTCGTTCGGCTTCTGCTCAATGCGAACGAGCCCCTGCGCCTTATTGTGCGCGATTCAAGCAAGTTGCCGTCGGCGGTACGCGATCGCGTAGACGTCGTGCAAGGATCACATGGCGATGCCGCCGTTCTAGATCAGGCGTTCAAAGGCGCGGAAGCGGTGTTCTGGCTCTGCCCACCAACGCCGTCGGCAACACCTGCTGCCGCCACGGTGGATTTCGCCCGCCCAGCAGCGGACGCAATACGACGGCACGGCATATCGCATATCGTCGCGGTAACCACGCTCGGCCGCGACACGCCTTGGCAAGACCAAGCCGGCAATGCGACAGGCTCGATCCGGATGGTCGATCTGATGCGCCAGACCGGCGCCGCCGTGCGCGGGCTCGCATTGCCTGCGTTTATGGACAACGCGTTGCGACAAATCGATGTTATCCGTCAGGGCAAGATGCTCGGCCCGATTGATCCGAACAAGAAACTGCCGCACACCGCCACGCGCGACACCGGCGCTGCCGCCGCCGGGTTATTGATCGATCGCTCATGGTCGGGACAGGAGGACATTCCGGTGCTTGGTCCCGAAGAACTTTCTTATAGCGATCTGGCGAATATCGTCTCTGACGTGATCGGTCGGGAAGTACGCTATGAGCATCAATCCTACGAATCCTATAAGGAGGCCGCAATGGCACGCGGGCTAACCGATGCTTTTGCGCAAGGCTATGTCGACATGTTGCGTGCGAAAGAGGAAGGCATGGATAACGTGGCTTCGCGTGACACCGCCATCATTGGCCCGACCAGCTTCAGGCGGTGGGTCGAGCAGGAGCTGAAGCCCGCCATTGTCGATTGAAGATCGGCGGTACCGTCGCCTCGGCATACATCCAGCTTGGCCCGTTAGTCCGGGATCGATTCGTGAGTCAACCCGCAAGCGCGGCATCGACCGCGTCGCGTAAATCATCGAAAGAGATAGACAGAAGGAGGCTAGAGGTACACAGCCGCGCCGTCGGGAGGGGCATTGCGTGGCTTAGTGCAGGTACTTCGCTGCCGTGCCTGACCGCGTAAGCCCGTACTCAACTGAATGTTCGTCAACCGCATCGCGGGCCTCATCAAGCCTGGCGGCCGTCTCGTCACGGTCGCCTCAACTGGTCATCGCGGCGCCGATGTCGATTTCGACGATCCTAATTTCGAGCACACGCCCTACGATCCGCTGGTGGCGTATCGCCGATCCAAAACGGCGAACATCCTCTTCGCGGTCAAGTTCGACCGGCGTCACGAGCCTGCGGGCGTGGGCGCCGCAGCCGTGCACCCTGGCGCCGTGCTGACCGAGACCACCCGCAAAATGATCGAAAAGCAGCCGGCTGCCGCCTCTGCCTTCCAATGGAAAACCGTCGAACAGGGTGCGGCAACATCGGTGTGGGCAGGTTTCGTCGCGGCTGCCGACGAGGTCGGCGGCCTCTATTGCGAAGACTGTCACGTCGCTGCCGTGAACAACCGCCCCGCGGACGCCTTCGGTGTAAAGGCCTATGCTCTCGATCCCGAGCATGCAAAAGCGCTGTGGATCAAAAGCGAGGAAACGGTCGGCGAGCGATTCTGATTGCTGACCCGACGTTCGCATGCACTTCACTCCTACCTATTCGTCCTGCTCAAAACAGCCCGAACTTTAACTGTCAAATCGAGCGCTACGTTATAGCGCGCCGTTTTCATCTTGGTGCCAACCTCAAGCGCGAGTTCATGTGGAGTAGCCTCTTCGCATCACGTCCAGTTCAAAGGTTACGGGCATCCACAACGATGGCCCCATTCGCT
The DNA here is from genome assembly GCF_001557535.2 of Burkholderia sp. PAMC 26561. Lineage (NCBI taxonomy): Bacteria > Pseudomonadati > Pseudomonadota > Betaproteobacteria > Burkholderiales > Burkholderiaceae > Burkholderia > Burkholderia sp. PAMC 26561. Next base: position 120,485 of record NZ_CP014309.1, read on the forward strand.
GTCGCTTCGGTCAACATAATGCCGCCGCTTAGTATCGGATTTGCATCGCCGCAAACAACTTTCACCTCCTCCTCAAAAGCGATGGTGCGAGCGTGCTTCTCGTCATTTTTATGCGCGCGGGTGGTCGCACCACGCTACACAATCACTGACCGGCCGCCAGTCACAACGGTGGCATCGCCCGGCATCTTATCGGTGAAGGAAACGTTGAAACCGGCCGGGTCCAGTTCAGCGTCCGAGCTAATGGTGAGGAACGCCGACTGCTCATCCTCAGTTGCGCCAGGATCGCCAAGCGGCTGCCGGATGCGCGGTCGGCGAATCACCTGACTTGCAAAGAATACTGCCGCGCTCGGCTTCAATAAGATTTTGCGACCATGCCTGCGTAGCGTGACCTCAGTTGGGACGTCCGTCTGGACAGGTTTGACTATCGGAAGCGGTCCGTTCTTCCTTGACCAGTTCAATGAACGCTCGTAGCGGGGCGGACATGAATCTGCTCGAAAAATACAACTGAGGCCCTTCGAATTCGGTCCACCACCCCTGTAAGACAGGTTGCAGCTCGCCGCTTTGCAGGCATGGAGACAGCCAGTTTTCGAACGTGCCGATGATGCCTCGTCCGCCACATGCGAGTCCGATTGCCGCCGAGGCACCATCCACGCCGACGATGAGGCGTCCAGGCGGATCGACTCGTACCCTTTCGTCGCCGCGCTCAAATTGCCACTCGACGAGCGCACCACTTGAGAAACGCAGCCGTATGCACTCGTGATTTACCAAGTCGTCCGGATGTCGCGGGGCGCCGCGCGCTGCGAGATATGAGGGTGATGCGGCCCAAGCGATTCGCTGCTGACGGGGTCCGATCGACACGGCGATCGTATCCTGCGCCAAATGCTCGTCGTAACGGATCCCGGCGTCGTAACCGGCCGCGACGATATCGACGAGCCGGTCGTCCACCATGATTTCCACGCGGACCTCAGGATGTCTTTGCAGGAACCGGTCGATGATGGGCGGCAAGATGTCGACCATCACCGCGCCCGTAACGTTGATCTTCAGAAGTCCCCGTACCACGCGCTGGGAGCTTGCCGCATCGTGCAACGCTGCGCGCGTTTCTGCCAGTAGTGGCGAAATCCGGGCGGCGAGCGCGCGCCCTGTCTCTGTGGGCGTGACGCTGCGCGTGGTGCGAATCAGCAGCGGTACGCCCAACTGGATTTCCAATTGCACAATCCTTTCGCTGACTGTCGACGAGGACAGGCCGAGCCGGCGAGCCGCGGCCCTGAAGCCGCCGGCCTCCAGGACGGCCAGGAAAATCGACAGCAGATCCAGATTGGATTCGTCATGATTGTTCGGCATAGCGATCAGTCTATTCGGTTCCGGCCCAGTTATCACAACGCAGCGAACAGGCCTAGAGTGGTTCCATACTTTCTTGAGGACCAAAAGATGACAAGCAAAACAATTCTGATTACTGGTGCCAACAAGAGCATTGGTTACGAAACGGCGCGACAGCTAGGTCGACTGGGCCACCGGATCTGGCTCGGCTGCCGCGATATCGCACGCGGCACTGCAGCTGTGGAATCGCTAGTAGCGCAGGGTCATGACGTTCGGCTTCTTTCTATCGATGTGACCCAGGACGACAGTGTGCTGGCTGCTGCTGCGCGGGTGCAGGACGAAGACGGAAGGCTCGATGTGCTGATCAATAACGCCGGCATTTCAGGAGGGGCGAGCACGTTGCCTAGCCAGCAGCCGATTAGCGACATCCGTGTTGTGTACGAGACGAACGTGTTTGGTCCAATCCGTGTGACTCAGGCGTTTTTGCCGTTGTTAAAAGTCGCCGGTCACGGCGTCGTCGTCATGGTGAGCAGCGGACTTGGCTCGCTAGGCTGGCTTTCAGATCCGGATAACCAGTTTTATGGGGTCAACATTTTGGGCTACAACAGTTCCAAATCGGCACTTAACGCCATCACCGTGGCTTTTGCGAAAGAGCTCGCGTCGGTTGGAATTAATGTTGATGCCGTCGATCCGGGCTACACCGCCACCGACTTCAACAACCATTCCGGGTATCGCACTGTGGAACAGGCGGCGGCCGGCGTTGTCTGGTTGGCAACCCGCAACCCGTCGGGCATCTCAGGAAGGTTCTACTTCGAACAGGAGCAGATTCCGTGGTGATGACCATTGATCGTGCGCAGCGCAATCAGGCGGTAACGATAGAATTGCTGCTTTACCATGGACTATCCCAATTTCTTTTGCCTCGCTTGGCCTGATTGATCCGTTGCTGCGTAATGTGCAGGACATGATTACCAGACACCTCCGCCGGTGCGGGCCCAGGCGATTCCTGCTGTGCTCAGTGGCAAGGACGTCATGGCTGCGGCGAAGACCGGCTGTCTGATGTTGCCCGCGAATTTCGGGTCCTTTAACTGAGCGGAGATTGTGCCACCCGTTTGTTTCTGGGCGGCGCCTGCAAAGGAAACCATTGGTGATGTAGGGAACCGACGCACGCACTCAGCGGCGCTCAAGGCGAATATGGCGCTCGCAGGTGTCGAAGAACGAGTAAATTGCGAATATGACCGAATAACCTGCCAACGGCCAGTTGTGCCCAGATTGACGCTGATAAGACTTTGTAGCATGTCTCGTCAGAATAACTGCAAGTTGCCTCGCTACAACAGGCCATCAGTTTTGAACGCAAATTGCGCGAATGCGATGCAGGCTGACACCTGCGAATGCCTATCCTGCCCGGAGGTCGTTCACTGGCTTTGTCCAATAGGTAACGAAGCCTGCGTGATGTCCCGTGCAGCGGCATATTCGCAATTTATTGTTCATATTCGCAGTTATTCCGTACTTCGACACGAGTTATACCTCTCATACAGCTTCGGAGACTCACATATCTTCCGCACGCGGCTTGAGAAGAATCTTGCCGCGCGCCTGCCCACTTAAACTTATTGCCATCGCTTCACGCCACGCTTCAAGGGGTAGGACCCGTGCGATTGGAACAAACAGCTTTCCTTCTGCGGCGAGTCTCGCGAATTCGCCTAACATGTCCCAGCGTTCCGGGTGCGATTCCGAGAACGAGTGCCGCACTCCCAGTGCATCCGCAGTAGTGAAGTCTGTAATTGTCAGTACGCGCTTCGTGTCCCCTCCAGCTATTTTGACGAGGTCGGGCAAGACGCCGCTGGGCGGAGCAGTGTCCAGCACGAAATCGGGATGCCCATTCACCAGAGCCTCGACTCGTTCGACCATTCCGTCGCCGTAATTAGTAACCAATGCGCCAAGCTCGGCCAGCTTAACCGAATACGTGGCGCCCGCGGTCGCGACGACTCGGAAACCTTTCATCAACGCCAACTGCACGGCGGCAAAACCCACGGTCGTACCTGCTCCATGAACAAGCACCGTGCATCCTTGATCCGCTCCGAAGCGCTCGAGGCTGCGAAACGCGGTTTCAGCGGCCAGTGGAATAGCGGCAGCACTCTCCATCGACAAACCTTCGGGCACCAATGTCCAGTGTTTCATAATTGCGTGGTCAGCAGCACCAGCACTAAAACAATTCGCGTAGTCCGCCGCGCCAAACACAGCGTCGCCGACGGCAATTCCTTGAACATCATTCGCGACAGCATCCACGATACCGGATACGTCGAGGCCGATGCCACGAGGCATATTTCCCGGAAACAAGCCTCGGCACAGCGCCCAGTCGGACGGATTCAAACCACATGCAACCACGCGCACGCGGATCAAGCCGGCATCCGGGTATGGAATCGACACCTGCTCCATGCGCAATACCGAGGACGGCTCTCCAAATTGATGAAAACGCACTGCCCGCATGGTTTCAATCGACTCTGCTTGTCCGCTCATAACCTGCTCCTGTTTAACAAAAATGTATTTGTCAGTGACTGACATTTAACCATAGCATATAATGTCAGTTACTGACACATAGACGAGTTTTTCATTGCCAAGAAACGGTACCGAGGTGCGACGCCGCTTGCAGGAAGCGGCGCTTGAGTTGTACGCAGCGAACGGATTTGATCAAACCACAACTGCTGAGATCGCGACGCTGGCAGGCGTGACGGAGCGCACGTTTTTCAGGCACTTCGCCGATAAGCGAGAGGTAGTGTTCGATGGCGAAGCTGCGTTGATTGAAATGCTGGTCGATGGAGTGCGCCGTGCGCCCGATGGAGGTGCGCCGATGGAAGTACTGTTACATGCGTTCCGTTCGGTAGTAGCGCTCGTGGAAGCGAATCGTCCGTTTCTGACACCGCGGCAAAAAGTGATCGAAGCTGCACCTGCTCTTCGAGAGCGTGCGCTGGCCAAAGCCGCGGCCATTACGACAGCCTTGTCGGCGGCATTGGTCGAGCGCGGCCTAAATTCTCCCCTTGCAATGCTTGCCGCCCAGACAGGCATCGCGGCGTTTGGTTATGCGACCAATACTTGGCACAGCGATCCGTCATCGGGATTGAACAATCATCTCGATGTCGCTTTCGCCCGTTTGCGAGGTTTGGCCTCTACCGGTTAAAGCTCTAGTAGGGGAAGGGCGGCCTGGGATTTGCCCGCCGATACATATGATAGTGTCCTCTATTACATATACGGAGCATCTCATGGCGACCATAACGGACGAGATGACGCGCATCCTCGAAGACGCCGCCGAAGGGCTCAAGGCACTCGAGGAAGAAGTCATCACCGCGGAGTTCAATCCGGACGACCCAGTGAGTGCCGAAGCGGCCATCGCCCACGTCGAAGCTGTCATCGATGCGAAAATCGCACGTTTTCGCGGCAACCGTCTTGTCGAGGAAGCGGCAGACGCGATCAAAGCCGAATGCCGGGCTAACATTCTTTGGCAGGCCACCGATCGCGGCACGCGCACGCTGCATTGATCGTGCTGGCCTTTTATGACACTGCCTTGACCCGTACCACTCAGATTCGTGTGACTTTCCTTCCGTCGGCTGACGAAGCTCGCGCTCATCTTCCCAATGACTTTGTGCTTGCGCTGCGCTCGATCCGGGAATTTGCCTAAGCCGAGGGCGGCACGGTCGCCGTTCAAGGATCCTTGCCCGATGCAGCGGTTAGCATCCTGGTCGAATTTGGGAAAAACAGTAGGTCCTTTTCTGGGCCCGGCACTCGGTGCTGCGGTCAGCGGATGGTTTCAAAGACGCGCCGGCCGAAAGCTACGACTTCAAGTGGGTGATATCGAAGTCGAGGCCAGTAATCAGGCAGAGGTTGAGCAATTGCTTGAATTGGCAATTGAGATCCGGAAACGCCAGACCAACGCCGGTAACAGTCATGAATGAGGCGGCGCTTGTCGTTCGCGTAGAGACAACGCTCCCTGCGCTGATCATTGGTGCCGGCGAGCACGCGAGCGTCCGTTTACTGGAATTTTTTGCATCGAACATTCGCACCCCAAACACACGACGGGCATATTCGCATGCGGTGGGCGAGTTTCTCGCGTGGTGCGCGCAGGCCGGCGTGAGGTCCATTATCGAGGTGCAGCCGCTGCACGTGGCGGCATGGATCGAGCTGCAAACACGGACGCTGTCGGCCCCGACCGTCAAGCAGCACCCGGCCGCGATTCGCCACCTTTTTGACTGGCTGGTGATCGGCCAGGTCGTGCCGGACAACCCAGCCGCGTCCGTGCGCGGACCGAGTTATACGACCCGCTAAAGCAAGACGCCCGTGCTTGACGCGAGCGAAGCGCGGCAGCTGCTGGACAGTATCGATGTGAGTATGCCCATTGGCCTGAGAGACCGGGCGTTGATTGCGTTGATGGTATTTTCGTTCGCGCGGGTAGCCGCAGCGCTCGCCATGCGTGTGGAGGACGTCTATAGCCAGCACCGGCGCTTGTGGGTACGCATGCATGAAAAGGCGGCAAGCAACATGAGATGCCCTGTCATCACACGCTAGAAGCCTAATTGGATGCATACATCCGAGCCGTCGGGATTAGCGCCGATGGCAAGGAGCCGCTGTTTCGTACCATTCAACGGGGCACCGGGCGTCTGAGCACCACCGCCCTGCCCAGTCCAATGCGTACGTGACGGTGACGCGCCGAGCGCCTGCGGCTGGTCTCGACACCAAGATTGGGAATCACACGTTTCGCGCTACCGGCATCACTGCCTATCTGAAAAACGGCGGCACACTACAAGAACGCCGCAGCGATGGCGAAGCATGCATCGACCCGTACCACACAGCTTTACGACCAGCGCCGTGACGACAGTAGCCTTGACGAGGTGGAGCGTATTTGCGTGCGAGTTGCGGAGTTTCTGCTGTAGTTAATACCAAGGCTGACAAGCGTATTTTGCGGTCGAGATAGGGGACAACTCCGGCAAAAAGGTAGCTGGTTCGGGATCGAAGAAGCTCGCGTGGACAATAAAAAGGCGACCTGAAACAGTCACGAATGGCTATCGCTTTTTGATTAATCCGGAGAAAAGAAGGAAAAGAAGCCGACGTTTTTACACGTCGGATAAAAGTCCGGCACTACGGGAAAACCGCCGGGACGAATTTGTCGGGAGACGCAAACGTTTTGTGTGACGAAACGTTCGGCAATTTTGGTTTTTACAGAAATCCCTTACCTATTGCCTCAATCCTCGTACCAATGGCACGTTGATTGCATTTATAAGCGTTCATCGATCGGCTCCCATTGCCACTAACGTGAAATCTTATGCACATCCACACGCCAAAAATGCCGCCTCGAATTGCAGACCAAGAAATCAGCCATCTCGAAGCGGTGCTAAGCCTCGCTTCGCGAGCGAACGCCGCAACCGGCCTACCTCGAATCGATGACGCTTACTGGCGCTTACGCGTGGAGCAGCTGGGGGATCGTTATGAACTTTTGCCGCAACAGAAAACTCGAGTAGCCAGACTCTCGCGCTCGCTTGCAGCAATAGCACACGTAGAAAGAGAAGCGGCAACCGCCGATTCGCTGTCGCGCTTTGCGGCTTAGCTTGCTCAGAGCAGCGAAATGAATAAAACCGAGTGTCCAACTGCAGCGTGGCGGTCGGCGAGTCTCCATGCCCGTTGCGGCGCATGGGCACCAACGCTCAGTGACGAACGTCGCGCCGGAACAAGGCCGATTTCATTGCCAAGTATTCTGACACTCTTTCGTTTTCCCTTTCAGTTCATTCGCCGGAAGCGTCCCATGCGACTAGCTGGAAAAAAACCCAAGTTAATGTTTTCTCGCAAAGATTCCACTGCCGCCACGCGCGAAACTTTATGCCACGACGACTTCGCAATTTACGCCACATACCGGTTGATTCAAGGCCGATTTATAGGGTCGCTCAAGGTTGTTAGGAAAACCGACAACCGTCTGCTTTTTCCGTTCGAAGGAGCGCCTACCATTGGGCCGTTTGACCACAAGGAGGAAGCACTGCGCGCGTCCGAGACACTCGGGATTCAGATCGTGGAAGGCGACATCGCCAATCCTGAACCGTGAGGCGCTGCGACATGGCTCATCGCACTCGGAGAAGAGGTCATCGCCCACGCCCTAAGTTCGCCCTGCTGCGCTGGGAGTGCCTGCCTATGATTACGAGCAGCGTTCATTCACTCATTGAAACGGCAAGCCCCATCGGTCTGCGACACCCTAGCCGTAGTGCTGTACAAAAAGATATCTTTTTGCTGGAACCGATTTACAAGTATGCCGGCGCCGCGCCGCAGTAGCAGCGGTCCGGCACACGCTTTGCACTAGAGCCGTGCGCGTACGCAATGGTTCCGCACGCGCCTGATGGCCACCAGTGGTAAACCCTTTCACTACGGAAGACGTCAAATCATGAAGATACTCACCACTCAGGACGGACTGCCTCGGCTTTCATGGGGTTCCGTGATCGCTGGCGTCATATTGTCGTCCATCGTCTATCTAATCATGAGCGTGCTTGGCACGGCAATCGGGGCGTCGCTCCTTTCGCCTTTGTCGCAGCCGAGTCCTTTGCATGGATTTGGTTTCGGCTCCGGCGTATGGGTTATTGTAACGACGGTATTGGCAGTCTTTGTGGGCTCCTATTTCGCAGGCCGCTGCGCCCCAGTTCTTGGCTGGCTGCATGGACTGTTAGCTTGGGCGGTCATGACCCTTCTGATCGTCTTTGGCACCACGTCGTTGATCAGCAGTGCGGTAAGCACTGTTGGCAGTGTGGCGGCTACCGGGGCTCAGGTTAGCGCGACAGCGGCGAATCAGACCAACGTCGACCCGTCGATGGTCAACTCAGCCAAGCAACAAATACAGGCAGCGGTTGCATCGGCTGCCTCAGAAGCATCGAGCCCTCAAGCCGAGCAAGATGGACGGCAAGCGGCCGACACGGCCGCCCGAGGCGTGGCCCGTGCAAGTTGGTTCGCTGTCGCCGCGCTGTTGGTGGGTGCGATCATTTCGATCGTCTCCGGAAGTGCTGGATTTCGCCATCAACCGTCCTTTGAAGACGCCGGCGGTACAGCTGCAGGTAACGATGCCGTTTCTACACTAAGCCGAGTGACACGTCCGACCAGGGCCCTCTGATTTAAGCCTCACCCATTTATCGCCTCTCTAACGCGTCCAGGCCGAGGCTCCCGCTTCGGCCTTTTTCCTTATGGGGCTCAACCATGGAACATGACTCAAAACCACCGACAGTTGGACTCACGCGAGGCGATGACAGTGGAGAAGAATTGAAAATCGCGGCAGTACAGGAAGAAGTCGATGTGGGCGTCAAAACAACCGAAACAGGAGCGGTTCGGATTCGTAAGGTGGTGCATGAAGAGATGCACCCGGTGCCGGTCAGCTTGCGCAGCCAGACCGTCGATGTTCGGCGCTTTGCGATCAATCGTCCCGTAGAAAGCAAGTACGAGGCGCGCCAAGAAGGCGACACGCTCATCATTCCGGTCTTTGAATATGTTCCCATCATCACGATGCAACTGACATTGAAAGAAGAGGTGCATGTAACCACCACCGTTTCACAGCAGGAAGTCTTCCAAAACGTGTTGTTAAACACTGAAGAATTAGTCGTTGAACGCCGGTCGGGCGCTCAGGGAGAATGGCACCGCGACGGCGAGAAAAACGAGTAGGTCGCAGGCGTCGGGCACAGCGGTTGCAACCTCCAATGCTGCATGCAATTCCCTTCATGGGCCGCCTTTGGCCCCTCTTTTATGGAGCGACCGTAATGGCACAAACTCTTATCGGCTTATTTAATACGTTCGAAGATGCACGCAGCGCCGCAGACCGTCTGACGCAAGAAGGTATCCCGCGCACGGACGTGAATGTGCACGCGAATGACGATGCGCTGCAAGCCAACGATGGAACGCTTTCCGCAGCGGATAACGGCGGCACGCGGACAGTTGTCGGTGACCACGCAGCAGGCGACGTGCATGAACATTCCACCGGCGGCATTGCTGGATTTTTTAAACGCCTTTTCGGTGACGATGAAGCGCCGGAAGAGGTTGGCCACTATCACGAATCGCTTCGCCGCGGCCACGCACTGCTCTCCGTTGATGTGCACGATGAAACACGGGTTGACGCCGTTCGCGCCGCACTCAATAGCGCGGGCGCAATCGATATCGACGAGCGGGTCGCGCATTGGAAGAGCTCGGGCTACAACGGTTATGACAGTACAGTGCCTGCGTACACGGCCGACGAAATCGCGGCCGATCGCCAAGCGTTTCCAGTGGTGAAGGAAGACCTCGCTGTAGGCAAACGTGAGGTGTCCACAGGTGGCGTTCGCGTCTATTCCCGTCTGACCGAAACCCCGGTGAGCGAGTCGGTCGATCTGCGCGAAGAGCACGCGACGATCGAGCGCCGTCCTGTTGACCGCCCCGCTACGGCTGCTGATCTGAAGGAAGGATTTGTCGAAGTTCGGGAGACGGCAGAACAACCCGTTGTCGCCAAAACCGCACGCGTTGTTGAAGAAGTGATCGTTGGCAAGGAATCAAGCAATCGCACTGAAACAGTCAACGACACGGTTCGCGGTACGGACGTCGAAGTGGAACGCGTCGCGGGTCAAGAGGGAGCGTTGCGTCCCGACGTTTCAGTGAAGAAGCCCTAATTCGAGTAATCGTTCGTAGTTCTTAGCGGCGGCCGACTGGCCGCCGCTTTGCTTTTCCGATCTTGACCTGCCGCTATCGCCAACAGGCACGACGGCACGGCGTTTGCGGTACTTCAATGCACCGCAGAGGTTGCGGAAACGAAAACGCTACGTCTAAGGAGACGGCAATGAAAGTGTTTATGAAAAGAGTGTTGGTGGCGATAACCGTTATTGGCCTGTCGGGTGGTGCATACGCCCAGGCCGGCGGAGGCGGCGGAGCCGGCGCAGGGGGTGCAGGCGCAGGTGGGGGAGCCGGCGCGGGCGGCGGTGCCGGAGCAGGTGGAGCCGGCGCGGGAGGTTCCAGCGGCGGATCGGGCGGCGGCGGCGCAGGCAATGGCGGGAACGGCGGTTCGGGCGTTGGCATGGGAGCACCCAATCAGTCCGGCAAGACCGGCGGTGCAATGAGCGCGCCTGGAAAGACTGTTCCTGGAGGTGGTACCGGAACAGGCACGGGTGACCAACCAGGTACCGCTGGCGCAGGTGCGAAGTCCAGCAACGGCACCAGCAACTAAATTGTCGAGCGCCGCACGGTCCTACCGTGGGGCGCCATAACCCATGGGGGTCAACAATGTCTGACATCGCGAAAGAAAGTGCTCAGGCGAGCGGCGCTGATGAAAAGCCCGATGCCTCTAAAAATCCGGACTCAAAGACGACGCTTAGCGATTTTGCGCACGCCTCCCAGTCGTGGGACGCGCCTGAAACGAGCTCCAGTAATTCTTCCGCCGCTGATAGCGAGGCATCAGCCAAGCGAGTGCGCGAAGTTCTCGACGACGCACAAGAAGTTTTGCAACGGAATTATCGCGCGGCGTCTGACAGCGCAGACGATTTCGTCCACGAAAACCCGTGGAAGACCATCACCCTGGCGGCGGTCGGCGGGATCATCTTGGGCATGCTGATAAGCCGTTAGATTTGGCTCGTTTTGTTCGCCGCCTGCATGAGCCTTGTTCAATAGGGCTTTGGCAAAGGCGCATCAAGCGTTGGCGACTGAGGCTTACGACCGCCCTCGGCGGAATCGCTTACGGGCGGCGCTGATATAGGCAGCGACGTCGCAACGCCGGTACTACTCGCCGCGTCAACTGGGGGATGAGCAACGACGCGCTTTGCGGCGTCCATTTTCAACACATTATCCGCTGCCGAGGTTGCCGAGGGTTGGGCGAACGCCAGCACCGGTAGCCAAGCGATAGAGGCGATCACTGCAGCGCTGAGGATTGAAGACCGTAGCGTAGTTTTCATTTCGGCATCCATAGTGTCGTTTCGTTTATTTGGGAACATCTTTTGCTCGAAGGTGGTTCACGTGTGCGGATGAGCGAGTGCTAGCATTTGCTGCACCCGCCGCATAGCGAGAATCCATTCAACGACTTTCAATAGGGAGTATGGACATGCCGTATCTTTTGGGTTGGCTGCTTGGGGTTCCAGTTATCGTGTTAGTGATTCTCTATTTGATTTTCCATTGATGTGACCGGACGGAGCGGGGAGTCTTAGATAACCCTCAAGTATGTCCGGGGCACACCTCGCAATTACTAGGCGGAACGATTTTTTCACTGAGGTTCGCGTGCTTAACCCTCTGTTCCAAGCGCAAGCCAATATTCGACGCTGGAAGGCGATCGCTAATTTTTGCGCCGCTCGCGCAGGCGACTATGCTGAGTTAGCCGGGCTCGAGCTGGCCGAGACGAAAGCGACTGTATTACGGGAGTTGATCTCGATGGTCGCGCTCGCCGTGGGTGTTTTGTTCACTCTCTCGTTTCTATGCTTCGCTTTGATTGCGACGGCGTTCGGAACGCCATATTTCTTGGCTGTGGTGTGGGCAATCGCGGGCATATGGCTCATCGTATCTGTCGCAGCGTTCTTTACCATGCGTACGCAGCTGCGCGGCGCTAACCACTTCGGTTCGCTTCAATCCGAACTACGCGAAGACTTGAAAGCGATCAAGGAGGCCCTGTGAAGACGCCGCCGGAATGGACCTACCATGAGACCCGCAAGGAACGTCGGGCTCACGTCTTGTCGCGCTTAGCCCTGACGCGAGCTGAATTTATGGCCGATCACAGCACCGGCGAGATTACTGGAAACGGGCTGTTTCACCACCGTGCTCTCAGTACGAACTCGTTGCCAATCAAACGGTCTCGCGGCAGCATCCTGCTTGCGTCACCAAATGCTCAAACAATCACGGCTGTGCTTGTTTGCTCGGTGATTTTCGGTCCACGCCGTCTATTCGCGTTAGTGGGGCTTCCCATCGTGCGTGCGTGGGCGACTCGCGCAGTCCGTAATCTGATTACGGCGCCGAAAGCGCAAGAAAAAAATACACGAATGCCGGCGGGTTTGGTAGGTGCAAGCTCCTAGACGAAGGAGCCTGCAGTCTGATGCGCGTTTTCTGCGACGGTGCCGACGTGCGTGTAGCCGGGCGATTGACGGGCTTACCCGAATGGATGGTGGCAGTCTCCCTGACCGTAGCCGTCAATAAGGCCTTCAACGCAGTCCCCGAAGCACCTCAGCTCCCAAGTCACGCTTGGCCCGTTGGCTGCCCAGCGCCGGCGTCGTCGTCAACGTCCGGGACCAAATCGCGTGTCCCGATTGGTAGTGCCCCTGCTCATGACGCTCTTTGCCATTGCGTGATAGTCTCTTCGCAACCTTTTTGCGAAAACACCAACTGTCTGTAAAGCGTTCGTTCTGGCAGGCTATGATCATTGACCAAGCAGGGCGAGCCGTTGAGACTTGCAACTATTACTTGAAAGTATCACCTCTCTTGGTACTCACTGCTCGTGAAAGCTGTAATTACTTCTCATGCTTGCGTTACCGCGCTAGACGTTGCCCCCTACGATCAATTCGGCTACGCGCTGTATGGAAACGACGGGCTTATGCATACAGACTTTGTCAATCTTCGGACCGCCAAGGTCTTCGCAGCCGAGCTGGCAGGCAATAGTGCGTTCGCAATGCTCATGGTCGCTATCGCCAACGCAGATCCGCAGATCTACAACGCAATGGTCGGCAGGTCATTCGATGACGCGGCTAGGGAGTCGCGCTAAACGGCATCGATCTTGCCGCCAAATTTTGAAATTCAACACTTGGAGCATGCCGTGAGAGCCACTATTCTCGGGCATTCGTTAGTCCCTGAAGGGGATGAGCAACTGCACATTTTTCATTACATGCTGGACGACGGAGGAGCAGGTCCCGCCCGGAATGAATCCATTTCACTGCGGACGGCGCGCGTGATTGTGGCTAACCTCCCCGATGGGAATGCCCTTATCGCCATGCTGCGCGCGATTGTTGATATGCAGCCGGACGCTTATGCCGCATTAGTGGGTCGCCAGTTCCGAGACGCACATGGGTAAGACGGCGTTAGCGACTCGCTTCGGATCTGAGGCAAACACCCACAAGATTGCCCGATTTTTTCTCCACCGGGCTGGCTTCGATAATCGCTATCCGCGCCGCATGCGAGACTGTGCCGCCCGGTGATCCTTTGATTTCCCCGCTTTGGCGTATATGAGCGCATGCTCGCCGAGAAGCTGGGCGTCGTGCCGCCAATCCAGTGACCGACGTGCAATTTTGTGCTGAAACGCAAGGGCGGTCGAAGTAAAACGGCAGCCACGCCCTGGATCAGAAGCATCAAGCCGGACGGGAGCAACATGATGAAAATCCGCTCACACGCGCTATTTGCGTTGGCCACTCTGGCCGCCGGCTGCGCGGCTTTGGCGATAGCCGCTGAGCCACCCCTGAAAACATTGCCGTTACAACAGGACATCTGGATCACTGGAACGATGCAACCCCATGCCGGACAGTTCCTATCGGGAAAGCAGACGACCCTCCGGTTGGATTTTCCTGCGATATCGCCCTGCGACAATCACGTTGTAACGGCGGTCAAGCTGGATAAGGCAGGCCAGGCAGAACCGTTGCTTTTGCTGTCTCGTCGTGGGCAGCGAATCGCCCTCAGGGGACGCGTCACTTGTTCAAGCTCTGGTGTCCGGTTTTCTCCGATGCCAGAGCCGGACTACGTGTTTCCTATTTACTAGCTACTCACACGATTCCCGGGACATCTTGGCTATCTAAAGGTGCTTCGGCTCGAACGGGAAAGCGGATTTCAAAGGTCGTGCCGTGACCTTGCCGGGTCTCGAAGTGGATTCTGCCATCAAGCACCCGGCAAAGCTCCTTGACGATCGCCAGCCCTAGGCCCACGCCGGGTATATCCTCGCCTGCGGCCCGCTGAAATTCGTCGAATATTCGGTTGGTGTCCGACGACGCAATGCCGACACCGGTATCGGCAACCCGCAAAAACCAGCCGCCATCTCCGTGCCCGCCCATCGCCAGCTTGACTTCACCAGCTTTGGTGTACTTTGTCGCGTTCGACAAGAGGTTTAGCGCCACCTGCTTTACCTTGATGCGGTTTGATAGCACCGTTGGCACCGCGGCGTCGAAACAGGTAGAAAGGTGTAAGCCTTTCGCCTCGATACCAGGACGGCAAGCCGTCACCAACTCATCAAAGAGTTCGCGCAAGTCGAAAGGCTCTACCGCAAGCGGTGCCCGGTCGCCCAACACGACTGAGTATACGACCATGTCGTCTACCAGTTGTTTCATGTCCGCCGCCTGTCGGGTGGCCAGCGCCAAACCGGCTTCTGCTTTGGATGGCGCGCGCGAAATGAGTTGTAACGCGGTGGAAAAAGCGTTCAGGAAATTGCGAAGATCATGTACGACACTGCGCGTGATCTGCATGCGCGATTCATAAAGGTCGCTCACCAGCTGCTGCTTCAGTGCTAATTCGTGGTTCGCCCGCTCCAGGCTACCGGTGTATTCGTCGATTTTTCGATCGCGCTCTGTGACGACTTCCCGGATGGACGTGACGGTGACAAAACCGAGCGCCTCGTCAATCAGCCGGCGAGCACGCCCTTCATGTCGCCTAGTGAAAACACCATCCAATTCCGCGAACGTCTCAGCCGCATCCACCAGCACCTGCCTGAACAGATCCAGTTCGTGTACTAGTTCATCGATTCGATAGCCCTGCTGCCAGCGAACTTTGCCATGGGTGCGAGCGTCGCGTTCGATCGCCGGCTCCACCTGTTCAAGATCCTGCGCGTCGAGCGCAGCACAGATTCCGTCCAGGATTTCCGGAAGATGATCGGCGAGCTGGTCGTACGTCAGTTTGTCAGCCTCGACGAGGCTGGCGTCGCCGAATACTGCTTTCATCCACTTTTCGGTCAGGGTGGTCCGTTCCCGACGCAGGAATTCGGCAAAACCGCGAAGCGGGCCTGCTTGCGTTTCAGTCATGTTGGTGTTTGCAGAATAGTGTTTTGAGGGAACGGGGCGCCGTAGTGACGCGGACTGCCTAGGATATTTTTAATGGTACCAAGTCACGGGCGCCAGGAAAGCTAACCGAGCGCGGCGCCTCCCTGAGGCGAAGCTACCGGCGCGCCGGGCAGGCTCCTTTCGTCGACGGGTAATCGCAAGAGCCAACAAATCTTCGGCCATCCTTTCCTACATAGTTGGCACAACTCAACCGCCTCGTAAGCACCGCAGACAGTCTACTATGCCTCGTTAGGCGAGTTTGCTGCGCATGCCATGGGTAACGAACAGTATCCGCGCCCTCGTAGTCAGGATCCAGATAGATGAAACACCGCTGAATCCTAAAATCGAGTATTGCAAAAACATCACACCATCTCCCAGCCAACGATTGTTCGGCGCTCCAGCGGACGCCATTTGAAGTCACATCTGAGCTCGTTCCTTCGATGACAACAACATCCCCCTGCTGGATAAAGTTGAGTAGGCGTGGTCGTGTCTAAACTCCGCAGCCATCTTGCCGAGGTCCGAGAAAAGCCACTCGTACTCAATGCGCCCTGTTGCAAGTCCCCACTTCGGAAAATAAACCTGGGCTTGGTCATCGAACAGCTCGAAAAATGTACTCGGGAGTCGAGGCGCTGCAGATACTCCAGAGCTATTGTTCGACGCTGCTGATCAGTCATTCCCGTGCTTTCCGTGGTCGCTCCTTAAAAAACCATAGAGCAATTCGCGTGTACACCCACCATTAGCGCCAGCAGGTAATGGAGGAACTGGACGTTATTCATAGGCAATTCCGAGCGCGCGAGCGTATCCTGGACAGCCATGGTGAAGTTTTGTTTTCTTACGGGACATGGGAAGCGTAAGCCGCGCCCACGCGACCCTACCAGCCATACTTCAGCTCCAGCCCCACATAGCCCGAGTTGCTCCCGCCCAGCTCGCGGATAGAATCCCCGACCCGGAAATGCACGGCCTCTACGGATGCAACAAGGTTGGTCGCCACTCTCCAGTCAGCACGTATCTGTAAGTAGGCGCCAGTCCATCGCGTGCGGTGCCCAGCAGTATCGGGACAACAGCACTTCCCTGCTGATAAATCGCATCGTTCGTGCTCATCCGCCATTGCAAACCTACAGCGAACAATAAGGCAAGTTTGCTGGACGGTTTGAGCGAAAAAGAGGGCTTTACATGGATGAGGTTTGCATACCCGGTGTAGCCCGCAAACATGAACTAATAACAGTTTGGGAAAAGCGGATTGAAGGTCTCAACGCGGCCGTCGTTCAAGTGACGGTCACCGGATGCTGCTTCAACCTGCAAGCCGAATCGGGGCGTCCAGAGGGAATTCTGCGTGCAGCCGAACAGCGAGCCAACCGCCCATGCCCCAATCGTCTTTTCGCCGACGTTACCCGTTTCAAACATCGACTCTACGTCCCAATCTCAAGCAGAGACTTTCCCCGTATATCGCAGGTCAAATACATTGCGATGCTCCTCACCTTGCGCATCAATGAACTGTGCACCGGCACGCGTGTAAAGCGGATAACATCCAGATAGGTACTCAAGCCCCACGTCCTTGCGTTTCGAAACGTACGCCGCTAAAGGTCAAATGACGATTCGAGGTGTCGTCAAATTCCGAGATATCGCGGTACTGAACCGGCCGCGTCGCTTACCCGATGAACCGCTACTTCTCGTACTCGTAGTCTGCCCATAGTGCGTCGTATGCCTGCGGTATATTTGGGCCGTCACGCATAGAGATAAATCTCTACAAGTCGAACGCCATTTCCTGCCGCCTAATGCGCAACTTTATCGTTTTCGGGCCTAGCGGGCTCTCCCAGGCAAGGAACGCCTGATGGCTGGTGACCGGCAAGACGGTCGGTGGCATCCGCATTTATCCCAAGCGCAACTGTCTGGACCGTGAGACAGCAGTCGAACAAGCAGCGCTTGACCATACGTTGCCCGGTTTTTCCACTTTGTTCGAACTCGACGACACGTCGGCCAAATTCCCAATAGGTTGCGGTCATTGCCGCGTTCACGCTGAGCGCTGCGGCTCGGCGGCTGCCCTCGGTGATTGCGATGATATCGCCGTGAATGCCTTTGTACTCAGTGCTGCTCAAAACGACGTTAGACATTGCTTTGTCACGAAACGATAAAAGAAGGACAGATGGCAGCCTACCTAGGAGTCCTCCTGAACTTAAAGATAACCGATCCGTCGTTGTCACGATGGTACGGGTTCGAGGACGCTAACTGTTTGAGCTCATCGGCTCACACCACACATAAGATGGACCAAATGTGAATCGTGCGTCGCCCACAAGCAATTTCACGCAATAAAATCACGACATTTCCGTTTGGGAGTGATTTGTCTAACAAACCGCTGCTCCTGTGCGGCGCTGGGGTCAAATTTGCTGCCGGCACTATATTACGTTGGCTTTTAGTCGGTCCAGCGACGTATGAATTTGCAAACAACTGCAACTTGGCAGCAGCCTGCGGGACGATTCGCTATAGCCTTGCTCGACGATGTATAGAGCATTTAACTTTGCGCAGTTGAAAGGAACAGACGGTTAGTTGCATTTTTTAATTATAAGAAAAGTCGTAATTGCTCCCCTCCCCTAGTAGAGAATCGTGCACCGCCGCACAGGTGAACACGCGGAACCCGCCGACGGCGCATCATTTGATTTCCATCTAAGAGCGTAATCGTCAGCGTATCCGGCTCGAATTACGACACCATGGATACGAAGGTACTGGTTTCGTAAGAACAAAGGCAATGCGATGGAAGGTGAAATCAGTAAAGCGGCAACCCCGTTGGGCAGACCCCGGCCGCATCAGGCGAAGTATTCTGGCAGGAGATAGTGTCATCGTAGAAGGCGAGTGGACTCGGCGGCCGACGGTTTTCCCGAGAGCGCGGACTCGCGGTCAGCACGTTTGGTCTGTGGCGCAAGAAGTTTTCGGATTCCCTCAAAGAGAACCAACTGGAGCTTGCAATTACTACAGATGCGGCATTCATCGTGTCCTATACAGATACGGGTTCGATGCCGTTGTCGCCCGACGCAACACCGCCGTTGCACGCATCGTACTCGCGTGACCGAGTGGTGCTTTGGCTGGCTGGCGTTCGCATCGAGCTAAGCGGGTTTAATGCCGAGCTCATCGTTCGATTCGTGCTTGGACAGTTCAGAGATGGCCGGTGCGCTGATTGCCTCGGACGTTCGCGCATACATCAGCCGTGATCCTGTGGACATGCGCAAGGCGATTTACGTTTTTTCTTACCTTGGCGAGCCGCTGCCTGCGCAGAAGCCTGCATCGGTCAACCTATTCGCCTTCGAGACGCAGTACCGCTCCAAATTAAAGATTCTTCACTAGAATCTAGGGCTTCGCCGTTTGGTACAAGCAACTGGAGGGGGTTGTATCTTCTCTGCAGTGCAGTTTCGATGCATTGGGATTTATCGGCCGAGAATTAGCTGCGGCATCGAACTATGCATGTACTGATGGTTACAATACACGTAGTGAAAAGTACGCGATCGGCTACACTCAACGGATTTTGGTGAGAATTAGACATTGTCGCGTATCTTGCCCGTCGAACGGCAGAGCGCACACACAATCTCGTGAAACAATCTCATAAACACGCAATAAGTCATTGATAACGCTAAATAAAATCTGGTCGGTGAAAATTTTAAATTGTTTCACGATCGGAGACGGAAATCATTGCCTGCTAGGTAGCAGGATATGAGGTTGTTCGCCAGAACAGTGTCAGTGGTTTTTATCAAGTCGCCCAGCTCACTTGAACTCGCGCTTCAAGAGTCGATTCGATGACCTACGACCGACAAATACAGCGTCCACGCGTCGGCGATAATAAACAGGAGCGACGTAGGCAGCACTGCTTTCCAAATGACCAACCCCATCGCAAGATCTCCCTGATTGCGGTCATTTACCCATGGCTTCGTCTTAGAGCTGTATGTATATAAGGGCTATTCACTTAGCGCCAACGGAGCGATCATGTCGGCGTGAGCGAATTTCAACCTACCCCTCTTGCGGGCGTCGACTACCCTCGGACGTGGAACCAGTTTGAAGAATGGTTTGCCACCGAGGACGACTGCGCGCGTTATCTTCAGCGACTGCGCTGGCCAGATGGATTCGCTTGCCCGGATTGTAGAATTAAGGGTGAACCATATCGAAGTAGCCGCGGACGCCTGATCTGCAGAGCCTGCCGCCATTCGTGCACGGTTACGTCAGGTACGATTTTAGATAAGACACGCACGCCCCTCAAGGTTTGGCTGGCAGCTGCGTGGCATATTACGAGCCAGAAATCAGGCATGAGCGCCTTGGGTTTGCAGCGTGTACTGGGCTTTGGTAGTTACCAAACCGCCTGGACCATTCTGCATCGCTTTCGGCGGGCGATGGTTCGCCCGGGGCGAGAGCGCTTGCAAGGCATCGTCGAAGTAGACCAGAGCTATCTTGCAATTCGTGATCGCCGTGTTACCCCCGTCGGTAAAGGCACGAGGGGGCTGACCACTAAAGCTATCGTGGTGATTGCCGTGGAAATCTTGGTGCCAAAAGGGTTCGGCCGTATCCGTATCCAGCGAATTGAAGCGGAGTCGGGCGCCAACATCGTTCCGTTCGTGAGAGAAGTCGTGGAACGCGGCTCCGTGCTGCGTACGGACGGCGCAGCCATCTACCGGGACCTGCGGGAGGAATATCAGCATGAACGGACGGTGGTCAGAAACGTGATACCGGCGGATGCCATTCCAGCTCACATGCCGCTGCCTGGCGTACATCGGGTGGCTTCGTTGCTCAAGCGCTGGCTCCTCGGTACACATCTAGGAGCAGTTAAGCCGGCCCAGTTGGAACACTATCTCGACGAATTCGTGTTCCGCTTCAACCGACGCGCGTCACGTTCTCGCGGCCTTATTTTCTACCGCTTGCTCGAACAGGCCGTTCAAGCCGACCCGATCACCTACCGTCAGATCGCAAAAAGAACATCTCGCGACGCTTAAATTTCGGCTTGCGGGATGGTGGCTCTAAGTGGATAGCCCTTATGTATACACAGTACCCAATCCCGCAAGCTCATGTCGAAAACGGGCTTTACTAGCCTTGCGTCGGGGCATTACTAATTAGCTTCATGCGCACGCTGTTACACGGATTAGCGATTGATTTGAGTGCTCTCAAGCTCAATCCCCCACGCGTTAGCAACCTCCGCGGTTTGTTACAGCTAATGCAGATTTGCAGCGATCGCAGTAAAACCTTAAAGCTCAGTTAGAGCGTATTCGGCGGCGACAATGCAGCACCCTGTTTAACGGCGCCGAGCAGGGACTGTGACGTTGGAAAAACTTAATTCGCTGAGAATTTAGTTGTCTCCAACGGAAAGCGAATCAAAGCGCTTGCATCGGATGGATCTCGTTCGTGAGGCGCATGATCAGATTGCGCTTCAGTGCCTTTCAATGCCGGCCACCCAGCACTGATCGTGTTCACTTTCGCACGCGCCAATCTCGTGTTTTGCACACTTCGACAAGCACAGGGACAGCCGGTAAATGTGGTTCATACAGGCGTACGCTTGCCTGTCTGCCGACTCAAAAACCTGCAGGGCAAGCTGTAACGCGACTGGAAGAAACTGATTAAAGAAAAGACACAAACGTCCAAGTCCGCGCGACATTGCCGCAACGATCTTCCATCGCTTATTACATTTTCCGTGAGTCCTTCGCACCGCCCGTTGTTGCTCCCTATTGCGCGTCAGCGTCATCGCAGGTCAAAGGTAAGAAACCCTTCTCGCGTCCCGTTCTACACCACGCTCGAAGCGCCTCACATGCGGTCCCGGTGAAACGATCAGTCTTGTTCGTTACAAATCGCCAGCACGACTGCAATTGACTATTGCCTTGAGGCTGCAAAACACCGCTCGCAGCGAAGGAAAAAGTGTTCTGATTAGAACATTTCTATAAACGCGACTTGAGAGTGTTGACGCCAAGAGAGTTGCGAACTGTTAGGCAGCGGCATCTAAGACGACGCAATGATTCGGGCACCGTACTGAGTGCTGAAAGCGGAGCTTAATACAGCGCGCGTTCAACTGTTTCTATCGATTAGCGGGCGAGAGCGCTTGCTTTGAACACACCTCATTGGTAGGCGGCAGAGCAGACTACGGGAGGAACAGTTTTAGCGCAGGGTTGTCAACACCGACAAGGCTCATTGCGTATCTGTCCCGCCTTTTAGCGAGCACGGCGAACGCAGCCCCCTTAAAAAAAACATACGCCAACTTGCACGCCGACTTGAATCCTGCGTCATCAAAAATTGACCGCACCTCTTTCCGGCCTTCGCGCTGCTCCGGTGATTCACACGCGGTGTTTTAGCGGGTTGCATACTAAATTCTAAATATGTCTTCCAGCCAATTTGTAACGACGGCTAGCACGGGCTGCCTGCTAGTCCTATTTCGCAATCGACAATCGTTTAATGACGAAGGGGTGCCTTGAGCGCGCGATGATTGTTACCGCGCTGTCGGGCAGGATGGATGAGCAGCTCAAAGTAGAAAGTGTTCTGATCAGAACACTTTCTAACGCATGTAATTTTGTGCGGTTTTCACCAAAACACTGTGGTGCACACGGCGCTTACCATTCATTTAGCGCTGGTCGGCAGACATCGACACGGCTCCTTGCGTGTGAGTCCGGTCTCTTGCGAGCACGACGAACACAGCCCTCTTACAAAAAAAAGGCGTGCGCCAACTTGCACGCCGAGCTGAATCCAGCATCATTAAACGTGAACGCACAACTTCTTCGGGTTCGCGCTGCTGCCAGCTATCATTCGCCGCTCGCCTCGGTAATTAAGAAAGCGTGTTTGTGCCGCTTCAGTGATCCACACGCGGTGCTTAAGCCGGTCGCTCATCAAATTCGAAATGTGTCTTCCCACCAATTTTGTAACGACGGTCAGCGCGGGCTGCGTGCTATTCCCACCTCGCGATTGATATTTGTTCAATCACGACATGGTGCTTTGGGCGCACGAAGATTGTTATCCTTGCTACGGGAGCAGGCTGAATGGGCAGAACAAAATAAATAGTGTTCTGATCAGAACACTTTCCAACGCACGCAATTTTGTGCAAGAGTCACCAAGACTGCGGATCCAAAGCGCTACCCGTTCAGCAAGAGCAAACCATAAAGGTACGATTGCCTTCTACTCCGTAATTGAAAACATCTTTCCAATCTGCTCACGGAGCAGAGTCTCCTGCTCTTCAGTCACCACTCCGGCCTTGAATTTGATCGTCAAACCTTTCACGTCTTTGGTGATGCTGCCGGCCTGAATCTTTCCTGAAAAGATTTTGAGAATGCTGCGCCCACCAGCATCCGCAGCCGAAACGCCTCTAGTTACTTGCGCATTGATCGATGCAGCGACCTTCGACGGAACTAAATCACCATTCACAACAAGCGGCCAAAGGTCTTTTATTGCTTTTAGCCCTGCCTCCCCCGTCTTCTTGAGCGCATTGGCAATCTCCTGCGCGGAGTTCGCGGCTAACAGCGATGGATTAAGATCAAGATCACTCTTGATAAAGTCAGGCAGTTCATCGAACGCAAGAAATTTGTATAGATCGTTCCGAGTCACGCCCATAACCTTTGCGAGCCGGGTACGTTGCGGAAACTCGCTCTCTGCGCGGCGAACCGCAATTGCAATTTCGTAGTCGGTAAGATCATCGCGCGTGACATTTTCCATCAACGCCAAAGCGGCCATATCCTGATCGCTGCATTCAATCACCACCGCTCGAATGCTCTGCTTGTTAAGCAACTTGTGCGCTCGCCAACGCCGTTCCCCAGCGACGAGCTGGAACCCGTCCCCCACTCTGCGGACTGTCGCAGCCTGTAGCAAACCGACTTCGCCGATGGAACGAGCGAGCTCCGCAAGTTTCGCCTCATTAAATTGGCGTCGTGGCTGCCACGGATTTGGGGTCACAAAATCCACTTCAATATCTGTTGCGATTCCTTTTGCTTCCAGCTCTTGAATTCGCAATTGCGCCGCAGCGAGCGCACTGGTGATACCTGGCATCGTCTGCGGGCCGCGACCGGATTTATCTTTTTTACTGTCACCCTTGAAATCGGCCGGGGTAGGCAAATTCGCCGTTTTCGCCATTAGCTGCTCTCTGATATTGCTCATGCCGACTCCTTCCAGGATTTGACGAACATGTCGTCGAGCCACTTCGCGTATTGGATCATTGGCTGCTTGACGCGCTGTAAAGACTTCGACGTCGAATGACTGCTCACAACATCCAACGCAGTTGAAAAGGACAGCGCACCTCCGCTCATGACCGAACTTGCAGGTATTTCAAACGGATCGAGCCACCGCCCGTACGCGCTCTGTGCCCATTGGCGTACGACCGGCGCCGACGAGGTCTTCCCGTAGTCGACCTTTGATAGCAATACGGATATGCATTCGTAAACCTTGTCCTCCTCATAAGGAAGAAAATCCTCCGCAACATCAGAGAACAAGCGCCAGAAAGCGAGCGAGCTGATGAAATCAAGATTTTCGGGCACCATGGGCATAATCAACGCGTCAGCGGCAAGCAGGGCATTCAGATTCATGTAAGACAGGGAAGGGGAAGTATCGATTAGGATATAGTCGTATAGCGACTTCAATGGTTCGAGTCCTTGACGCAACACCGCCCAAAAACGATAACCTTGGATTGTTTTCTGACGCGCGGGCAACAGGAACTCTGCGCCGTATAGGAAGGTGTGCCCTGGGATGAGGTCGAGACCGTCCCAGTAAGTCGACTGGACTTTTGCAGCAAGTCCGCCCTCGATATTTTGGTCGTAAATATAAGGAAGGACGGTGTCTTCTCCAGTGACCTCCTTTTCCGCGTAAAGACCGCACAACTCTGAAGCCGACGCTTGCGGATCCAGATCGATCAACAACACTTTACGGCCGAGCAGCGTCAACGCCTGAGCAAGACAGACCGTAGTCGTGGTCTTCGCCGAACCGCCCTTAAGTTGTGCTGTTGTCAGTATCTTGCCCCGAAACTTTCCGTCGCCTTCGTCCAGTCGGGTTTGATAAATGTCCGAAGCCATCTTCACCCATACGCGAACCTCCGGCAGGGTAAATGTTCGGCTGCGGCCGCTGCCGTTCAAAGTGCCGATCGGCAAGCCGGCCTCTCCCTTGGTGACTAAGTATTGAATCTGCTGACGAGTCATGTTGCACATCTCAGCCAATTCACTAATGGTATAGAACGGCGCAACTTTCCTGGGTCGCGGTGCAAGTATCTGCTCGCGCAAGTTGTCCGCGAAAGGCTCAAGTCCGTCTGCGAAGTCGGCTACCTCGCGAAGTGTGACTTTACGATTTTCCATCGGTAAGGTGCCAACGTTGACCATTCTGCGCTTCTCCAATTATTGACGTTAAAGCGCAGAATACACGAATATGCGTAAACACAGTTGCGATGCCTAACATTTAATCATGACGCAGCGCCGGCCTTGGGACGGCAGTACTTTTAAACCTTCCCTGCAACTCAGATCATGTCTTGCATTCCCGATACTTTTCCAACGACCCCAATATGGGCAAAGTCTCGCTCAGCACAAAAACCACCCCGGGGGCGGTTTTTGTGCTGGTTCAAACAGGAAATTTTTATGATTGTTTTCAAATACTTAGCATTACTTCTTCGAAAATGAATAAAGCAAGCTCGGACAAATTGGATGCAGGTTTGTTTTGTAATCTTTAAAAAATAACCCACGAACATACAAACAGGAAAAAAATTCCGTTAGAAATCAACGCCGACTCCTGTGAATAAGGGTGGTTTTTGTGACCCACAGGGTGGTTTTTGTGAAGGGTCGACCTGAAATTGGGCAACCCCGGCGAAAATTGGGACGTTAGGGGTGGAAATTGTGTTGCGCGACTCATGCCAAACAGAATCGATGGTCAATCCAATTCGGGGCGACGCGCGACGGGGCGACCACTGGAACGGGGTGGTTTTTGTGTTGACACCCTTCTGGCGACTGATAAAGTTTCAGCATTAAGGTCGAAACCACCGCATGGAAAACAAAAATATCTCTGTTACGCCGCACCAGCTTGCCTTGGACATCTATGACGACATGTCCGCTCAAGGCACGGCTATAAGCGGTGCCACGAGGGATATTGGCTTCCTCAGGAATAACATCTTTACCCGTGTAGGCGGGCTCGGAATTGCCGCGCGGCGGGTGCTTGACGCAGCCTACTTCATTGTGGCAACAAAAGCGCCTGAGGAGCTTTCCGACGATCGTGTCTACACCTTCACAGCCGAAATCAATTATTTCAAATGGCTGATGCGCTACGACAGCCGTAACCATAGCCACCTAATCTCGTTGATGCGAGCCGCCGCCAAGGCACGCGTCGAAATCATGACGGCTCCGTCTATCGAAGAACTGACAGAGAAAGATTCGTGGGGCACCATCGGGCTGCTAGGCGACTGTTATATCGAGAGAAATGTTGTCTGCATCCTGCTGTCCGGGCGGCTTATCAAATACCTAATTAGCCCGTACAAAGCGCACTGGCTGAGTTTGCGCGCGTCGACAGCATTTTCGCTTTCGCTCGCGCGCGCTATCTATGACCGGCTCATTCCCTGCGAAGGGCCGGGCGTGACGGAGTGGTTCGCATACGAAGACGTGCTGGAGTGGCCTGGCAAAGTGGGCGAATCGCGTAAGGAATTAAAGGAATTTAAAAAGCGTTTCCTTCAGCCCGCGATCGAGCAACTGAACGAAGTCTCCGATTTCGATGTCAGTTGGGAAGCTAACGCTGAGCGCATTGCACCCGAGAAATTGAAGCTTCGTTTCAGGTTCACCAAAAAGCAAGGCGCGGACGCTGCCCGCGCCGGCATCCAAGATTCCATGTATCTCGTGCTTCACCATGAGTTCGCCTTTGATTCCCCCGACTTCGAACGGCTCGCGAAAAATCGCGCCGTCTGGACCGACGCTCGGCTTGAGCAAGCGATTGAATACACTCGCTTCCAGCTCGACCGTGGTGCGATTACAGTCAGCCCAAAAGGATATTTGTTCAAAGCGTTGGAAGGCAGTTATCGGATTGGTGAAGCGGACCGCAAGATGGCCGCACTCAAACTTGCGCACGCTGCGGAAAACAAGAAAGACGCTCTGGCGCGCGAAGTCGTCACGGCGAACGTTAACGCCCATCGGCAGGCACAAGAAAACGTCGCTAAAGCCAAGATGGAAGATGAAATTAGAGCAGGGCGCGACTTCTTCGGTTCCTCCGATGCACAGACGCAAAGCGATCTGTTTAATTCGTTCGTTGGGCAGCGGATACCGCAACGACTCATTGAAAAACAGGAACTGACTCGCGAATTGCTGACGCCAAGCAATATCCTCACGGCAAACCGGGTTGTCGCCGATGCATTTTGCTCGCATGTCTTCGTAAAGATGAAAAAAGCGCTGTCCGCTCGTCAAGGCTGATGCGATTTTAACTGCACACAGACGATAAACTGCCTAATGGTCAGGAGAGTGGCGCGCACGGAAATGAACGCCTATTACCCGCTTTGAACGACACTGGTGAAGAGGCAGTGCTCGTATTGAAGGCTGATTCAGTCGTGTTGACCGTGATAAAGCACTGCACCGAGGACCGGCCCGTGATTACGCGCGCTAATCCGCTTCATTCGGGCAGTGGTGATTAATGTAAGCGTCGATAGGATTGGCGAATTTTTCCGACGCAATGTTGAGCCTCCTACGGAATCGAAGCGCCACATCGTGACATGTCATCGTTCACTACTATGATATGGACACAATCGCTGCTTTCAAGCGATTGCGCGCCAGCCGACGCAAATCCGAAACCGCCGTGGAAGATTTCGGCCAGGCTCTCGATGAGTAAAGTTTGTCGTTACTGCTTAGCGCACATAAAAGGCCGTTGAACTCTAATCTGGCGGATGTCGCTTGAACGCAGAACGAGTAGCGAGGCATTGAGCTTGCACCGCCGGCTAGCCGAACCGAGCCCGAGTCATACTTCTACGTTGTCTTTTGCAGCGAAGATAATTGCAAGTCGAGCACGAGTGGCATCTGTGTCTCGAAGAATCAGACCGCCCAATGTCAACTCGGTAGAATACTTCATGGTGTACGCGAGTACAGCTTCTTCAAGGCTTGTTGAAAAACCAATAGCGCGAAAGTAAGTAGTAAGGGCCGAGTGAATGAAACATGTTAGCGAAGGAAGCAGCCACCAAGCGCTATCAGGTTTCTACACTCGACCGCACGGTTCCGTGTTGTACTGCTCGCATGAACAGATCTCCCGTGGACTTGTTACGTCTGGCGATACCCAGTACCTCAGCTACGCGATCGTTATAACGCACCAGTGTCCCACGAGGAGGCTGTTGCTTAAAACGAGCAATGTTATTAGACAGAAACCAGACGCCTCAAATCTGTCACTTTCCGTCTTTTGATGTGTCATCGATGACGGTCATTTAGCCTATTGAGCGGCAAAGAAACGTGCAGGAATTTTTCGTAAGGCGTTCTCCGATCCATGGACGCGGCGTATTCGCCGATACCATTATTGCGCACGCCGACTATTTGCTGGAATACAAGGGCGAAGTGCTTTCTGAACGCGAGGCCAATCATCGGGTTGCGCGCACGAAAGCGTGGAGGGCCGCACGTCATTTTTTTGGTTTAGGCGACGGCCGGGCGATCGATGGAACCGTTAGCGGAAATTCCGCATGCTGGATCAGTCAAAGTTGTGAAACGAACCGAGAGGCCGAACAGGACGGCGATCGGATGTGTACCCGTACTATCGAAAAAATCAAACTTGGTGAACAAACCTTCATTGATTATCGGCTCGACACTGGAAGCCGTACTACTAAGAAGTTGACGGCGACCTATGGCCGTCGATGTGGTGCTAAAAATTGTCGCCTGACGATGCTCTACGTGCAATGAGAGGCAGAAAAATTGCAAAACATTCATCAACTGTAGCTCAACGTCACGCTTAAATCGAACCTGCGCCGTTCCATCTGTTGGCACTCCGTATCAATTTGCTTAAGATAACGTATCGCCAGCGTACATTAATCGGGCAAATAAAGTTCAGCTGACGCGCCGTCGCAGTCGACGATCCCGCACCGCCCGTCGAACCTGTAACACTTCGAAAACAGAGGAGATCGATTTTTATGCCGGTCGCACTTGCATGCCTGCGAGCTGCATCCGCAACAGCGTTGCGGTCTGCATTTGGACGTCCCGAGAAGCATAATAAACAATTAAACTTCCGAATCGTCGATGCTTAGCAGCCTCAGCCATGTTCTCCGTATGTCAGCTGAGACCAAGGGCAAGTCTTCGACCATTGCCGTTGACGGTAAAGCTTTTGTGCAGCATCCTGAACGGGAGCGGGCACTGTTGAGGGTGGCGGGAACCCGAGGCTAGCGCGCAGCAAATATTAATCGATTATCTTAAAACCTCTCTTGGTGCCGACCTAACGCAAGATGGTAAAGATTGACCAACAAAAAAACTCTTGAGAGGACCTTTGATGAACAAGCAAGAACATGTTGATGCAGTCGCGGCACAAACCGGCGCAAGCAAGGCTTTGACCAGCGAGATCGTAGATGAGGTCCTAGTAGCGATCACGCGAGCAGTGGTGTCAGGTGATACCGTTCAATTAATCGGCTTTGGTTCGTTCGGTAAGAGGGCACGTGCCGCTCGCGCGGGGCGCAATCCAAAAACCGGCGTACCGCTGCAAATCGCTGCAGCTACCACAGTAAAGTTCACTGCAGGAAAAGGCTTCAAGGATAGCGTCAATCAGTAACGCCCCGTGTTTCCGGCAGTTTGCGCGCTAGTAATCCCGACGTGCTCATAGGCGGTGCAGTGTTAGCATTGGGGTCGATACGCTTGCGTTATGATTCGTTTGACTCGGCTTAGCTCTGAAAAGTGACAAAGAAAGAAGTGCGTGCAACATTCATATGAACCAACCCTTGTGGAGGATGGCCGGGTCGTTATGTCCACGGCATTGAACGCTGGTCGCGAAGTAAGCGCACTGATCACGAAGACGGCGTTAGAGCAGTACTTCTGGTCGCGCCCAGATGCAAACGAAGGCCATGTGCTGCGTATATTTGCTGACGGCCGCCATCGCATCGCGGCCGTCACGCGACGTTTGGCTTTACGTAGCGGTTCGACAAAAGTTCGCCTTGATGAGCAAGACTTTTAGCAGTAGGCGCTTACGCTTTCAACACGCTCAGATACTTTGAGCCCTTATCGGTTTTGCGGTGACGCGTAGGCCTGGTTAATTTTTAGATTCAATGTATTGCAGTAGCCAAACCTTGAGCCACCTGACAAAAATTTGTTTGCATATTGGGCTCTCGCTCTTATCTAAATTGGCGAGCGAAACATTCGGAGTTTCATTTTATGAGTCGTACATTTGGACGCCCAGGTTCGCGAGGCAGCGGTCCACGTCCAGCGCGCCAGCACCCGCCGAGCAGCGCGCCTCAGACGCAAAAAAAACACTATGTAAAACCCGTTCAGGCAAAGGATACGACCCAGACAGCATCTATATTTAAGACTCGAGCGTTCAAAGTACTCGTCGACACCGTTGGTGCCGAAAATGTGGCATTGGGTCTCGACTCGAATCTGGCCCGCATCGCGGAATTGGTCAGCGGTGAGCGTTTTACGCCCGAGACGGCGTTTCACATGGAAACGTCGCTTGGTCTTCCCGATGGTTTCTTCGATCATCCAAATCCGACGTTGCCACCAAACGTGATCGCACGACTGCGTTCCCCGCTGGAAAATAGGCCGAATGACAGCGTTTTTGATGAACCCGTGGAGCCTTCACCGAGCCATCAGTCCGCCGATCATATAGAGCACCCCACGGTGAGCGAAGCTGTAACAGCCAAGGATGTTGATATGCCAAGAAAGACCAGCACCGCTCCCGTACCGGCTAGCAAAAAGGGCAAAGTGGTTGCGCCGAAAGGTACCAGCGCAAGCGCGAAGAATGAGCAGCCGGAGAGCGTTTTGAAAGCGGCTAAGGCGGTGCAGCAGCAGTCGCTTGAACTGGCGAGCACGCCGTCGGTCACTGAGGTTCGACAAGCAAACCTTCATGTCTTGACTGCTCGCAATGGATCGAAAGCGCTGCTGAGCCGAATGTTGAATCTAAGCCAGTCAAACATGGCGCATCGGCTGCACGGGAAGAAGCGTTTGGACGATGTTGAGGCGAAGCGATTTACCGATGTATTGGAGCTGCCAGCGGGGTGGCTCGACACGCCGCGACAGCCGGATGACGTGCCTGGTCACGTGAACGAACTCCTCGCACCGACCTCGAGAAGACGTAAGAAAGTGATGCCAACAGCAACGAGTCCAAAACCGCAAGCGGCGGCGAGAGATGATGTGGACGAAACCAGTGCGGTGTCTCCATCGCAAAATGTTGGCGTCTCGGAGAAAGACGTGATGAGCAACGCGATGGAAAATGTCACGACTGCGATGGCGGCTGCACCCTTACTTAAACCACCCGTTGAACAGGTTGAGGTTGCAGACCAGTTTAACCAATTGTCGAGTACCAAGGAAGATTTGGCTAACGAAGCGTTTTCGCTTTCAGTAGCAAGCGACCTTGCTCATCTGCGTGGCATTCCACCCATCGCTGAAGCATTGCTGAAGACAATTGCTGCGAAGGCGCGGACGGGTCATTTGAATGAAACCACGGCGTTGGAACTCTTGCAACAAATGGTTTTGCTCTGATTAAGTATTTCTTCCTGGACCCATTGTTTGATTGATCAACACATCACTTTTCGTTTAGCTTGTCCGGGAAGCGGGGGGCAGCGGCACAAACAGGTTTGTGCAGATTTAGGTCGGTCAGACGCCGCTGAAACAGGTCGTCGAAGCGTCGCATCTACGGGCTCATCGAGGAAAGGCATCTATCAAGCCGAGCAGCGGTATGGCGGTCAATCGGCGTCTAGCCTGACGGATGATGCTGAGCCGGAAGATATCGCAGGTCACTATCTTCGAAGTGGCGGGGCTTGATATCTGCAGCAAATTTTGACTATTTTCGCCGCAACGCTTGTACCACATCTGCGCAATTGCGCGGTTAGGAAGCGAGTCTCCTGACGCCGCACACCCCCAGCGATTCTCCCAATAGAGAGCGAGCGTTTGGGCAGCTTCGCGATGACCAAAGCCGAATGCCATCTCGTACTCGCCTTTGCGAGCTCGACGTCAGGCGCCTCGCCCCGTCCAAGACGGGCGCTATCGCCAAGCGCCGCAGCCGAAAATCCCTTCCGCTTGTCTTGCACGTTTTCATCCTTCAAGACGTCTCCAAGGATGCGATTGGCTAACTCCGGGTCGCTGTCGCCGCCCGTGCCTGCAAAGAGCGACAACGCGTAGCGACGCGCAACGCTGGATGCTTATCGATACCGACCTGCACAAGAAGTTTCCGGCCAAGATACGGAGCGCCGGCGATTGTTGATAACAGCAGGGCGTTGGCGGTCGTGGCAATGGACTCGAGTGGCGCAAAACCCGATCTATACGCGGATACAACATGTCGATAGAACTGTTCGATGTCCAACGCCGTATCGTGAAGCTTAAGCGCTAGCCACTCTCGATGGATTTGGTTAAACCAACTCAATTCGGCCATATCAACTTCCTCGTGTAACAGATGCGAGACATACTACTCTCGATGCGTCGAAGCTTGAGTCAATGACAGTCTGTGTTACGACTTACCTAACCTACTGAGCGATATCCGGCTCAAATTGTCGTTTTAAACGGCGACGAAGGCTCCAGGGATCCTTCTTTGTGCTCGCTATATTTTTGGAATGACGGGGATTTTCGCATACCCGATCCGGGGGACGAGACAAGAAGAAGCTTGGATCGCGCAAGGCAGATCGAATCTAAAAAAGAAGGATCAGGGAAGTCTCAATGAACTTCCATCAAGGCAAATGGATACCGATGGTTTTGGAAGCGACAATCTATACCACCTCCCGACTCAAGCATCAAAGTACAGGAAATAAAGGTAAGTCTGTGGTCGCAAAGTAGTGTCGTACATGGATGTAGTGCTGTGATTTGACTAGTTTGTTTGCATAAATCAAGCGGCATGGCATAGTGCAAGTATTTACTATCGGAAGTACTATGCCCACACTCGAAGTCATTCAAGAAAAGCTTAAGAGGTTGCAGGCGCAAGCCGACGCGCTGATCGCAAAGAAAGCGCAGTCTGCATTGGACCAGATTCGTCGCCTGATGCTGGAACACGGATTAACGACCGAAGATATCGAAGCCAAAGCAAAAGCGAAGCGGGAAGCGAAAGGGGCAGGCAGTCCGATTGTTACGACAAAGCGGAAAGCATCCAATGCCCTTGGCACTAAAGTCGCTCCGAAGTTTCAGGATCCGAAGAGCGGTGCCATGTGGACCGGCCGTGGAAGCGCACCGGCTTGGATCGCGAAAGCAAAAGATCGCACCAAGTTCTTGATTGAAAACAATGCGGTGGCGGCGCACGTCACGTCTCCCGCAGTCAAGAACGCTAATGCAACGGCTACCGCGAAACCCCGCGGGTACCGAACGGGACCGCAGCCGGCTAAATATCGCGACCGCAAGTCAGGCGCAACATGGAGCGGTAAAGGCCGCGCACCCGCGTGGCTCGCGAACGTCAAAGACCGCACCAAATTCTTGATTGAAGAGGCGGGTGCGTCGCCCGTCACTGAACTCGCGACCAAAGCGACGCGTAAATCGCCTGCAGCTGCCAAAAAAGCGAGCGCGGCCAAAAAAGTATTGCGGAGGGTTGCGGCGAAGAAGGCCACTGTCAAAAAAACAACTGCTGTGAAAAGTGAAGGGAAGGAAACCCCGTCGAGGAAAGCCGTGGCTGGACGCAAGAAGGTTGCGGCTAAAAAGTCAGGACCGGTCGCGAAAAAGAGAGTTGCAAAGAAGGCGACTCGATTAAGCAATACAGCGTCCGCACCGACAGTGGCTGACGCTGTCAGCGATCCACAAGCAGCGTTGACAGCGCCGGCAGTGTAAATCTAGCTAGAGTAAGTAGGGCGGCCTTTCGGCCGCTCGCTCCTGTTGCAACCAGCAGGACCCGCAGCCCTGTTTTTGGATTCAAACCGCAGGCGGTCATGCATGATTCGCCGACATGCACGGCACGCGGGTACCACGGCTCGACCCCTTCCGAACCTGCCGTGGCGTCGGCTCATCTCAGAGCCAAGCACCATGCGAAGGTTATCTTACTTTGTGACGGGTCAGCCTCATCGTAGAGCTGCCGCGATTTCAATGCGTGTCGGCATTCGGCGCAGCACGATCGCTTCATCGTCCATTTCGATGTAGCCAGCATTCGCAAATTGAGTCAACCAGCCGTCCATGGGCCAAAATCCCCAGCGCGCGCGGAAGAGTCGTGCGTTGGCAACGATGCTTGTAAGGTGATTGAGCGGCGGATCGAAGCTAGGATGGAACTGATGGAACGCGCGCGCCTGGATGAACTCTATTGGCACTCCGGTTTCCGCCGCGCGAAAGCCAAAATCCGTGTCTTCTGCGCCGTAGCCGCGGTATTGCGTATCGAAGCGGCCGATTTGCTCGAACGTCTCACGTTGACACGCAAAGTTGAGTGACCAAAAGAGGGCGTGCGGCACGGTTTCACCGCTGCATCGCCCCACATGAAGCGGATGGGGCGCTCCGTATTGCGCAAATAGGTCCATTGCCGTTTCAGTGTTCTCCAGGGCCGAGGGAAGGTACAGCACCTCGCCTTGGTACAGGACGTTTTTTGAGAGGGCAAGTTTATCGCGATAAGCTGCCAACAGATCCGGCGCAGGAACACAGTCCACATCGAGAAATACAAGGTCATCACCAGGTGCATTGTCGACGGCAGCGTTGCGAGCGGCTGCGAGCGGTAACTTGTCGTCGCCGCTGTCTAGGGCGCAATGAACGATCGGGAAACGCGAGCTTTCCCACCGGAAGGGCGTTTCATTCATCTGCACGATAACGAGCGCAGCCGGCGGTACCGTCGACTGCTCAAGGCCACGGATCATGTTGAGCAAATGACCGCGACGACCGTGCACGAGAGTCAAGACATTCATCGCCCTACCTCTTGTGCCGTGCGCGTGATAGCCGACGCGGCGCGCTGCCCGCCGGTGCCGTCTGCGAACGTGGTCCAGTTCGCAGGCGAGAGCTCTGCGGCGCGATCGAGCAATGAGGGCCACGATTCCGCCGCAGGCCAAACCGCGCAGTGTATCGCCAGACCGGCTCCACCAAGCCGTTCTCCGACGGATTGTTGTTCGCCAAACGGGCGAACTTCAGGCACGCAGATAAATCGACAGCGCAGATCCGCGATCTCGCTCACGAGACTGTCGCCCGCTGATCCTACGACAACATGTGCGGATGTGAGCCATGGGAGCGGATCGTTGACCATGCCGAGCAGCTGGAGGTTTGGCGGCGTTGGAATCGAAGGATCGTCGGCGACTGGTCCAAGCACAGTCCATTGCCAATCATGACAAGCTCGTGCGGCATCGACCAACCGTGCGACAGTCAATTCCGTACCACCGAAGCCCGTAATGACTGTCACATGCCGGTGGTTGGTTTGTCGCATGGAAGGGGAACGACCGTAGCGCGAAATTGATCCGACGTAATCCGTTTTGAGCGTCCACTCCAGAGGCGTGTCAGGTTCTTCAAGCTGTGCAGGATAGGGCGCAAGCAAACGGCTCGCGCATGCGTAGGCGAGCGTATGAGCTTGATCGAGACGATGTCCGCGTTGACGCACATAGACCGTCGGCACGCCGCAAAGTCGCGCAAACAGCGCAACCTCGACAGATACGTCAACGACCAATAAACACGGCCAGCTTGATCTGAACCAGTCAACCATTGCGCCCATGCGCTCCCTAAGGCCAGCTACAGCCAACGGCGCGTAGTGAAGGCCTACCGGAGTATCAACGAGTGTGTGCTCATCGTAGTCGCTTGGGAGGTGACAAAGCGTTACGTTGGCAAGCTCGGTTTCGCTAGGCAGGCTGCTGCCGAACAATGTCACGGAGCCGGGCAGGTGGGCTGCGATCGTCAAGGCGCGCGTAACGTGTCCTGCTCCCTGATGATGCGCGTAATAGCCGACTGTTGTCTCAGCCATAATCACGAACCTTTAGCCGGGCCAAGTTGGCGAGTAGAACCTCATAACGAGCGACCATTAGATCTATATCCCAGTGCGATGAAGCATGGCGGCGACACGCGGCACGATCGAGCGTGCGTGCGCTGAGCAACGCTGTGGCTAGTGACGCTGCGTCGTTGGCCGAAGCAAGCACGCCCGTCTCGGCAGTCAAAAGTTCAGGAATTGCACCTCGAGAGAATGCCGCGACCGGCGTGCCGCAGGCCAGAGCCTCAGCCGCGACGAGTCCAAACGGCTCGTTCCAGCACGGCGTGACGAGGCAGACGCTCGCACAACCAAGTTCTTCAACAAGCTCGGCCCTCGACAGGTGACCCAGATAAACGACATTTCTCGAAAGCCGGGGCGCGATCTCTTCGTCGAAGTACGCGCGGTCAATTGCCTGCCCCGCGATGCGTAATGGAATTCCTGCAAGTTGGGCTGCGTCGATCGCGAGATGGGCGCCCTTGTCGGCTACAAGCCGGCCATACCAGAATGCGTGGTTGCCAATAGGTCTATGCGTCGGCCGCCATTGCTCCAGGTCAATACCATTTGGAATGACGTGACAGTCGGGCGTCAGTTCCTCCCAGTCTGCTGCATTGGAGCGCGACACCGTGCAGTAGTTACCGCCGCCACGTCTGTGCTGAGCGGAAATGGCATTGATCATTTCAAAAAATGGTGGCGTATGCAGAACGGTCAGCATCGGCGTGGCGATCATGCCAGACATTGTGACGGGAACGTAGTGCAGGGCATTATTGAAGATGATGTCGAATTCGTATGCATCGATACCCTGCAGGCAGTCCATGTACGCATGGTGTTCCGCAATAAAATCGGAGCTCAGCGTGTCGTGTTCATGTTTAACGGCATCGCCGCGATAACTGCCGACAGGCGCCATTGGCACTGCATTCAACCGGAGCGCCGAATCGGGATGCGCAAAGAGCGTCACGTCATGGCCGCGATGCTTGAGGTGCTGGGTAATGTCGTGGGTGAATGCCTCCAGGCCACCTGCGAAGGGCTCGCGGATTGGGTGTTTGATGTGCGTGAGGATTCCGATCTTCAAACGGGATGGGTTCACAATGGCCTGGAGTTAGCCCTTCGCGCATCATTGCGGTCTTGAGCGAGTTTTCACGTGGTCGACCATCGGTAGACCGCGTGTGGGAACAGTAATAGCGTATCGACGAAACTCGTTGCTGCGCTAATTCTTGTGAAGCTTCTTGTCAGGGACTTCACCTCGTCGAGTGGGTAGGACGGCAAGGTATCCCACCCTTTAAAACAATTGAGCTCATTTGATTTCTACACTGTCAACTGGGCTGGCCGCTTGCTCCAACACTTGTTAGGCCTTCGCGTAAGCTCCGTTTTCAGTAAAGAGATCGGTCATCACAGACTTCAGATCTAGGTGAGTTCACTCTTTTGCCGGTCTCCGCCCTGCCTCGTGACAAAAGATTCACTTCCAAGGCCGGAGATAGCAACTCATCACTCCGCACATTGCTAATGACGGCTGCGATGCTTAGCCGCAATAAAGATGCCAGCTTAATCGGCCCGACATACATATCAATGCGTGTATGTTGAGATTGAACGACCGCGCGAGTGTTTAGACTGCTGGGACGAGATACGTAAAGCCCCGTTAGCGGAACGGGACGCTTTTCGGTCCATAAGGCGATCGAGCCATTTGAAGGTAGTTCTGTCGCAAGCTAAAGGTTCTATCTGATTATCTTTCGGCAATCTCAGACCTGGGAAACCGGGTTGGCAAAATCTTCGTCCGACTATCTGCGAAACGCCCATGGCGAAAGTACTGTCGTGCACTTCTCTTCTCGCGCGGCCCGGTCTAGCGATGTCGATGCCTATTGCCGGGGATGGATTGAAGACGTCGCCGGCGGCGATCGATGGTCGATGAGCTCGGCATTTGCTCGGAAACGCTCACTGAGCAACGATCCTTGAGAAGATTATTGGAACCCGTCGGTGCATCACGATAGCGATGCGCTGTGCCATTGGGATACAACGCTAGCGCGTATGTCTCGGCTCTTCAGTAACCAAAAGCCGGCTGCTATTGGCGCTGCGCGATCGCATCCGAGCAGATTGCCAACACGCGCTGAACCATGGAGCTTGAAAGGTTCAACGACATATCTCCCGTGAATAACGCTTGAACGTGAGCCTGCCGGATCACGACCTTGGCTTTGAACAGGTCATGTCTCGCGAGCCGTAGTGCGAGTTGCCCCAGGTTGACTCGCTCAAGCCACGGCATCTTTACAGCGTTTCGTCTGAGCCATAGCCGGCAACTTTCGACCACGTGGTCCACTCGCCATTCATTGGTCAACCTATGCGAAGCCGCAGCGGTCAGGACCAGGAAGCATAACAATTCGGCGCGACGTTCACTCTCTACAATCATGCAACTCCTCATCTAGCGTTTCTGTTTGACCTGCATCGTGCGGCGGTGTGCACGAACTATGCGCTGGCTTCACCTGGTCGCAGTTCCGACGCAACATTCGTCACACCCGTCGCAACAGTGACAGTCCCGAACGTCCCTGGTCGCCATCCAGAGTGTGATGGTCGGCTGGCGGCGTTCCGACCAAGCGCGCGTTTTCGCGCGCGTGAACTCCCGGCTTGCCATTCATCCCGCGAGACACCGCTCCGTCCACTAAGTCGCCGAAGGCCGTTCCCAGCTCAGCTACGAAGGCCGCCCTCCGGCATGGATGCATTCGACAAACAAGCATATCCACAACAGCCTCCGTAATCGACTAAAAAGGGGCAATTCATTGTTTCAAAACCCGTTGCAGACAAGAAGAGGGCCGCTGCCAAAATTCAAGGACGCAGCGATTGTGCATCAACGAGGCGGGCCGACCACAGGCCATTCACTCCTGATTCAAAGCCGCATAACTCGTGCTGTTTAATCTCAGCCGCGAAGTCTAGCCGCAGGCCTTGCTTACAGCTTGAGGCCTCCTTTTTGCTCAGATAGGTGGATACATGACGACTGGAGGGTGACATGACAACGAGCGCGCGCGACGAAGACCCGGGACAACCGCCAACGGAAGTTTCCAAACCGGTTGGCGATGCAATACCAGCGCCGGTAGAGCCCGGCTTAAATCAGCCGTTGCCGTCAAAGGAGGACGACGATAACCCATTAGTCGATCCGGACTCCGCGTCTGGCGTTCCCCCGTCAGGCGAATCAGATTATGCTTAGGTCGAGGAAAGTGGTTGATTTCCTCAAACCACGGCATATCAACTGAGTTTAGTCCTGGCCGAACGTGGGAGCTTTGATCCGGGGTCGCCCCGCTACTGTTTGGCCGAAGCATGCGCGACTACCGCGACCGCGCGGAAGAAGAACCTCAACGTGACATCCACTTCTCACGTCAACATGACTTTCGGTTTCTGTCATCGCAAAACCGATTTAGTGACGCGCGCCGACAGGCCAGCTCAAACTCGACAAACGATTGGCAAAAGGCTGCCGCCTGCGACGGTTGTCGGCAAGCAGCGGCTCTCTTGAATTTTCAAGTCACTGATCTGTGAGCCATCGTGGTTTAGGTTGAGCTGCCATCGAGTGTCGGATAGTTAGTGTAGCCTTCATCAGCGCCACGGTAAAAGGTCGCTACGTTTGGCTTGTTGAGTGGGGCGTTTTCGCGGAACCGCACATCGAGATCCGGATTTGCCAGATACGCGCGGCCAAAGGCGATCAAATCCGCCTGACCGCGTTCGATCCGCTTCTCGGCGCTTTCGGCTGTGTACTGCCCGCACACAATAATCTTTCCACTGAACGCTGCGCGAAGCTTTTGCCTGAAAAGGTCTGACAACGGCTCGCCGCCAGCCCAGTCCGGTTCAGCAATATGCATGTACGCCACGCCTAGGCGCGTCAACTCTTTCGCCAAGTAAAGAGACGACGCTTCCGCTTCCGTGTCCTTTAGGTCGAAGCCGACAAATTTCGGCGAAATGCGAATCCCCACGCGATCTGCGCCGAACACAGCCACCACTGCTTCGAGCACCTCCACGACTAGCCGTACGCGACTTTCGACGCTGCCGCCGTATTGGTCGGTGCGATGATTGGTATTCGTCGACATGAATTGTTGCAGCAAATATCCATTGGCCGCGTGGACCTCAACCATATCGAAGCCGGCCTGTTTTGCGCGCTTCGCAGCGCTCACGTATTGCTTGACGATGCCCGGCAACTCCCGCGTCTCGAGCGCACGCGGGGTATCGGCCGGAATCGGTCCGAGCAAACCGTCTTTGTGCTTCACGAACGCGGTCGTGTTCTCGGCACGAATAGCCGACGGTGCCACCGGCTGGTTGTCATCGGCTTGTACGAGATGATGCGAGACCCGCCCGACGTGCCACAACTGGAGGGCAATCCTGCCGCCTTTTTCGTGAACGGCTTTAACCACGTTGGTCCAGCCCGCTTCCTGTTCGTCCGTATAAATGCCGGGTGCCGCGAAATAACCTTGTCCTTGCTTCGATATCTGTGTCGCTTCGGACACGATCAAACCTGCACCGGCACGTTGCGCGTAATAGCGCGCGTTCAAGTCGGTCGGGATATCGCCGGGTTGAGAAGCGCGATTGCGTGTGAGCGGCGCCATGACCATGCGGTTCTTGAGTTCGACCGAACCGACCTTGATCGGTGATAACAGCTTGTCTAGCGACATGTGGGATTCCTTTTATTCGTGAGCGAAGCGAGCGCAACAGGTCGCGGTGATATTTGTTGCCGTGCAATAATCGCTCCCTGCTTGCGACAGAAGGTTGTGCATACAAGGTTGGTGGCACAAAAAAGCCGCCGGGCTCAAGCCGGACGGCTCGTCGTGTTTCTTGATATCGACACTCGTAACGCGCACGTAAAACGTGGTTTGGGTCGAATGAAGGCAATCCTTGCCGTCTTTCTAAATTCGCGAGAGCATCCACAGAGCAATGTCCCATTGCCGCTGGGACGGATTGACGTCTGAGAATGCCCCTTGCGGTGGATCGATTACACACAGAAGCAACATCCAAATCATCAATTTGCTCGCTCACTCGATCGCGCGTTCGCGTCTGGCACTTGTGCTGCAATCGCCGCTGCTGCAGTTGAGTCGCGGGAAGGTGTCATGGATCGAGCGCCGCAGAGTCATTACACGCTGTCGCTCACTATGTGCAAGGCAGAACCTATGCCGGACGTGCGAGCAAGCGTTCGCCTACAGAGTCCCGCGGACTTGCTCATTTGGCGACAGGCGTATTCTGGGGCGCGCTATCGAGGTACCGCTTGGTTATCGAGCATGGCCGGCACCGATCGTCCGAGCCGCCGGGTTTCACTGCGTATAGTTAAATTACCATCTTGTGCACGGGCGACTCACGCCGGGTTCAACGCACTTGTGCCGCTCCGTTTTTCGTCTCGATCTATGCTGCGCTTGGCGATAGCCTTGCTGAGTATGCCTTGCCTTTGTCATAAAAGTCGGCTAGCTTATACTGTATATATGTACAGTATTTAGGAGGCGCTATGGAAAATTGGGTGCGCGTTCAGAACGATCGGGATCGGAGGGTTTTTGGCTTGGCTACGTGGGCAAGTTGGGGATGCAGAGATCGCGCTAGCGGCACAGGCCTGTGCCCAGGGCGATTCGAAACCGTATTTATCTATGGTCTGTCGGCAGATCGGTCTGCGAGTCCCGAGGCTTCCAACCGCAGATACCAGTTCCGCGATAGGGGAGCGCTACTTGGCTGCCATGTACGAGATTTTGCGTAACCGGGTCTGCAATGCACATGTTGAGACGTGAAAGTTGACCGTTTCGGTGCGTTTCGAGCAAATTTTAGAGCGTGGTTTTAGTCACATCTCTATGTGAAGTCGTTATCAACAATAATCATAGGCCGCGCGTCACTGCGGACCGCTTCGGTGTCTGTGCGTGTCGAATATCCGTGAATGCTGGAAGACGACGCAAAGAGTTTTTTGATAAAGCATTTCGACGTTTCCGCAACAGTGCGCTCTTTTTCTAAAGTAAGTATCCGAGTATTTGGTATGTTTAGATCACGGCGCTAAAAGGAGATTAACACCCGTGTGCCGAGACAGGTTCGGACAGGAGAATTGAAATGCTGCGATGGATTGCAAGTTGGGCTGCCCGTTACGCGCCCACAGTGGAACAGCAAGCGCAGAAAGCAATGCCTGAATTGCGCATGGCGTTGTACCAGGCAGAGCAGCGCATTCTTGATGCGCAGGTGCAGGCCGAGTACTATCGGTCTCGGCTTGCATTCTGCGAATCGGTACTGAAGAATGGGATTGAGCAGGTAAGCGACCTACGGCGAGACCCGCATCCAGGGGCGCCGACACTTAAGTTGGGGCCTACTCTCACCACCGCAAAGTCGGCTTAGAACTTTTGTCACCAAATGGATGGGGCTGTGTGTATTTGCTATCAAGCGCCGTTATCCTAAACAATGAAAGTGCGTCGTAATGCGAATGCGAGCACGGAGAGCCGACGAACAAACGCCCGTCGGATAAACCACAGCAGTCAAGCGGTTTGCCGCAGCAACGCACGGCGATAGCTTGATCGAAGCAGGAGGTCCGGCACGGGCGTCAAGACTTCCGACATAAACTGTAGTTCGACACAGGACGCAATGCCATGGCGCGGGGCGGCACGGTGAAACGCACGGCGCGCGCACTCGAGTTGCGAGCGATCGCCGTCAGCTACTGCACGGATCGCCTGCCGTTCATCTTCACTTAGAATTTGCATGTTAGGTCCATTCGCTTGGTGATTCAAAATGCATTGTACGTGGCGTTTAGCGATCATATAAGTGAGGACGTGGACGAACGAGCAAGTGGAATTCCAAGCTTCTGTCACGAATGGTCACGAATGCAGTATCGATTCATTGATATGGTCAGCTGGATGTGTTTGAACTCGGCTAGACTTCTTTCAAAAGACCGTGCTGATGTGGCTGTTCTCAGCCGTCCGGACCGCAATTCTCGCTGCCCCATGACACCGACTTGCGTGAGCCGGATACGCGAAGAAACATTTCGCGGATATCGGCAGCCGGCCTTATTTGGTTTTGCACCATTGGTGTTTCCAGGGACCCATCCATCGTCGAGGCGTGTCATTGACCGGCGTTATGGAGCCATTCCGGGATCGGCGTATTGGCGCCACCTGATGATCGGCGCATAGGCGCCAGCGCAGGATCGGCGTTATGGCGCCAGTCCGTGACCGGCGTAAAGGAGCCAGTCAATGATCGGCGTATAGGCGCCACTGGCGCGAGGTGTTGAACGCGATTCGAACTTTCCAGATGGGTACTCTCCCGTTCTTTCTGAACGGAGTGTCCATGACCAACCGGAGGTTCGAATTGTTTGAGTACCGTCAAGTCCTTGTCCGCATGCGGCAAGGCGATTCTGATCGCGACATCGGGCGTAGCGGCCTGATGGGTCGCAAGAAGTTGACCGCTGTTCGTCGTATGGCCGACGAGCGCGGCTGGCTGAATCCCGGGCAGCCGTTGCCTGACGACACCGTGATTGCCGGCGTGTTTGGCCGCACTCCACATTTGCCGAGCACATGCGTGTCCACGCTCGAGCCGTTTCGCGAGCAGATCCGTGACTGGCATGACGCCGGCGTTCAGGGAACAACGATTCACCACGCGCTGAAAGTATGCGATCCATCAACGACGCCTCTCTAAGGTTACACGCCGTTGGAGTGTGGACGGTGTAGGGAGCGCGCCATCAGGGAATGTCGGCCGGCATCTTCCAAGGAAGCAGCGCGTCGTATTCATCGACGGTATTTGCAAGTGGCAGCCGTTGAAACAGCCAGGTGAGGTAACGATAGGGATCAATGCGGTGGGCGCGACAGGTCTCCACGATTGAGTAGATGTTAGCGCTGGCGTTGGCGCCCGCAACGGTGTCTGCAAAGAGCCAGGAGCGGCGTCCTACACAGAATGGGCGAATCGAGTTTTCACAAGCATTATTCGAGATGGGCCAGCTGCCATTCTCGGTGTATCGAATTAGTTTCGGCCACTGTCCGCGCAGGTAAGTTAGCGCTTTGCCGAGGAGGCTATTTGGCACGACGCCGGGAGATTGCTCGGTCAACAGCTTATGAATCACATCGAGCACGCGCCTACAATACCGTTGTCGCAATCGCTGTCGTCGATCGACAGCCCATTGCGCGCTGCGTGTCTCGACGGCGAATAACTTTCCGATGAGCTTGATGAAACGCGTGGCCAGCAGATCGGGCGAGCGCGCTGCTTTAGGCACATTTTCCTCTGCCTTGATGAAGTATCGTCTCGCGTGAACCCAGCATCCAAGATGAACAAGCTGG
Organism: Burkholderia sp. PAMC 26561; assembly: GCF_001557535.2. Taxonomy (NCBI): domain Bacteria; kingdom Pseudomonadati; phylum Pseudomonadota; class Betaproteobacteria; order Burkholderiales; family Burkholderiaceae; genus Burkholderia; species Burkholderia sp. PAMC 26561. The sequence continues at coordinate 163,956 of NZ_CP014309.1, forward strand.
TATCGCTCGGCGAGGCTGTTATAGGGTTCATAGCCGTCCGTCATCAGAACCGCACCTTTACGAATGCCCGTGAACAGTTTGTCAGCCAGGTGCGCACCGCGACCGGGCGTGTAGGTGAAGCAGCGGATCGGATTTCCTGAATCCGTCATCTGCGACCAGAGATAGCTCTTCGTCTGAGGCTTACGCCCCTTCTCCTTCAAGACCTGGAATGTCGTCTCGTCGCAGTAGACCAGCTCCGCATCGAGCAATGCATCGCGCATCAGGTTAATCACAGGCTGTATTGCCAGACCGACGCGAACCATGCTCGCGGCGATCGTGTTGGACGAGATGTCGCCGCCAAAGCGCCGCAGCAAACCAGCCTGACGATAAAGTGGCATTCCGAACTGGTACTTGCCCGTGGCGATCCACGCAAGCGCCGATTCGGTAAGCAGTCCGCGAGGGATGATGCGCGCGGGCGCCGGCGTGACCTTGATGCCGAGATCGCAGCATGGGCACGCATACTTGACGCGCTGATGCTGGATCACACGAAGCTGCTCTGGAATCACATCGAGCTGCTCGCTGATCTCGACCCCGATTTCCACGAGCGCGTGACCGTCGTTCGTGCAGAAGCGGTCGGCCTCGGGGAGATCATGTCGCACAACCTCGCGCGGCAGATTCGGATCGAGCGGTTTGCGATGACCACGCCGCTTGCGCTGATGCGTACCAGCTGTCGTCTCTGGAGTGTCTTCCAAGGCGGCCGTGCTGTTCGCACTGAGCGCTTCGGCTTCGTTGAACAGACCCAGTTGATCGGAACCCCGCGCTTCGCTCTTCGCGCCGAACAGTTCACGACGGTAAGCACGAAGCCGCTCCTCGGCAAGATCGCGTTCCGCTGTCACGAGCCGCAACGCGCCACGTAGCGTTTCCTGTTCTTCGCGCAGTGCGCGAGCGGCCTCGCGCTCAGCGAGCAGCTCTTTCAATTCGTCGGCGGTGATCGTGACCTCGATCGGCATACTGCTTGGACTAATATGCCAAGGGCGCGTTCAGCTAACGCGGAGATATTCTCGCTTTGTATGTCGCCGGATCGTCGTAATGTCATCGCCGTCGAGCAGCGCATGCAGGACGTCGCTTGTCATCGTCACGACCTCGGCCTTGTTGTCCGGCCAGATGAAGTGGCTCGTCTCCAATCGTTTGATCATTAGCCAGAAACCGCTGCCATCCCAGAAGAGAATCTTGATGCGGTCACGACGCCGATTCCCGAAGATGTAAAGAGAGGAGTCCATCGGGTTCAATTGCATGGACTGCTCAACGAGGATTGACAGGCTGTTCATACCGTAGCGGAAATCGACAGGATCCCGGTGCAAGTAAACCTTCAGCTTTTCGTCGAACCTGAACACGGCAACCTCCCCAGGATCTGCACTACGGTCGTCAGTTCGTCGATGGTCGCGATCGAGCTGCCCAGCTCAAGTTCGACGCCGTTCGATAGACGCACATGCAGCGCCAGAGACATCGTCATCGGGGGTGGCGCAGCCGATGGTGGCGTCGCCGCATGGGCGACCGCAACAAATGGCGCAGCGTGATCGTTGTACGACATCGTTAGCGCGGCAGGCACCGCAATGTCGATCATCACTTCGTCCGATACCTCGGAGACTTTAGCAACCGATTCTGTGGCGGCTTGCCGCTGCCGATACTGCGTAACCCAGGTGCGCAACAGATTCGGGTTGATATCATGTTCCATGGCTGTTCGGGCAATCGATACGCCTCGCTTCAGACACAGACGGATAAGTTCATCCCGCGCTTCGTCATCGTATTCGCGTCGGCCATCGCGCTTTTGGCCAATCACTAAACGGCTTCGCAAGTCATTTTCTTCTGTCATCGGTGCAAATCCTCTAAGTGTCCACGTGGACACCTAGCATCAGAGTGCAACGATTTCTACACAAGGACGCTACTGATGGATCGCATACCGCTGAAACGCAACCATGGCTACACCGCCAGCTTCTCGGCGATGCGCCGTATCCTGCTGGGCCTGAGGGCCGAACGCGGCGTGCCGGCCACAACGATCCTTGAGTTTGCGCCAGCGGGGGCCGCACAGGTTGACTTCGGCGCCGGGCCGGTACTACGTAAGCGGTCGGTGAAGGACACACCTCGGACTGGAATAGATTATGCCGAGGCATCCCTTTCGGGTTTGCCGAGGTTCCAAGGCAACAAGGCCTCGTAGTCGTCGGCGGTCTTGGCATAGGGCAGCGCCGTAAATAGGTCGACCAGATATCGATAAGCGTCGACACGATTTGCGACACACGTTTGGACAAGCGAGTACAGGTTCGCGCTCGCTTTAGCCCCACCCACAGAGTCAGCGAATAACCATGCTCGGCGTCCGACTACAAATGGACGAATCGAATTCTCAGCTGGATTGTTATCAATGGGCCACGCTTCGTTTTCCACATAGCGAATCAGTTTTGGCCACTGACCGGCAAGATACCTCAGGGCTTCGCCTAATTTTCCGCTCGGCGCAGTCGTATCGAGATGGTGGTCAAGGAGTCTCTTGATTTCCGTGAGCACTGCACGACTGTAGCGCCGACGTAAGCGCGCTCGCCAGTTGGACTTCTTATGCGCGTGCGACTCCGCCGCATAGAGCTTGGCAATGAGATGGATGAATTGCGTGGACGGCTGATGTACACCACGCGCCTCTTTGGGTAACCCGTCTTCCGCTTTCACGAAGTAACGCCTCGCGTGAACCCAGCAACCTAAATGCACGGCGCCATGGGTTTGCGCGATCGCGTTGTATGGTTCGTACCCGTCGCTCATCAGCACGGCGCCGTGGCGCATGCCTGCCCATAGGTTTGACCCGTGTTGCGTGCCACGCCCGGGTGCATATCCGAAGAGCCGCACGGGTCGCCCGCTGCCGTTGATTTGGCACCACATATAGCTCTTGGTTTGCGCCGCTCGCCCAGGCTCCTTGAGCACTTGCACGGTGGTCTCGTCAGCGAACACAATCTCGCTGTCGAGTAAGGGAACCCGCAATAAATTGATGATGGGCTGCACCGCCTCGCCCAGGCGCACGACACTGGCCGCAAGCGTATTGCGCGAGATGTCACCGCCAAAGCGTTTGAGCAGCGCCGCAATGCGGTACAGCGGCAACCCATCCATGAATTTCGACACCACGAACCAGGCCAGCGCCGCTTCGGTGAACAAACCCTTCGAGATGATGCGCAAACGCGCCGGCGTAACCAAGATTCCCTGGTCACACTCTGCGCACGCGTACTTCACGCGCTCGTGACGAATCACCCGTACTTGCTGTGGAACGATGTCAAGCTGCTCGCTGACTTCGACGCCGATCTCGATCAACGTCGTGCCGTCGTTTGGGCAGGTACGTTCTGATTCGGGCAATTCGTAGCGAATCACTTCACGCGGCAGAGCAGGATCGAGCGGCTTTCGACCGGGCTTCTTACGTTTATGACCCGCGACCTCAGTTTCAGCTTCGTCAGACTGTGCCGGCGCCGTCGCTGCGGTGGGGGCAAGCGCTTCGGCTTCGTTCAGAAACAGGTCCCGCTGCTCAGCACTACGTGCTTCGCTCTTGGCGCCGAACAACTGGCGCTGGAACGCTTTGAGTTGTTCCTTGAGAAGGTCGCGTTCGACCTTGGTCACCCGTAGTTCGCCGCGCAACGCTCGGCTATCGGCAAGCGCCGCATCACGCTCAGCGATGAGCGCGGCGAGCTCTTCGGCGGTGATCGAGTGGGGTTTGTGAATGTCGCGGGCCATGGCGTAACAATAGCCAATCGCGAGCCTCCGTAGGTTTACGGGAATTTCTAAACATCTGACCGGCGTCTCGTGGATGGGACAGACAATGAACGAGATGCACCGGTCGTGCGCGTGAGCGCGGCTAGCTCGCGCGCATGTAGTGACGGGCCGAATGCTTCTTCATGGCCGCCAGGTCGACACCGTCGAGCAGCCAGTGCAACTGTTCCACCGTCAGCTCAAGAACTGCCGCCTCGCGGGGCCATGCAAAGCGGTCTGCCTCTAACCGTTTGATCAATAGCCAGAAGCCCGTTCGGTTCCACAGGATGAGCTTTACACGGTCGCGCCGCTTGTTGGTAAAGGCATAAACGGCGGGCGCGAACGGGTCGAGTTTCAATGCTTGCTCGACCAATGCAACCAACCCGTTAATCCCTTTACGACCGTCGATGGCGTCGCGGTGAAGGAAGACCTTCAAGTCTTCGTCGAATCGAAACATGGCAAGGTACTCAGCGTGGTTAGTAGTGACAGCAACTGATCGTCTCGGGCATCATCGAATTCAACCTTGATGCCGTTGGGAAATCGAACCTCCAAGCGAGGTGCAGTCTCCTTTGGCTGGGCCTGAGTTGGAATCACGGGTATGAAAGCCGCTGCCGCCGGGTTCAAGGGCTTAGCCACCGGCACGATCCCGGTGCTCGCCTGCCGTTTTTTATCAGCCGTAACCCACGTACGCAACAAGTTTGCGTTTAATCCGTGGTCCAGCGCGAGACGTGCGACGGACACGCCCGGCACCTTGCAGGCCTCGATCAGTTCTCGCTTGGCTTTCGGGTCGTACACGCATCGACCGTCCTGCTTGCGGCCTACAATAAGCCGCGCTTTCAACTCTGAGGTGATGTCAGTCATAGATGTCCACGTTGATTTACGTGGACATATGGTCGCCACTGTGAGGCGCTTCCGCTAGACGCTGACAACGGACCGCTTACGGTACTACCACATGAATTGGGCGCGCAGATCAAGACGTGGTTCTACGCATGACCTGAACGGATTACGCTCGAGAACGGCTTGCGCTTTCGCTGTGAGGCTTATTAAGCCTTCACGCATGTCGGTGAAGCCCGCGGCCAGCCACACACGCGTGCCAGTAGGTGGTCCCATCACCATTGAGCACCACGCATTGAAAAGTCGCGTTAGCCGTTCGCTGGAAACACGTTGTTCCAAGCTGTGATAATCGCAAGTCAGCCGTTGCGGGCTATGCGGCGACACCGGTCGTCATTGTGGGCTTGCCGGCATCACAGCGGGCTACCAGTGCAGAATCATCCTGCGTGCCGCGACCGTCGGCACAAGCGGCACGGCCGACTGCTTACCTGCCCAACGGGGTGGATCTTGAACTCGAGTGTTCAGCAGACGGCGCTGCAATAGTAAGTTCGGTGATCGTTGCGTTGGGAGTACATTGACGTTTCGCTTCGAAGCGGACCTCGCTGTCTTCTGCATCGCAAACCGGTCGACTTTTGTGCTTATGCCACGCTCGGGGCTATCCAAAGTCCGTGGGACACAACCACACATACTGCTGTGGACGTTGCAAGCTACTCAGCTTACATAAGTGCCCGAGCGCCTTCGCTTGTGCAGCATCGGTTGTAACTTGCCTGGCGCCTTGTGGCGACCAGGACTTAGCACGGAAGCAGCTACTGGGGACTAGACTGGCTCTGTTGCTGCGGCGCCTGAGTCTGCTGCTGGGCTTGCGCCTTGGCTTGCGCATCTTCTTTTGCTTTTTTGCTAGCCATGTGGTGGCCCACTATACAGCCACCGGCTGCGCCGAGCACCGCATGACCGCTGCCGACAAAGTGGCCCCCCACACCCCCGACGGCCGCGCCTTTAAGGCAACCCGCGGCATTGGCTTGGGCAACTCCTAAGCATGTCAGGAGTGAAAAAATCAAGACCTTCGTAACGCGCATAACACCTCCGGATGTTTGGAAAAATCACATGGGGCCGACTTTTACAAACGCAAGTGGTGTCGTCCGCGTGAAGCCATAAAAATTTCGGCGAAAGCGGCTCAGCTATTTGCGCCCTCGCACCTTTAGAACAAATCGATGGGCTGATAAATAGCTCACGAAATTTGGTTGCGAGGTCCAGGAGGAAACATCGGTGAGGCGACGTTTGACAGTAGCCATCGAATTTTCGCTTCGCCGGTCGTTGCATGACCGGCGTCAGCGTCAGCCATTTGCGAACGTCAGAACATTGCAAATTTGCGTTAAGCACACCATCGTGGCGATCGAGACCTTTACATGGCGTTGCGCAACCACCTGTCGCCAGCAATCGTGCGCCGATACCACCAAAACAGCGGCGCCATTGGCAATATCACCGGTGGATGCAAAGGCCAATTATTGTTGGCGCCGGCGAAATTTAAGATGGGACCTATACCGTATGTAAAATGGCAATTAAGGCGAAAAAATGGGTAACGAAGGTAGCCTTTTGAGTGGATCCGCGCGGAAGGTCGTTGCATGCTCCGCGGAGTTTATGTTGCATTTGGATACCGGAAATATGGCGCACGCGCGCCCCGTACTGCGGCCGGAAGCCGCAATGGAGTTTTGATAATGAGAAAATTCGGACGTCTTCTGGCAATTGTATCGGTCTTGGGTGCTTTTCTTACCTTGACAGGCTGTAATACGATCGCAGGCGTTGGGGATGATATATCCGGCTCGGCACGTGCAGTTCAGCACTCGCTATAGCCCTGAGTCTGCATGAGTAGCTACCGTACGGAAATCGATCTTAGAGAAAGAGAGGAACGGCTTCGAACTACAAAGAATTGTTGGCTCGGGCGTTAGAGCTCGATTACCAGATAGCCGCGGCCCTTGACGTGGCTGCGGCATCAGCACTTACCGAGATCGAAGCAAAAATTGCCGGGGCCGATTCAAGGTGGATGGTTTGTTTTCGACAAATAAAACACGGAAGGGACGCGTTGACAGTGGCCCTTCCTATCATGACCCAGATTCGGGTGCGTTCTGGAGTGGCCTGGGACGAGAACCCCATCGCATCACAGGCAAGGATCGGGCGTCCTTCGTCGTTACTGAAGACCAGTAGCCGATCTTTGATCTCAACTTTTGAATCGTCTTGGTTGGTCTGGCTCTCGGTCGTCTTACGAATCGCACGAGAGAGTCAAGCCGCCTAATTCGTTTTATCGCCGAGCGCGGCATAAGGGTCGCGATTAGCGCAAGGGATTGGCGCTCCCACTCGCACAGTCGCTTCCTTTCCAACAATAATAAAGCCGGCGAAAGCCAATGCTGTGGCCCGTTCATCTATGCACGTCTGGGACACATTGAACATGACCCGCCAATATCTGTCGACATCAAAAGCTCCGAAACACTCGCGTCGGGAGAAAGGAGTCAGACCAGGTTTCGTCAGCCGGATGACCCACGGGCGATCGCGACGAAGTTATTTGTTTTAACGTCGCTATCGTCTGAACGTGAAGCCAATGCGAGGCGAATCGATACGTTTGGCGGAAGCACATCGGCGTATGCAATACCATCAATTCGGATCTGACAAACAGACGAAGGTACTAATGAGACCCCGAATCCTGCCGCAACGAGGTTTACTACGGATGACAATTGTGGGGCCTGCTGCCCCTCGCGCGGAACAAACCCTGCGTTACGACACGCGTCCAAGATGACATCATGCAGTGTCGGACTAACTACCCGCGGGAGTAAAACAAATGGCTCTTGCGAAAGGTCCGAGAGCGCCACCCGCCGTTTTTTAGCTAGTGGATGTGTGCTCGGAATAACTACCCTCATAGCTTCGGTAGCAATATGATCTAACTGAACGCCGGTTGGTGACTCGCCTCCCAAACGGACGAAAGCAACATCGACGCTGCCGTCGTGCAGAAGGTCAAGAAGCTGGGCGGTGTTGCCCTCCGCGAGAGTTAGCTTGACGCCTGGGAATGACTGTCGATAGGTTTGAATTAACTTCGATACGACTGGGTTAAAGGCAGCCGAGCCTGTGAACCCAATGTTAAGTTGTCCCAGTTCTCCACGAGCTGCGCTCTGCGCTTTCTCAACAGCGTGCCGTGCGTCTTGTAGAAGCCTTTTCGCATCGGTCGCAAAAGCGTTGCCAGCGTCGGTCAAAACCACGCCATGCCCGGTGCGGCGAAATAGCCTCGTTCCAATCTCCTTCTCTAGAGCATGAATTTGTGTGCTAAGTGGCGGCTGACCGATGCCCAGCCGCTCGGCCGCACGCGTGACATTGCTCTCTTCAGCAACTGCCAAAAAATACCGAATGTGACGTAGTTCCATGCGATATCTTTTTAAGGTATTTCAGGAAGACATGATAGATATTGGACAGAATATCACCGTTGCGACACTATGGGTTGTTGCCACTCATTTGAGCACGCACTGCGATGAGGTTAATAGATCAGTCTCGTCCAAGTAAGGGGGTCTAGCATGGCTGAAGCTGTAAAAAAACCAAGGCCTGAGTACCGGAACATCGGACTTGCTCAGCTCGCAACCTACCGCTTGCCGCTAGCGGGAAAGGTTTCGATTCTGCACCGCATCAGTGGTCTGCTTCTATTCGTAGCGCTACCGTTTCTGCTTTATCTGCTGGACCAAAGCCTGACATCGGAAATCAGTTTCGATGCATTCAAGGGCTTTCTCGCCAATCCTCTCGTCAAGCTCGTCGTGCTCGTGCTGTCGTGGTCCTTCCTGTTCCACTTCTGCGCCGGCATCCGTTTCCTCCTTCTCGATACGCACCGTGCAGTAAGCAAGGAAGGCGGCAAGCAGACGTCCATCGTGGTACTGACGGTGTCGACCCTGCTGACAATCGTCGTTGCGCTTAAACTCTTCGGAGCCTTCTGACAATGGCCGCGAATAACAACAACCGAATCGGTCCCAAGCGCCTTGTAGTGGGCGCGCATTACGGTCTGCGTGACTGGCTCGCGCAGCGCATTACCGCCGTTGTCATGGCTTTGTACACGCTGGTGCTGCTGTTCTGGTTTTTCGGTGCACGCGATTTTTCGTATGACGGCTGGGCGTCGATCTTCGCCATGCAATGGATGAAGCTTGCAACCTTCGTAGCCCTGCTCTCGCTCTTCTATCACGCGTGGGTCGGCATTCGGGACATCTGGATGGACTACGTGAAGCCGGTCGGCTTGCGTCTGCTCCTGCAAGTGGCGACGATCCTCTGGCTGGTCGGTTGTATCGGCTACGCGGCACAGATTCTCTGGAGAGTGTAAAGAATGGCTGCAATTAAAACGTCCCTGCCGCGTCGCCGTTTCGACGTCGTGATCGTGGGTGCAGGTGGTTCCGGCATGCGCGCTTCGCTGCAACTCGCTCGTGCGGGTTTGTCGGTCGCGGTGCTGTCCAAGGTATTCCCCACGCGTTCGCATACCGTGGCCGCGCAAGGCGGGATTGGCGCGTCGCTTGGCAACATGAGCGAAGACAACTGGCACTATCACTTCTACGACACCATCAAGGGCTCCGACTGGCTCGGCGACCAGGATGCGATCGAATTCATGTGCCGCGAAGCCCCCGGTGCTGTCTACGAACTTGAACACATGGGCATGCCGTTCGACCGCAACGCCGACGGCACGATCTACCAGCGTCCGTTCGGCGGCCACACGGCCAACTACGGCGAGAAGCCGGTTCAGCGCGCATGCGCCGCGGCCGACCGTACCGGCCATGCGTTGCTGCACACGCTGTATCAGCAGAACGTCGCGGCCAAGACGCACTTCTTCGTTGAATGGATGGCGCTGGACCTGATCCGCGACGCCGACGGCGACGTGCTCGGCGTGACCGCGCTGGAAATGGAAACGGGCGACGTCCACATCCTCGAAGGCAAGACCACGTTGTTCGCAACGGGCGGCGCGGGCCGGATCTTCGCGGCATCGACCAATGCGTTCATCAATACCGGCGACGGACTCGGCATGGCCGCGCGTTCGGGCATCGCCTTGCAGGACATGGAATTCTGGCAATTCCATCCGACCGGCGTGGCCGGCGCGGGCGTGCTGATCACCGAAGGCGTGCGCGGCGAAGGCGGCATCCTGCGCAACTCGGACGGCGAACGCTTCATGGAGCGCTATGCACCGACTTTGAAGGACCTGGCGCCGCGTGACTTCGTATCGCGTTCGATGGACCAGGAAATCAAGGAAGGCCGCGGCGTGGGTCCGAACAAGGATCACGTGTTGCTTGACCTTTCGCACATCGGCGCCGAGACCATCATGAAGCGTCTCCCGTCGATCCGCGAAATCGCGATGAAGTTCGCGAACGTCGATTGCATCAAGGAACCGATTCCGGTTGTACCGACCATCCATTACCAGATGGGCGGCATTCCGACGAACATTCACGGCCAGGTGGTCGGAACGCTCAAGGGCGGCTACGAAGAACCGGTCAACGGCTTCTACGCTGTCGGCGAATGCTCGTGTGTGTCGGTGCACGGCGCGAACCGTCTCGGCACGAATTCGCTGCTCGACCTCGTGGTGTTTGGCCGTGCGGCCGGCAACCACATCATCAAGCACGCGAAGGAAATGAAGGAGCACAAACCCCTTCCGGCCGATGCAGCCGACGCAGCGCTTGAACGCCTCGCCGTGCTGGAAAACTCGTCGTCGGGCGATTACACGCAGGCCATCGCGAACGATATCCGCGCGACCATGCAGGCACATGCTGGTGTGTTCCGCACGTCCGCGTTGCTGGAAGAAGGCGTGGGCAAGATCAAGGAACTGTCCGAGCGCGTGAAGCACGTGCATCTGAAGGACAAGTCGAAGGTCTTCAACACGGCGAAGGTCGAAGCGCTCGAACTCGCGAACCTGATCGAAGTGGCGCGCGCCACCATGATTTCAGCGGAAGCGCGCAAGGAAAGCCGCGGTGCGCATGCGCACAGCAACTTCGAAACGCGCGACGACGACAACTGGATGAAGCACACGCTGTGGTTCAGCGAAGGCGACAAGCTCGACTACAAGCCGGTGCACATGACGCCGCTGACGGTCGAATCGGTGCCGCCCAAAGCGCGGACCTTCTAAGGCAAAGGAATCGAAATGGCAAAGCGTACTTTTGAAATCTACCGCTACGATCCGGACAAGGATGCGGCGCCCCGCATGCAGACGTACGAGATCGAAATCGACTCGCACGAGCGCATGTTGCTGGACGCGCTGCTGAAGCTGAAATCTGTCGATGAAACCCTGTCGTTCCGCCGTTCGTGCCGCGAAGGCGTGTGCGGTTCGGACGCCATGAACATCAACGGCAAGAACGGCTTGGCCTGCCTGCAGAACATGAACGACCTGCCGCAGAAGATCGTGCTGCGCCCGCTGCCAGGTCTGCCGGTCGTGCGTGACCTGATTTGCGACTTCACGCAATTCTTCAACCAGTATCATTCGATCAAGCCGTACCTGATCAACGACACGCCGCCGCCGGAAAAGGAGCGTCTGCAGACGCCCGAAGAACGCGACGAGCTTGATGGCTTGTACGAGTGCATTCTGTGCGCCAGCTGCTCCACCTCGTGCCCGAGCTTTTGGTGGAACCCGGACAAGTTCGTGGGTCCGGCGGGCTTGCTGCAAGCCTATCGTTTCATTGCGGACAGCCGCGACGAAGCGACGGGTGAACGTCTGGACAACCTGGAAGATCCGTACCGTCTGTTCCGTTGCCACACGATCATGAATTGCGTGGATGTGTGCCCGAAGGGACTGAACCCCACGAAGGCAATCGGCAAGATCAAGGAATTGATGGTGCGCCGCGCTGTCTGATAGGGACTGTGTCATGAATGACTCCGGGCATCAGTCCGACCCTCTACGTCGTGCACGCCTTAGGTGGCGGGCGCGGCGCGGTCTGCTGGAAAACGATCTGATCTTCGAACGTTTTTTCAGCCGATATGAGCATGACCTCAGTGACACGGACGTCGGCGTGCTGACGCAACTGCTGGAACTGAGCGACAACGACCTGATGGACTTGCTGCTGGCACGCAAGGAACCGGATGGCGAACTGGCCTCGCCGGATATGACTCGCGTGCTGGAGATGCTGCGCTCAGCCTGAGCCAGTCACGCGGTTGTGCAATTGTCGTGCGAATTATCGAAAACCTGTTTCCATACTTCGATTGAGTATATCGCGCGACCGAACACTGATCAGTGACTGAGTGTCGGCAATCGATGACTTTCGTTGAAGTGACTTCCCAGACGCAATGCAAGGGTCACGCAGCCGAAAGCTAAGCGTGGGATGAGTCGATGGCGGTCCATCGTTTCCGTCCCATTTGCGGACATATTAATCCGGCCAAATAGGAAATTCGTTACCCGTTCCTCATCAGGATGGCGAAATAACCACCGAAGCATCGAACTCCGCGGGAAGTGTTCGGTGCCCGTCCTAGGCTGCTTGCTGACTTTTAACTCAGATTCCCGGACGTCTCTAAGTTTTATTTAACGTCGTGAGCAACGATGACACTATTGAACACAGTGGCATTTCAACGTTTCCCCTCGGATTGGGCGTGCATCTGACGATGAACAACTGAGGGGCATACAAGACACCTAATGTGCGCTTGGTTAGCTTAACATCCGCACTTGCGCTTACGCGCGTCAGTCCCCCGGGACCAAACATGCGGGTGTGATTCTTACCTCTAACTCAATGGCGACGGCGCTACCGCACGCATCGTGCTCGTGTCTTGCCGTTGCTGTGGCGATGTTCATTAAAGCGCGTTGGAGTAGCTACCCTTAATGGGCGTCAGTTGCAGTTCGAACTGCCGATGACCAAATTAAACTCGGAAACCTCTATACGACCGCAGATTTTCAAAGAAACAGGTCGCGGGCCTGCTCAAATATCCCGACTATCTCCTCGGCGACAAGCCGGATAGTAGCGTCGTTCCTATCACGGCGGCGGGTTACTTGATACACATCTCTGCTCGGTGGGCATGATCCCAGATCGCAGATTCTTAACGCCGGATCGCTGCGTCCAATGTAGTGGGGAATCAGTGCAAGGCCAATACCTGAACGCGCAGCGATCGATTGCAGAAATTGGTCCTTTGCGCGAAACGCCAAGCGAGCGAGCGGGAAGTGTTCAGATGACCATGCTGCTCCAGACAGGTAGTGGTTAAGGAAAAGTGCTGAACCGCACCGTACTTTATTAGCGCCACCGTGGACACCTGAATTTCCAATCTCTCCTTGAGCGCGTCACGTGGCCGAAAATTACTGATGGAACGGCTGGTGAGCCGAGTGCCAAATGTCGCGAACACGCGGACGCTGGTCAATCTAATCATGCGTTGCCTGCCCAATCTTATTTAATCAGACAAATTACTGCTTTACTAAAAATTATTTGAGATGGATAATTATTTCAGATAAATAATTTGGGATAAGCGGGTCATGGCATACCATCGCACCCAACTTGCCGACGAGATGGCGCAGCAGATTCTCCATCCGCGCGGCCTTGATACGCAGCTTCAGGCCGGCGTGTTCCTTTCCGGCCCGCGTCGTATCGGGAAGACCACCTTTGTGCGCCAAGACCTGATCCCCGCTCTACAGAAGAAGGGTGCGATTGTTGTGTACGCTGACCTGTGGAGCCAGGCGCTCGCAAATCCGGCGGACCTGGTGACGATGGCGGTCCAACAAACGGTGGGAGAACTCCAAACGCCTGCTTCCGATCTGTTTGAGCGCGTCTTGCGGCATCTCAAACGCGTTTCGTCGATCGACATGGGCGCTGCAGGCTTCAAATTCGGCTTCAAGTTGGATCAGATCGGGAAGATGTCCGGCCCGACCTTGGCGAAAGTGTTCACGGAAATCGTTGAGAGAACCCACGCGAATGTCGTGTTGATCATTGACGAGATCCAGCATGCGCTCGGTAGCGCGACTGGGAACGAACTGCTGCTTGCGTTGAAGGCCGCTCGCGACGCAGTGAACCTAAGCCCTAAAATGCCGGGGCGGTTGTACATCATTGGAACGGGCTCGCATCGCGCGCAGGTGCAAGAGATGGTCATCCGCGGGAATCAGGCGTTTCAAGGCGCCGTGTCGCAGCCATTCCCGCTGCTCGGCGAGGACTACGTAGCCCACGTACTGGCTCAGACGCACGAGCAACTGGGCGCGCGGTCACCGTCCCTCGCAGCTGCGCTCAACGCGTTTCAGCAACTCGGCAGCCGGCCCGAGGAGTTGCTCAAGGCTCTAGTGTCGCTTCGAGATAGCCCGTCGGACTTGGGACCGGATACGCAACTCCCCATCATTGTGCAGGCGCTGCGTCAGTCCGCCGCCGATCTTGAGATTACGCGGGTCGAAGGGCTAGGGGATCTCGCGATCGCGGTTTTCAACCGCATCTGCCAGAGCGATGCTCCGGCTGGTGGCCTTTACTCGGCTGAGGCGAACAAAGTCCTCGCCGCCGAGGTCGGCACTCTGGTGTCCCAGAGCGCGGTGCAGAACGCGCTTCTGTCGCTCACTGACGAGAATTTGGTTATGGCTGTAGGCAACGGGAAGTACGATGCAACCGATCCGTTCGTCAAGACGGCGTGGCGAGAATCGCGCGGCTTGGCGTCAGCGATGGGGATCGATATCGCGACGCCAGCGCGTAAGCGAGGCTCAAAACGCGGACAGCAGTAGCGTGGATCGACCACGGGAAGACAGCGCGCCAGCATGAAAACAAGAGTTACCGGGAGCTGTTGTCGCCGTCGGCGATGGTCGGCAACGCCAGCTGATTTGGGCCGAGCGATCAATACTCAGCCACCGAGCAGGTTGGTGCCGCGTCTGCCACCGCTTGTATAGATATCGAACAGTGCCGAGAAGAAGCGATCGAAGGCCGGGGCGCGCGGATCACGCCGTATTGTCTCGCGTAATGACAATGACTCGATTATTGCGAGGGCCGTGCCATATTGTTTTTCTGCCCAGACTTCGCCGACCACGCGAAGCTGGTCCATGCTTTGTGCGAGATCGGTCTGGGCGCAGTACCAGAGTTGCCCCCAAACATTCGGCCGGACGACGGCGAACCACTCCGCTAGTTCAACGGCGGACCGGGCTCGGCCTGAACGCGACGTTCACTTGACGGCGTGTTTGAACATTCGAGCATCGGTCGCACACCGATTACGTTCACTGGAACTGCCAAAATGTGACAGCAAATGGAACCGTGCGGGCTGTTAGAGTTTCCGTGAGCCAACGAATGTGCTATCTAGCCTGACACTCGTTCTCATTTCCGCGATGGGTTTTCTGGCGCACTCCGAGCTTTGTTCAACGGTTCATCGCATCCGGACTCCGCGAGAAAACTGCCCGTTATGCTTCTCGCCATAGTGCGCGAGAGTCAGCCGAGGAGCCGGATAGCCCCCGCTATGTGTGTGAATGCCGTAAGGGCCCAAGTTGCGAAATCAATCTCACTCCCGACGGAGCGGCTATAACGTCAGGGATGCGATTCACCATGCATGCGGCTGAAGCGTGCACTCCGTCCGCGCGGTCGACCCGGATTTTTGATGACGGTCTTCCGTCAACCGTCCACATCATGTGTTCGGCCTCACCCTCTGCCAGAATGCGCAATTCGATATGCGCGCTTGCCGTTGGACCTTCGGCGGTTTCGACTGACGCGACGATCCTTAGGCCAAGCGAGGTGCCGGGGTCTAGCAACCTATTCAGGATGCGGCACCACACTGGTTGATCGGATAGCACCGGCTCCCGCCGTTCAGTCACGTTCGTAATGGTGAAGCCAAGCGCGTGCATTACGTGGTGCGGAATGCCTTTGTACAATTCACCTAGTTGGCCAGGCACTTTGGCCACCTTTTGCGCAAACTCGGCTTGCGTCATGTCCACGCCATAGGCTCGCATCATCCGCTCATTCGCTAGCTCAGCGTTTGTGAGGCTGTGATGGTTGAGCGAGCGAAGTTCACTGCAAGGCCCTGCGATTAGGATGCCCGGCCAGATACGCGAGAAGTCCCAGATACCGGTGCCCGTGAACGTGACGCTGCCCTGCTTGGCCAATGCGTCGATCTCCTCGGCCAACTTCGGATCAGCGCCCTGTGGGAAGTAGGACTCGGAACCGTGGCAGATAACGTTGATGCCAGCCCCAAGAAGACGTTGGTAGGCCATCAAGTTAAGACTCAGCCTTTCAGTCTGAACAACAAGCGCGATGTCCGCTCCCAAGGCAGCATAGTCGGCAGTTTCACAATCCTGAACGATGACCCCTAGATCTTCATTCAGACCAGCGAGGCGCCCTAAATCTTGGCCAATTTTGGGACCTGCTCGGTTCACGGCCGCGACGATTGGCCAACCTTTTTCAGCCAGGATGCGCACTGCCTCCATGCCATAGAAGCCGACGCCATAGATCATGACCCGGGGCTTGCGTCGAGCTTGGTCTTGAGTGTCGCTCTTCCCACATTCGGTCAGGTTCATAAAGGGTCGCTTCGACAGGTGAAGTGGCTTGCTCCAGCGCATGGGACAGAACGCGGGTGAGATCTGGGCGAGCCGCGAGGCGCCGCTTCTGCGCTTCGTGACGCTCTATGACTTTTGCGCCCTTAGGCTTCGGCCTCGCAACGTTGTTTGCGCTCTTGCAACGACAATTTTCATGTCTACGAGCGGAACGCATAGTTGAAGTTCAAAGCCGGTAGCGAAGGCCTCCTTGGCCGCACGCAGTTCCATGCGATCAAAAAGTCGCCGGCGCGGAAAGCCGCATGGCTCACATTGGCTACTTTGATGCATTAAACACCACTAGGTGAATTTTTGCAGACAACCGTTCCTACGGAGCTCATTCTACCTTCTTAGTCTATCAGGACGGTTCTCAAGCTCGTATTGGAATCGGTACATGCTTTGCAAATGCCACCGGCTCTATTACACGTGGACTTGTCTACTTTAACGCTTTGGACTTTTCAGACGCTTGCGATGCGAAGCTTCTAGGTCGTTCAAGCAACCCCCGTCCCCTCCTGCCTTGGAGGTCATTTTTAAGCAACCGTACATGCGGTACGAGGTGACATTTCGTCATCCACTTCCTTCGAATTGTGTGGAAGACGCTGTTGTCTTCTGGGCAAATTTCGTGGCGTTCGCTAGGACCCTCCGCTAAAAGGTAGGGTCAAAACAGCAAGCTCTGGAACGTTGGCTAACTCGAGGCTGGTCCCTTGTGCAAGTTGGTGTAAGAGCGAATAACTGCTTGAAATTATTTGGATGGACAACTAAGGTGTCGCACTTCAGATCTAAGAGACACCCAATGCCCACCGCGTACCGAAGCAAGACCCGTCTTTCTGCAGCTTACACAATATTACTTTTTCCTTTCCTGGTCTTCCGATCGGCCGACGTTGTGGCCGCGTGCAACACGACGGGTCTTTCGACAGTTTGCGACGCATCTGTGCCTAATCCTGCCACCGGCATGATCGGAACGGGCTCGAACGCTTCCGAAGATAACCGCACTATTACTATAGGAGCCGGCTCGTCCTTAGCAGTCGGTGACTCGAGTGCGATCAGCGTCGAAAACAACGCAAACATAACGGTAAGTGGAAATGTGAGCGCGACAGCGGTTTCCTCCCAAGGCCTTTACGGCACGGGTGCTAACGCCATTGATTTCCTTAACAACAGCAAGCTGACGGTCCAACAAGGCGGTCAGGTCGTGACACTTGGCACTGAGGCCTACGGTGAGCCCATAAATGTGGAGGGGTCGGGTAATAGCATCGTCAACAGTGGCTTGATAAAAGGCACGCACTCGGTAGCCATCTGGTTTCAGAACACCTCAGGCGCCAACACGGTGATTAATAGTCCGACCGGCATTATTCAGGCCCCAGGTAATGTCATAGGTTCGTCGGGCAACGGCGCGGTTGACTTCACCAATTATGGGCAAGTGATCGGTGATCTTAACTTCGGGGGCGGAGACGACGTACTCAGGCTTTATACCGGCTCTTCAATTTCTGGGAGTTTTAGTGGGGGAGGTGGAAACAATAGTATTTTTTTAAACGGCCTTGGCGCCTCCAGCTTGCCGGGTAATTTTACGCAGTTCCAGTCGCTTTACAAACAAGACTCTGGAACCTGGACGCTTACAGGAACGATCACCGGCGTCACGCTCTCGGAAGTACAAGCCGGCACGCTGGTATTGACGGGCAACAATAACAGTTATACCGGCAGGCTTCTGGTCGACGCAAGCGGCACGCTCGAAGCGCGAGCCCAGAGCCTGCCCCTGTCGATCAGCGACAATGGCCTGGTGCGTTTCGTCCAACCAGATGCGGGGACATACACCGGTTTGCTAGACGGTACCGGCTCCGTGGAAAAAACCGGCGCCGGCACGCTTACGCTCGCGCCCACTGCGCCGGCCGGCAACACGTACTCCGGCGGCACAACGATCACCCAAGGCACCGTCGCGCTCGCGGCGGACAACGCCCTTGGTGCGGCGACCGGTGCCCTAACGTTCAACGGCGGCACATTACAACTGACCCGGAACCTTGACTTGGCAGCCACACGTGCGGTTTCGGTGAACGCACCCGGCGGAACGTTCGACACGCAGGCTTTTACTTCGACTGTGGCACAAGGCATTACGGGCACCGGACAACTGACGAAAGCGGGGACCGGCTCTCTGACTCTCACCGGTACGAATACTTATACCGGTGGCACGACCATCGCCGCAGGCACTCTTCGGTTGGGCAACGGCGGAACCAGCGGCAGTATCACGGGCGACGTAATGGATAACGGCACGCTGCTGTTCGACCGGTCTGATGTCGCCGGCTACGCAGGCACGATATCCGGCTCAGGAGCAGTTAATCAAGCGGGCGTAGGCACCACTGTGCTGACAGGGGCGAGCACCTATACCGGTGGGACGTCGATCTCGGCGGGAACCTTGCAACTGGGCAGCAGCGGCACGAGCGGGAGCATCGTTGGAGACGTGACCGACAACGGACAGCTTGCATTTGATCGCTCGGATGTCGCAGGCTTCGCTGGTACCATTTCCGGCACTGGTTCAGTGTCTCAGATAGGTTCAGGCACCATGGTGCTGACGGGCGCTAACACGTACAACGCTGGGACTGCGGTCCAAACCGGGACCCTCGTGGTCGGCGACAGCGCGCATCCATCGGCCACCATTGGCGCGGGCTCAACGACTGTCGCACACGGCGCGACGCTCGGCGGGTATGGAACGGTGCTGGGTTCCGTAGACAATGCCGGTGTCGTTGCTACTGCCAATGCATTGCCTTTCACCTCGGGTAGCCCGAGCGGAACGTTCACTATTGCTGGCGATTTTACGAATCGTGGCGTGGCCCAACTCGGTGTGACGGGCAATACCATTGGCAATGTGCTGAATGTCGGCAGCAACTACACTGGCGTTGGCGGCACGCTTCGCCTGAACACCTTGTTAAATCAAGGCGGAGCCGCCTCCCAGTCCGACCGCCTCGTCGTGAACGGCAACACAACTGGCAACACCGCCATCCAGATAAATAAAGCAGGCTCAGGTGCACAAACGGTTGCCGACGGCATTCAACTGGTGCAGGTCAACGGCAATTCCGCGGCAGGCAGCTTCGCCCTTGGCGCGCCAGTACAAGCGGGCGCTTATCAATATCTCCTTTATCGAGGCGGAGCATCGACGCCCAGCGACTGGTACTTGCGGACTACTCTAGAAACGGCGCCCGGAGTTCCTCCCACGACGCCAGCAACGCCTGCTGCACCGGGCAACCCTCCCTCTCTTGCCGCGCCGGCTTATCGTCCCGCAACTGTCGGATATACGATGACGCCTTTACTAAATCTGGACTACGGCTTTTCGATTTTAGGGCGGCTCCATGAGCGTGTCGGCGACGTCGCCAGTCTTTCTGCGGTGCAACCCGGCAGCAAGGACGGCGTTTGGGGACGCATTGGCGGCGAAAGCTTGGATGCGAACTCTGATGATCGTTTTTCAAGCGATGAGCGCACTTTCTTTGCGCAGCTGGGCAAGGACTGGACACTCGACAATGCCCCGACGGGCGGCAGCACGCACGCAGGCGTGACGGTCACTCTTGGGTCCACGTCGGCGTCTTTTGAAGACAGTGCCAGGAATATCAACGCTCAACTGAGCAATACGACCGGCTCGGTTGAGACGCAAGCGCAGTCAGTAGGCGGCTACTGGACCAAGTATCTTTCCGACGGGACCTACTTCGATGGTGTCGGCCAGTTGACGCACTACCACAACAAATATGGCGACATTTACAGCGACAACGCGGCCCAGAATGGTTACGGCGCGGGCGCGTCGGGAGAAATCGGCAAGCCGTTCGTGCTTGGTTCGACCCGCATCGCTATCGAACCGCAAGCGCAGTTGCTGTATCAATACGTTCACCTGAACGCGACAAACGACGCGATCTCATCGGTAAGCGCGAATTCGACCAACGCCTTGCGCGGGCGGCTCGGATTCCGTTTGTTCACGGCGAATCTCAGCAACAATTCGAAGGATGGTGCGGCCACACCCTATTTCACGGCAAACGTACTGCACGACTTCTTCTCTCCCGGCCAGACCGAAGTTGGCAACGCGTCGTTTGACTCGGGGATGAACAAGACCTGGTATGAGCTAGGTGTGGGCGTGACGACGAGCGCAGGCAAAAATTCTGAGCTTTACGCGAATGTAAAATACTCGCGAAACTTCAGTGGGGCGTACCGACAGGGCGTGTTTGGCCAGGCGGGTTATCGGTATAGTTGGTGACTGGTCAGGATTCACGGCGAAGCGAAACGCGGGGCACAGTGACTTGAGGTCCTTGTTAATGTGTCTCAAACCAGGCAGGTCTTACGTAGCCTGCTCGCCGTGATCTTTTTACGGATCAACAGTTTGTCACGGTCGAATTCTTTTGAATGCGGCAGATAGAAAAAACAGTTTGCTACGTGGCTAATGACCAAAAAGCATATCGGAGGAAAGATTTATAAAAACGGAATGGAACGCATTCGAAATGCGTTCTGCTGCCTCAATCGTCGATAAATAAAAATACTCAAGCGGTCAGCCCAAAAAGTTGAAAGTGAGTTGGCTGCCGATGTGGCGCTAAGGTTTGTCGCCTGCCAACGCTCTATGCGCATTGAGAAGCCGAAATCTGAGCGCGCCGATTAACTGGAGCGGTGATAGCGCTTAAGGCGAACTCGAGGCACTGTTTCTGCCGGCAAGTGTCGCCATTTCGCCAGTGGCAACGTATTCAGCGTATATGATCCGAGCAGCTGGATTGAAGCTGACCCGCCGTCGCAGTCGTCGATGCCGCGCTACCTTTCATCAACTCAGTACGCATCGGGAACAGAGACACCAAATTTTACGACGGTCGCACTTTGCGCTGCGCCCTGCAACCGATGTAACGCTGCAGACCCGGTGTCTGCGTCTAGGCTGTCCCAAGATGCATGGTGAACAATCCACGTTCCAATATGGTTGCAACTCAGCGGTCGCAACGAAGTTTTACCTCGTGTCTGCGCATCGCGAGGGAGATCCCTTGAGCAGTTCGCCAGGCTGTGTGTATTCTAATGCCATCTTTTCGGCTTGCGCGCTGTAGTGGGTGGCTGGAACTCGACGCGAATGGCAACTGGAAATAGATCAGCTCGGAGGTCTCTTCTAGTGCCGACCTAATTCTTGATGGTAAAGTTTAACCAACGAAACTTAATTATTGAGAAAATTCTGATGAACAAACAAGAACTTGTCGATGCAGTCGCAGCACAATCCGGCGCAAGCAAAGCCTTGACCAGCGAAATCATCGATGAGGTGCTGGCAAAGATCACGCAAGCGGTGGTGTCCGGCGATACGGTTCAATTAGTTGGTTTTGGTTCGTTCGGTACTGGCGCGCGTGCCGCCCGTGCGGGGCGCAATCCGAAAACAGGCGAAGCGCTCCAGATTGCCGCAGCTACGACGGTAAAGTTCACTGCAGGAAAAGCGTTCAAGGACATTGTCAATCAGTAACGCTCCGTATTCGACTGTTCATCATTGCTGGACACTCCGTGTGTGCTCATTGGCAGTGTAGTGCTACACGGAGCTTGATACACTTGCATCTTTAATTCGGTTGATTCGGGTTAGATCTGACAAGTGACGAAGAAATGATCGGCGCGCAACACTCACATGAACCATCCCTCGTTGAAAATGGGCGTGCTGTTATGTTCAAGGTAGTGACCGCTGGTCGCGAGGTGAAGGCGATGATTACGAGGACGGCGCTAGAGCAGTACTTCTGGTTGGGTCCTGATGCAAGCGAAGGCCGCGTGCTGCGTATATTTGCTGACGGCCGCCAGCGCATAACGGCCGTCACGCAGCGCGTGGCTTTACGCAGCGGCGCGACCGAAGTCCGCCTTGATGCAGAGGACTTTGCGTCGTAGGCGCTTTCATTTCCGTACGGCCCAAATTTTATAAATTTGAGACTTTAATCCTTGAGCTGCGATGCTTAGGGTCGGCAAATTTTTAGATTCGGTTGATTGCTGTAGCCATCTCTCGGTTACTTGGCAGCAGTCTGACTGCCTACTGGACCTTCGCACTTGCTGCAATTGCGAGTGCAACATTCGGAGTTTAATTTGATGAGTCGTACATTTGGACGCCCAGATTCGCGAGGCAGCGGTCCACGTCCAGCGCGCCAGCACCCGCCGACCAGCGCATCGCAGACGCAAAAGAAGCATTACGGGAAACCCGCGCAGTCAAAGGATCCCGCCCAGACGGCATCTATATTCAAGACTCGAGCGTTCAAAGTACTTGTCGACGCTGTTGGTGCAGAAAATGTAGCGTTGGGTCTCGACTCGAATCTGGCCCGCATCGCAGAATTGGTCAGCGGCGAGCGTTTTACGCCCGAGACAGCGTTTCACATGGAAACGACGCTTGGTCTTCCCGATGGTTTCTTCGATCACCCAAACCCAACGTTGCCACCAGACGTGATCGCACGACTGCGCTCTCCGCTGGAAAATCGGCCAACTGACAGCGTATTTGATGACCCAGTGGAAGCTTCGCCAAGTCATAAGTCAGCCAATCATACAAAACACCCCGTTTTGAGCGAAGCTGTAACAGCCAAGGATGTCGATATGCCAAGAAAGACCAGCACTGCACCCGCGCCGGCCAGCAAGAAGGGCAAGGCGATCGCGCCGAAAGATGCCGGCGCAAGCGCGAAGGCCGATCAGTCGAAGGGTGTTTCGAGGGCGGCTAAGGCAGCGCAGCAACAGTCGCTTGAACTGGCGAGCACACTTTCAATTCCTGAGGTTCGACAGGCGAACCTTCATATCTTGACTGCCCGCAATGGATCGAAAGCGCTGCTAAGTCGAATGTTGAACCTAAGCCAGTCAAACATGGCGCATCGGTTGCACGGGAAAAAGCGTTTGGACGATGTCGAGGTGAAACGCTTTACCGATGTACTAGAGCTGCCAGCGGGGTGGCTCGACACGCCACGACAGACGCACGATGTGCCTGACCACGTGAACGAGCTCCTCGCACCGACCTCAAGAAAACGCAAGACTGCGACGCCCACAGCAACAAGTTATAAACCGCAAGCGGCGGTAGCGAAACATCTTGTGGACGAAACTAGCACGGTGCCTCAACCGCAAACCGTCAGCGTCCCAGACCAAGACGTTACAGGTAACCTAATGGAAAATGTCACCACTGTAGCGAACGCTGCAGACTTCCTTAAGAAACCCGTTGATGCGGTTGATGGTGCCAACCAAAACAACCAACCGTCGAACACTGGGAAAGACTTGGCCAACGAAGCGCTTTCGCTTTCAGTGGCGAGCGACCTTGCTCATTTGCGTGGGATTCCACCCATCGCTGAAGCATTGCTGAAGACAATTGCTGCGAAGGCGCGGACCGGGCTTCTGAACGAAAACAAGGCGTTGGAGCTCTTGCAACAAATGATTTTGCTCTGATGAATCTTTGGTCAAGGATCAATTTCTCAATTGATCATGACGACAAGTTCGTTTAGATGGTCTGGGATGCGGTGTGGGGCGGCACAAATAGGTTGATGCAAATCTGCGCCGGATCAGACGCCGTTATTGGTTGATGCGTCGCATCCAGGGCTATTCGAAGACCGGCAACGATATAGTCGGCCTGCGGTATGGCATTTAAACCCAGCATCGCGCGACGAACGATGCGGAGCCGCAAGGTTACCTCCGCTCACCAACTATGAAGCGATGGGGCTCGCTGTTTGCAAGATCTTTTGATTGTTTTCACCGCAGCGCTTGTACCACTTCTGGGCAATTGCGCGGTTAGGGACCGAGTCTCCTGACGCCGTGCATCCCCAGCGATTCTCCCAGTAGAGAGCAAGTGTCTGCGCAGCTTCGCGATGGCCAAATCCGAATGCCATCTCGTATCTTGCCTTCGCGAGCTCGACATCAAGCGCTTCGCCGCGCCCAAGCCGGGCACTATCGCCCAGCGCCGCTGCCGAAAGTCCCTTCAGCTTGTCTTGCGCGTTTTCATCTTTCAATACGTCGACGAGGATGCGATTGGCCGATTCCGGATCGCTGTCGCCGCCCGTGCCAGCGAAGAGCGACAGGGCGTAAGTGACGCGCAACGCGGGATGCTTGTCGATGCCGATCTGCATGAGGAGCTTACGGCCCAAATACGGAGCACCGGAAATTGAAGATAGAAGCAGGGCGTTTGCGGTCGTGGCAATTGACTCGAGCGGGGCAAAGCCCGATTTGTACGCGGATACAACATGTCGATAGAACTGTTCGATGTCGAGCGCAGCATCGTGAACCTTAAGCGCTTGCCACTCTCGATGGATTTGGTTAAACCAACTCAATTCGGCCATATGAATTTCCTCGCGTAACGATGCGGGATATATTACTCTTGATAAGGCGGTGCTTGAGTGAATGACGGTCTTTGTTACGACTTACTTGATTCACTGAATGACCGTCCCGAAACAACGTCTGCTCACACAGCGGCAAATGCTCCAGGGCATGCTTCTCTTTGCCTACTTATCCGTAGGACAACGGCGGATGTGCGCATCCTCGATTCAGGATAGACGTAGGAAGAAGCCTTGAGTTTGCGCAACGCAGCTCGCGTCTACAAAGGAATGAACAAACGAAGTCTGAATAAGATTCCAATAGTGCAAGGGCACCGCTGTTCTTCGACCGACAATCGATAAGAACTCGATGCTCAAGTATCCGAGCTTTGAAAACGAAGCGGTAAGGCTGCAATCGAAAATATCGATGTACGCGGATGTAATGCTTTGAACTGACAAGTTTGTTTGCGTAAATCAAGCGTCGTGGCATAGTGCTAGCATTCACTATTTGGAGGTCACGATGCCCACACTCGAAGTCATTCAAGAAAAGCTAAAGAAGTTGCAGGCGCAAGCCGACGTGCTCATAGCAAAGAAAGCGCAGTCCGCGTTGGAGCAAATCCGTCGCCTGATGCTAGAACACAGATTGACGACCGAAGATATCGAAGAAAAAACGAAAGCAAGGCGGGAAGCAAAAGGGGACAGCGGTTTGGCTATTGGGTCAAAGCGCAAAGCATCCAATGCCCGTGGCACCAAAGTCGCTCCCAAGTTCCAGGACCCAAAGAGTGGTGCCACATGGACCGGCCGGGGAAGTGCACCGGCTTGGATCGCTAAAGCGAAAAACCGCAGTCGGTTTCTGATTCAAGGTGATGCGGTGGCGGCTCACGCGGCGTCTCCCGAAATTGAGAACGCGGAAGCAACGACGACAGCGAAACCGCGTGGGTACCGAACGGGACCGCAGCCGGCTAAGTATCGCGACCGCAAGTCAGGTGCAACATGGAGCGGAAAAGGACGCGCACCGGCATGGCTTGCGAACGTCAGAGATCGCACCAAATTCCTGATTGAGGAGGAGGGTGCATCGCCTGTTGCTGAAGTCGCGACCAAAGCGGCGCGTAAAGCGTCTGCTGTAGGCAAGAAGGCGAATGCAGCAAAAAAGCCAACGCGGAAAGTTGCAGCGAAGAAAATCACCGCAAAAAAGGCCGCCGCCACAAAAAATGAGGTGAAGGAAGCAACGCCGAGACAATCCGTTGCTGCTAGCAAGAAGGTTGCTGCGAAGAAAACAGGGACTGTCGCTAAAAAGAGAGTTGCAAAGAAGGTGAGTGGTTCAGGCAGTGCTGCGAAGGCAGCAACGGTAGCTGACGATAACGGCAGTACCCAAGCAGCCATTGAAGCGCCCGTAGTGTAAAACGGGTGAGAGCGCGCGGGCGGCCTTTTGGCCGCTCGCTCCCGATGCGGAGCGCAACGGCGCGCGTGAAAAGCCTGTTGACCAAGCAGTGTCAATAGTTGCCGTTCTTGCAACTCCGAGATCGGACGAGAGCACCACATAATTTGTGGATGGGCGGAAACACACCACGTGCAACTGAAGGCTCGGGCTCTGCGATTTTTCTTTCTTTCTGCTCGGACAGCAAGCCTGTCCGCTTTCGGAGTGGCTGCTACGACTGGCGTGGCAACTGCGCATCTGGCATGACTTGCCCTATTGCGTAGCGAGCGCACGAAGCGATCCGGAATCGTCGATGAACCCGGCAAGCTCGCAGCTGATAGAGACGACTCGCGTACTTCTCAATGCAGCCAAATCTGCCGGCATGGCGGTGAAGGAAGTGACGACAGAGGATATCTTCGAACTTGTCACGACATTATCCTGGGGCGTTGATCGTTTCGGCGACGACGAGCAAGCTGCCCGCAGGCGAGTTGCCATTGCGACTGTGAGCATCTTTCGCGAGACGTGACGTTCCGAGCACGCTGAGCCAGGACTTACGCTTTTATTTGGCTTCCATCGAAGTGCCGATGGCAATGACCGGATTAATTCGCATTGGTGTTGATTTTCGAGTGCCCATGTCGAATAGATCACGGCATGAAAATAAAAGTTCTGGCGTTCGCGCGTCAGGGCCTAAGAATTCACCACGCCAATCCAACGATACGGCTTGCAGCGGATCGCTCCAATTATTGATGCGTTGCGGACCTGGCTTCGTCGGATTGGAAGCGTACCGTCCACGGGTCTTCAGCCAGCACGCTCGGGTCCGCGATGAGCGTGTCCTGCGTCGGTCCGAATAACGCATACGGCAAATAGCCATAGCCGTTATCGCCGAAAGTCGGTCCCCAGGAATTTTCGCTTTCTACCAGGCCGGTGGCGTCGTCGTAACCGATGGCCAGAACGAAGTGGTAGCCGTCGGCAAGATCGGAAGCAGGTTGATGGAAAGGGTTCATGTCATTTACAGGGCCGCCTGCATAACCGGTGGCTTTGCCAGCAGATCCAACAGAACCACCCCCGGAGCCCATAGCGCCGCCTGCGGAGTCCACAGCGCCACCTCCAGAGCCCACGGCGCGGCCCGCTGAGCCCACAGAACCGCCTGCCGAACCAGCGGATACGCTCGATGCACCGGTCCGGACGTCGCCGAGTGCTGCGGTCGGCACAGGGAACACGCCGGTTCGCCATGTCGGCGATAAAACCGCGTCGCTGCCATAGCCGACCGAGCGCGCCACAGGAAAGGCAACGGGCACAGGATAGCCGTCGGCGATCGACACTTTCATGGCTCGCAGCGTCGTTACCCTGTACACCTTCGCCAGCTTGCGCGTTACTGCATCGTCGAAGGCGCTCGCGGGCGGCTCGACCGCGAACTTCGCCGTGTCGTAGGGCCATAGACTTTCGACGCACACGCCGTAGTTCTCAAGCGCCTCGACGACCGCGTCGGCTTTGCATCCCGAATCGTCGCCGTTTTGTTCCTTCTCGATCAGTACGCGAGTCGCGTAATAGCAAAAGAGCGGCGACAGACATTCATCTTGTCCATCGCGCATGTGCAGGAACCGCAATGCGCTGGTGAACGCGAAGGCCGCGCATGACTGGATAGGATCCTGATCGAGGACGGGCGGGCACATCGAACGCAAGCTTGCCGAAGCCGGCGGTTCCCGCAATGTTTTGTTCGCAGTCGCTATCTTGAGTTCGGGCCGGGCGAGCGGCTTGAGCCGTCGCGCAGTTGAAGCGAGCTTCCGCACAACGCCATCCACATGAACGGCAGGCGTGACCGCCAATGCCGGAGCGTCTGCCCCCGCGTGCTCACCTCGTGTGTTGCTCCGACCCGCTTGCACTTGACCGGTTTCCACTTCGTTTTGCACGTGACTCCCTTTTTTGTGAGCGATTGCTTTCGATTCAACAACCGCAATCGTCTTATTTTGGGCGAGCGGGCGTTAAGCCAATCGTCGATCACAAGGGCGATTACCGCCTATTTCCGCATACTGCGGGCGGCGAAGTATGTTAGCGAGCGCGGCCGGGTGCAGGCCTGCATCTTTACCAAGCCGGTCATAAATGGCGAGGTTGAGGCAACGCCGGCGTGAACGAGCGTCGCGAGTCAATGGCCGACGTCGAAAGAACATTCGCGCTATCAGCGTGCCGTGACAGCCACGGGATTTGAAGGCGCAATCTCCAGGGCAATATTCTCGAACAATCGCGATGCCGCTGACACGTCCGGCGAATCGGCATTTTTCGTTGCCGTTACCGCGATCGAAATACCGTTTTTTTCAAGGTACGCCGATACACCTGAATAGCCGAAGAACGACGGGTTTTGCAACAGCCAGCCATTGACCACGACAATGCCCAACCCGTCGTACGCTTTGCCGCGCGACGTCACCGGATTCTGCGCGATCATTTCTGCTCGCGCGCGTGAAGAGATAAGCTCGCCACCGCCGATTGCCCGCGTGCTTCTGAGGATATCGGGGATCGTGGAAGACATGATTGCGCCGTGTGCGAGCGTCCAGGAGGGGTTCCAAGCGGTCGAATTCTGGTAACTGCCGAGTTCGTTTGAATACGCATTCAATACTGGCAAAGGCATAAACGCATCGTCGTTGCTGAAGGTCTGGTTCAGTTGTAATGGACGCAAAATTCGTTGGCTGATCAACGTGTCGAGCGGCAGTCCTGCGACTTTCGCGAGCACTTGACCAAAGAGCACAAAATTGGCGTGCGAATACGCGAAACAGGTCCCTGGATCGCAAACCGACGGTTTGGAGAACGCGTCAGCGAGCAATTCGCTTTCTTGCCATTGTCGATAGACGTTCTCTTCGATCGGAATCGTATTTACATATTCTGGAAACCCCGATGTCGATGCAATCAACATTCGTAGCGTGACCTTACTTGCGTCGCGTATATCGGGCAGATACTTCGACAGTGGATCGTCCAGACTTAATTTTCCTTCGTCCTCGAGTTGCAACGCAACCGTCGACAAGTAGGAAATCGCGACAGCGCCAATACGCCAGTGCATGTCGATGGTAGCTGGCACGTTCGGCGCCGATTCGCCCCACGCCTGCGTGAGCACGACTTGATCGCCCACGCTAACCCCAACGATTGCCGCCCGTAGATCGAGTTGTTGCATCGTGTCTTGTACGGCTCGACGGACCGAATCGGCAACTTGCGAGCTGCTTGTGCAGCCGGTTTCCAACTGAATTTGATCCACGCCACACGCTGCCGTGGAACTGCCGCCGCAACTGGTCAATACGCCGCACGCCAGCGCGACCGAGGCAGTCCATGCAAACCAATCAGATCTTTCGAGCAGCATGAGTAAATAATCCCCGGAGTTGCGCGGTACCTTCAAGATAAAGAATTACGTTCGACGAGGCAATGGTTCCGAGCGAAGATCCGTGAAAACAAAGTCACGGTATGGCAGATTCGTTGTCGACTTGAAGGAAGCAATCCAGTCCAACCTGATCATTCGACGGAATGCTTTGAATCCGGAATGCTTGCTCAAGAAGACTGGATCGGAAAATTCAGAATATGATCCGTGGTCTGTGAGACTTGGCTTTGTCAGTTCGTATAGTTACGATTTTACTTCGCCAACCGCATTCTAGAAGCGCGGGTGACATTGTTTTCTTCGTCTGAAGGTTCGACTAAAGCATTCGATTCACGGGCCGGTGCGAACAGATATTTGTTCTCGGGCGCCGTACACTACCGGGTATTCACTAACGGTCGCACTTGCAGGCCTCATGACCGCGCATTGTTATATGTTGCTGCGGCCCACTAAATCTTATCTTTGAGCGACCGCGCGCCAAACGACAAAAACTTGTATGCATTCCTACAAGTTTTGACTTATTATTTCAGGGAAGTAATCAATTAGAATAACGAAAATTGTCTAATTAATTCAGGATCGGCTCCGGTCTCTTGTCGTCAACCAGCGGCGGTCTTCAAAGCATTGCGTCACGGCCAATAAGGAAAACCAAGCAATGATGATCGTCCGCTCTGGTCTTGGGATGCATTTCGCGTCCAGAGGCTGTGTCTTTGCGTCTTCTCTGATCCTATCGATGTTGTTATCGGGTTGCGGCGGCGATGATTCATCGGACCCGGCGTTCGTGAGTGCAGCCAGGCCGCAAGTCGTCCAGCTAATGAGCGATATGCAGGCGCCGGGCGCCGTTGTCTATGTGCAGTCGCCCAAGGGTAATTGGCTGGAATCCTTCGGCGTTGCGGAGCGGGGCACTAGCGCCACGATTCCGACAAACGCAAATTTTCGAGTAGGCAGCGTGACCAAGACATGGACCGCCACGGTCATCCTGCAACTCGTTCAGGAAGGCAAGCTGAGCCTCGCGGACCCCGTCAGCAAGTACATCTCCAACGTGCCGAACGGTACAACGATCACGATCCAGCAATTGCTCGCGATGCGAAGCGGCCTCTACAACTACAGCCGCGACCTCGGGTTCAATCAGACGCTCGACTCGCAGCCGGAGACGCTGTGGACCACAGCTGAGCTCCTGACCATTGCATACAGCCACCCCGAGGTGTTCCCACCCGACACGTCTTTCGACTATTCGAATACGAACTACATCTTGCTGGGCGAGATCATCGAGCACATTACGGGCATGAGCGCCGCCGATGCAATCAAAACCCGGCTCTTCGCGCCGCTTGGCCTGACTGCAACGTATATGCCGCCGGAGGACAATACGGCGATCCCCGCGCCGTCCGCGCACGGTTATCTGTGGGGCACGAATGTGGAGACGGCGACTAGCTCGGCCCTGTCACCCGCACGCCAGGCAGCGGCAAAGGACGGATCATTGCAGCCGACGGACGTCACGAATGCCTCGGCGTCGTGGGGCTGGACGGCGGGATCGGGCATCTCGACGATCAAGGAGCTCGCGGCCGTCGTGCAACGGATGGTTGGTGGCGGCTACCTGAACCCGGACCTGCAGTCGAAGCGGCTTTCCACCTGCACGTCGCTTCGGGCAAGCAACCCGAACGCGCCGTCGTATTGCCTGGGCATCGTCAAATACGGGACGTACTACGGACACAACGGCCAGATCAGCGGCTTCAACACGTTCATGGTGTACGACCCGACGACCGCGACGACGATCGTCGTCTGGACCACGACTGCAGACTCGCCCGACGGCCGCCCGCCCGCCGACACGATCGGACAAATGGTGATCGCGGAGCTCGCCAAGCCGTAACGTGAAGCCGCTCCTCAACTGCTCTATATCAAATAAAAGCCAACTAAACCAGGAGACGGCGATGAAACCATTTATCGAAGCGAGCGGTAAACGATGGCCAATAGCGGTTGCGGCCGCGTTTCTGCTCGCGTCCTGCGGTGGCTCGGATCACAACAGCACGTCGGTCCCGGATGCGATCATGCAGGTGATGCAGAAGCCCGCGTACAAGGGCGCGACCTGGGCGATGCAGGTTGTCGATGTTGATACTGGCCACGTTATTTACGATCTCAACTCCGGCTCGCAGATGTTCATCGCTTCGGTCCGCAAGGTGTTTACCACGGGCAATGCGCTTAACATCCTCGGCGCGAAGCGCACGCATGTGACTCCCGTTTACAAGCAGGGCACCGTCGACGCAAACGGCACGCTCAACGGCAATCTGATCATGGTGGCGAGCGGCGACTTGACAATGGGCGGTCGCGCCAACCCGGATGGCACGGTTGCGCTCACCGCATTCGATCACAACGAAGCCGATGGTCTCGGCAATGCGCTCCTGAGCGCGCCCGACCCACTGGCGGGATTCAACGCCATCGCGGCTCAAGTGGCCGCTGCGGGCATCAAGAAGGTCAATGGTGACGTCGTGATCGACGATCGTCTTTTCGATGCGTTCCAATATCGCGATGAGGAAGGCTTCAACGTCACGCCAATGATGGTCAATGACGATGTCGTCGACATCTCGTTCAGCCCGAGCGCGCAAGGTGCGCTTCTTCCGTTCACCTATCGGCCCATGTCTGCAGCGTTCTCCGTGCAGTCGACGCTAACAACGGGCGCGGCGACATCAGATTTCTCCGTCGATCTTAACCCCGAACCGCCGGATGATGTACCCAAGTGCTTTGGTGCGGCGAATTGCGTGGGCGAAGTCAGCGGTACGGTGCCTGCGGGCGTGGCGCCTCCGCTGACCGGCGCGTACCCGCTGGTGCGCACGTTCCGTGTGAGCCAACCGTCTACGTATGCGCGTACGGTCTTTATCGAAGCGCTGACGCGTGCGGGCGTGACGGTGGCTGCCGCGCCGCTCAAGACCAACCCCGTGGCACTGCTGCCGGCGCAAGGCTCGTATTCGAGCACGCAGCAGGTGGCGGCGCTCACGTCCGCGCCATACGCGCAAGACCTTCGGTTCGTGAACAAAGTCAGCTATAACATTGGTGCTGACGTGACGCTGTTGCTTTATGGACTCGCCAAGAACGGTTCGCGATCGATGGCCACTGCGCTTGCGACAGAACAAAGCGAGCTTTCGTCCGCGTTCAAGATAACGCCGGACCAGTATCACTTCGAGGACGGCAGCGGCGGCGGCGACACCACGGCGACCGCTACGGCTGTCATTGCGATGCTACGCGGCATGCGCCTGATGCCCGACTATGCAACTTACGTCGACATGATGCCATCGCTCGGCGTCGATGGATCGCTTACGACGGTCACAGACTTTGAGTCTGACCAAACACTGGCCGGGGCGAAAGGCCGCGTGTACGCGAAGACGGGCACCTATGTCGGCCTTAGCACGAGCCAGCCGCAAATGCCGCTTCTCAAGGCACAAGCGCTTGCTGGTTACATCGATGCGAAGAGCGGCCGTCGGATCGCCTTCTTCCTGACAATGAACAATGCCGTGTTCGAAGGCTTTCCGACCGTCCTGAACGCCTTCCAGGATGAAGGCGAGATAGCGGCGCTGCTCTGGAAGCTGCAATGACGCCACAGCGTCATACATCTGGCCTATCTCGTCGTGGCAATGGCATTGATGGTATTCGTGCATCGTTTCCGGTTGTTCTTGCCGCGATCGCTTCCTGCATGCTTGTCGCGAGTTGCGGAAGCGACGGCGACAGCACGACTGACCCGATCGCGCAGGTCATGAACAAGCCGCGCTATACGAGCGCGAAATCGCAGTGGTCGTTGGTCATGATGGACGCAAGCACGGGCGAAGTGCTCCAGTCGCTGCAACCTGACAAGCTCGTGCTGACTGCATCGGTACGCAAGCTATATTCCGTGGCCACGGCGCTCAACGTCATCGGCGCGGATCACCGGTTTGTCACACCGGTGTATCGCAACGGTCCAGTTGATTCGTCCGGCAAGCTCACGGGCGATCTGATTCTCAAGGCGTCGGGAGATCTTACGTTTGGCGGACGGCAGAAGCCCGACGGTACCGTTGACTACACCGACTTCGATCACAACGATGCGCGTGGCTTCAGCGGTGCCATACTCACCCCTGAAGATCCGCTGACCG
Source organism: Burkholderia sp. PAMC 26561 (assembly GCF_001557535.2). NCBI lineage: Bacteria > Pseudomonadati > Pseudomonadota > Betaproteobacteria > Burkholderiales > Burkholderiaceae > Burkholderia > Burkholderia sp. PAMC 26561. Next base: position 197,101 of record NZ_CP014309.1, read on the forward strand.
CCATGAATGAATTAGCGCGGCAGGTGAGGGCGTCGGGGATTACGTCGGTGACTGGCGAGGTGATCATCGATGATCGTCTGTTCGATACATTTCGTGTTCCTAACGGTCCCGTGCTGATTTCACCGATCCAGATCAACGAGAATGTGGTTGACATAACGCTCTCGCCGGGTGGATCTGCGGGCCAGGCTGGATTGCTCGACTGGCGGCCCCGCACTAGCGCGATGACGATGCAGGGCGAATCGCAGACGGCTGCGGCGAACACCGATGCCGACATACTCGTCTCCGGGAACGATCTGAATGAGGCGCCGATTTCCTGCGCCGCCACACCGGGTTGTAAGGGCACGCTATCGAGCAGAGAAAGTCTTTCCGCCCCCGCCACAATTCCGCACGGCTACGTGGCGCCGTTCGTTGGCAACGGCCTTTATGTAAGTATCCTGCGGGTGGAAGATCCGCCGTCGTTTGCGCGCACGGCTTTCATCGATGCGTTGACGAGGGCGGGAGTATCGGTATCGGCGCCTGTGGTTGAGCCGAATCCGTCAGCCGCGTTACCGCCGACGCAGGACTATCCAGCAACGGCACAAGTCGCGAGCTTTACGTCGCTGCCCTATTCCGAATTCGCCAAGCTCGTGTTGAAGGTGAGCCTGAATACGGGCGCGAACCTGAGCCTAATGTATCAGGGACTAGCGCAAAACGTGCGTACCGTCGGCGACGCGCTCGGTACCGAGCGCAAGTTCCTGACCGGCACGCTCGGGCTCGACGGTGCCGGCTTCAACTTCCCGACCAATGGCAGCGGCACGCCCGACAGTCAGGCAACCGCCCGGACGACCGCAACGCTTCTGACCAATATGAGCCGTCTGCCCGTCTATCCTGTGTATCACGATGCGCTCGCGATACTCGGCGTTGACGGATCGCTCGCGGCAACCGGCAAGGACGTAGTCGGCAAGGACCACATCTTCGTGAAGAGCGGCGCGACTGTGGAAGGCGGGGAAATGGTCGCGATAAACATGGCAGGTTATATCGACTCAAAGAGTGGCCGGCAGCTTGCGTACGCGCTGTTCGTGAACCACGCCGGTCCCATCACCGCGCTTACCGATTCGTTGGAGGTTTTCAACGACGAGGCAACAATCCTCGGCATCCTGTATGCAAAATACTAAGGTGAGAGGAAGCTTCATTGCCGTATCGTCTTGATGATCCGGTCAACCTTCCGTTTGACATTTTTGGCACTCAGATCGATTGATGAGTACGGTGTTCCTAAGCAAGCCGCTGGGAAGTCACTCGTCGATACGCACGATAGCGTCGTCTACCCCTATGCGGCCTCGTGTGAGTTTCTTCGCCGTTATTGTTCAGCCATTGGCGACCGTTTTCGTCGAGGCCGGAAATTAGTGTGGTCTCGGGTGTCCAGAGCTCTGGCGAGACGGACAAGCCGCGCTCCACCAAATAGCGCTCCAGTGCCCACCAGCCAGACGTGGGGAGCATTGAATATGTCACTACCTGCGGTCCGCTGAATCATGGCTTACGATTAAACAATGACATCGTTAAAATCATTCAAACGAAATAAGAACGTGATTCACCTGCCTTTGCTTTCATAAAGCACGAGGACCGGTCGAGGCCCGCACGACTAGCTTCGGCTGAGGCGCGATTACCATAGATGGCGGTGCGCCGGGCGTGTCGATCAGATTGATGAGACTCTGGACCGACAACTCCGCGACTGCCTCCGCGTTAATTGCGATCGTCGTTAACGCTGGATGGACTTGATGACACAGTTGGATGTCTGTTATGCCAATCACCGAAACGTCGTCAGGTACGTGCAACCCCTGTGACAAGAGCGCCTGAACTGCGCCAATTGCGAGTAAATCATTGGTTGCGAACAGGGCGGTCAGGTGTGGCATGTCGGCCATAAGTTGCATGCATGCAGCGTAGCCTGAGTCAATCGAGTCGCGTATGGTAAGCGTCGCGCGCACGTCGACAGACAACCCGACTTCGTGCAGCACCGCTCTGAATCCGCTTGAACGTGCATCCTGCAGACCGCCTGAGCCGTCGCCAACGAGCATGCCAATGGCGCTGTGCCCAAGCTCAAGCAGATGACGCGCCGCGAGCGCTCCCGCATGCGCAAAATCTACAGCGACGCAGGGCAAAGCGGGCGGATCCTCGGGATGCTCCCACATCGAAAGCAGGATCGGGGCACGGTGCATAGCTGAGACACATAGCTCGTTGATAGCAATGTCAGTGTTCATGACTAATACACCGTCAGCGAGTGTGCCTGCGATCTGGTTAAGATAGGCGCGCCCGATATCAGCGTTATCGTCCGTGTTGCAGACCATCAAAAATCGGCCCGCGCGGCGCGCTTCGCGCTCGGCTGCAAGCACAAACTCAGGATAAAACGGGTTCGATAGGTTGGAGAGCATCAATGCGAGCATCGACGAGCGTCCCTCTGCTAGGGCTCGCGCATTAAGGTTTGGCCTGTAACCAAGTTCATTTATTGCGTTGAGTACACGCTCCACAGTTTCAGGGCGCACCTTGTCGCGGTTGCGAAGGACATTAGAAACTGTCGCTGCAGTTACCTTTGCTAATGCAGCGACTTCTACGAGCGTTACCATTCGGTTCCCACATTTAGGGATTGCTATTCAAATGTTGCGCTACTGGTAGCGCGTTGCTAACTTTCTACGAAACACAACGGAGACAAAAACCATGACTTGCTTTCTAAACCTCGAATTTAAGCGCTTAAACCTGCTGTCCGCAACCCAAATTTTTCCGCGTAGGTAATTTAAGCGCTTAAATTCGGGGGTGACGTGGCATCGATTTCTCTTAAAGACGTTCAAAAATCTTATGGAACGAACTCACCGGTGATCAGGCGGCTTAACCTCGACATCGGTCAGCATGAGTTCTGTGTTTTCCTGGGCCCGTCGGGCTGCGGAAAGTCGACACTGTTGCGCATGATTGCGGGGCTCGAGGAATTGAGCGAAGGCGAACTGCTCATCGACGGTCGGCGAATGAATGAAGTTCCTGCCGCCGAGCGTGGGATCGCGATGGTGTTTCAAAGCTACGCGTTGTTCCCACACATGACAGTGTTCGAAAACATGGCGTTCGGGCTACGGATAGCAAAACAACCGAAGCACTTGATCGAACGCCGTGTACGAGAAGCCGCTCGCGTTCTTCAACTTGAGGCGCTCCTTGACCGACATCCGAAAGCGCTCTCAGGCGGTCAGCGTCAGCGCGTAGCTATCGGCCGGGCAATCGTGCGCGAACCCGGCGCGTTTCTCTTTGACGAACCATTGTCAAATCTGGATGCGGCATTGCGAGGCCAGACGCGGGTAGAAATTGCACGACTTCACCAGCAGTTCGCTAATGCAAGCGTGGTGTACGTGACCCATGACCAGATTGAAGCCATGACGCTCGCTGACAAGATTGTCCTGCTGCACGCGGGCGCTGACGCCGAGCGGTTTGGCAGCATTGCGCAGTGTGGCGCGCCACTTGATCTGTACCACCATCCGCGCTCAAAGTTTGTTGCGGGGTTCATTGGCTCACCGCGCATGAACTTTATTGACGCCGTGGTGGACGCTATCGAGCCGGGCAGCGTAAGCGTGAAGCTCGCGCAAGGCGACGGCCGCCTTGTCGCGCATGTAAATGGCGAGCACCTGCGCCGCGGACAGGCTGTCACGCTCGGCGTGCGGCCCGAGCACCTGCGCCTTGAGGGAGATGACCCGTTTATCAACACTACCGCTGCGCTGACTGAGCGTCTCGGCGAACACAGCTACATTCACGCCGAGCATGCGAACGGCCTTTTAATTACAAAGGCACCAGGAGATACATCTGTGCGTGCGGGCGAGCGCATGGCCATTCACGTGCCGCCACAAGCATGCCATTTGTTTGACGCCGACGGTGTGGCGCTCGCGCGCGCGTTGCGCACCCCAGCTCTCATTGCAGCCTAAACGCAAACCAAGTTGTCAGCTATCCGCCATAGAGCGGGTTCACCTGCCGCGTGCATTCGCAACCGGCAAACAAAGTAGTCCAGGAGACAAAAAGATGATTGCAGACCGGATCGCAGCCCGTTTTCGTCGCTTTGCCGTTGCGTCGGCCGCAGCGACTGTCCTCGCAGGCCTTGCGCCCATAGCGTCGGTCGACGCTGCGACACTGACAGTTAACGTATCGGCACGGGGAAATCAGCGCTCGACATGGCAGGACGCTTTCGACAAATTCAAGAAAGCCAATCCCGATGTTGATCTTAAAGTGACCTACATCGCCGAGGAAGCATACAAGGTGCAGATGGGCGGTTGGCTCGCTACCGATCCCCCGGACGTGGTTTCATGGCACGACGGCGAACGCATGGCGTATTACGCACAACGTGGCCTGCTCGAAGATCTGACTCCGGACTGGAATAAAGGCGGGTGGTCCGAGCAGTACAAATCAGTCAAAGAGGCATCGACATACAAAGGTAAGCAATACGCAGCTCCCCTTGGTTACGATGCTTACGGGTTCTTCTATCGAAAGGACTTGTTCGAGAAGGCAGGCGTCAAAAGCGAGCCGAAAACCTGGGACGAGTTTCTCGATGCTTGCAAGAAGCTAAAAGCGAGCGGTGTAGCACCGATCGCCGTCGCCGCGCGCGACAGTTGGACCCTCGCCGCATGGTTTGACTACCTCGACCTACGCATCAACGGCAATGCGTTTCACCAGCAACTCATGGCGGGGGAGATCCCGTACACAGACGCGCGCGTGAAAAAAGTCTACACCGTCTGGAAGACGCTCATTGAGGACCACTACTTCATCGATAATGCGCTCGCCTTCGACCTGGACGCCATCGCGCCCTTCCTCGCCAATGGCAAGGCGTCCATGATGTTGATGGGCACCTTCTTCTCGGCGAGTGTTCCGGCTTCGGTCAAGTCGCAGACTGGATTCTTCCGCTTCCCCGTGATTGACACGAAAGTACCGATGGCGGAAGACGGTCCGGTCAACGTCTTATTGATTCCCGCTAAAGCCAAAAATAAGGCCGACGCACACAAGCTTTTAGCATTCATGGAGCAGCCCGAGATTAACGCCGGCCTCGCTCAGGGATGGGGGCAGTTACCGTCGAACAGTAAAGCGGCGGCGCCAGACGATGCGATCTCCCGCGTGGGCTTCCAAATCTTATCAAGCACGCTGGGTGGCATCGCACAATTTTATGACCGCGACATGACGAAAGAGATGGCTGACGAGGGCATGAAGGCGATGCAGCAGTTCTACAGCGATCCGTCGCAACTTGACAGCGTGCTCGGCCGGCTTGAACAGACCCGCAAGCGCATTTACAAGAAGTAGCTCTAAGCGCCGCGGGTGTCGTGACGATACTCGCGTTCGTTTTTATCTCCAGCGAGGCAAATCTATGTCTGCACCCATAGCCGCCCGGCTGCCGGCGCAACAGCGCCCCCGCACGTCCAGTACGCGGCGACGCCAGCACCGTGCCGCGTTCTTATTCTTGTTGCCTGGCTGCGTGTTGTTTAGCTTGTGCGTGATCTATCCGATTGTGAGCAGCATTTCGCTCAGTTTTTATAACTGGGACGGCATGACGCCGAAGAGTTTCGTCGGTTTCGACAACTACATTGAGCTGTTTCATTCAGACACGTTTTACACGGCGCTCAAAAACAACCTCATCTGGCTTGCGTTCTTTTTGCTCGCACCCCCGCTCGGGCTGATGTTCGCGCTGTACTTGAATCAACAGATGCGTGGGATGCGCCTCGTGAAATCGCTGTTCTTCGCGCCCTTTGTGCTTTCGGGCGTGGTGGTCGGGCTGGTGTTCAGTTGGTTTTACGATCCCGCCTTCGGGCTGTTGCGCTTGTTCGTAGGGCATGGAATTCCAGTGCTTGGCGACCCTCACACAGTCACCTTTGGCATCATCTTCGCCGCGCTTTGGCCGCAGACACCTTTTTGCATGGTGCTGTATTTGACGGGCCTTACGTCGATCAATCCTGAAGTCGTGGAGGCGGCCCGGATGGAGGGCGCGCGAGGATTGCGCCTCCTCTGGCACGTGATTTTGCCGCAGCTGCGCCCGGCTACATTCATGGCTGTGGTGTTGACCGTGATCGGTGCGCTGCGCAGTTTCGACCTGATTGCCGTGATGAGTGGCGGCGGTCCATTCGACAGTTCCACCGTACTTGCTTATTACATGTATGACCAAGCTATCAAGTACTACCGAGAAGGCTTTTCAGCCGCAATCGCTGTCGTGCTGTTCGCCATCATGCTTGTCTACATCGTGTTCCACCTACGCCGCATGCTGCGCGAAGAACGTTGATTAATGGAGTTACCCTATGTATCCACTTCCCGTCGAACGTTGGAAACCGATCAACCGCACGCTCTACAAGGTGTCGCTTCCGATCGCGCTCGTGATTTGGCTGCTGCCCATGCTTGCCGTGCTGGTGACGTCTATCCGTTCGAGCGAAGAGTTAACCCAGGGCGACTACTGGGGTTGGCCCAAGCACTTTGCACTATTCGAAAATTACGGGACAGCCCTGGCGCAGACCCCAATGCTGCATTACTTCGCAAATAGCGTGTTGATCACCGTGCCGTCGGTGATCGGCGCGATAGTGCTGGCCTCTATGGCAGGTTTTGCGCTTGCAACGTACCGCTTTCCTGGCAACACCGCGGTGCTATTCGCGTTCGTTGCTGGGAACTTTGTTCCTATTCAGATCCTGATGATCCCGGTGCGCGACATGGCGCTGAAAGCAGGCCTCTTCAACACGGTATGGGCCCTTGTAATTTTCCATGTCTCGTTCCAGACGGGCTTTTGCACGCTCTTCCTGCGTAACTTCATTAAGCAGTTGCCATTCGAGTTGATCGAGGCGGCACGTGTAGAAGGTGCGAGCGAGTGGACGGTGTACGCGCGCATTGTGCTGCCTTTGATCCGGCCCGCACTTGCTGCGCTTGGCATCCTGGTGTTCACATTCGTGTGGAACGACTACTTTTGGGCGTTGTGTCTCACGCAAGGTGATGAGGCCGCGCCGATTACGGTCGGGGTGGTCGCGCTCAAGGGTCAGTGGACTACAGCATGGAATCTTGTCGCCGCGGGCTCCGTGCTCGCTGCGCTGCCTTCGGTACTGATGTTCTTTGCAATGCAAAAGCACTTTGTTGCCGGGCTGACATTCGGTGCGAGCAAGGGTTAGAGGCCAGTTTTTTCAATTACCTGTGAGACTTTTTATGCAACTCGGAGTGTGCTACTACCCGGAACAATGGCCCCGCTCAATGTGGGCCGACGATGCAAAACGGATGGCCGAAATCGGCATCACTCATGTTCGGATCGCAGAATTCGCATGGAGCCGGATGGAGCCGAAACTAGGTGAGTACATATGGGCCTGGCTTGATGAAGCCGTCGAGACGCTTGCCGCAGCCGGCCTTAAAATTGTGCTCGGCACACCAACCGCATCACCGCCAAAATGGTTGATCGACGCGTATCCGGACGTCCTGCCGGTTCGTGCCGATGGTACAACCTGGAACTTCGGCTCGCGCCGTCATTACGACATCACAAGTGCAAGTTACCGGCGTGAATGCTTGCGCATTGTCACGGAGATGGCAGGACGTTATGGCAAGCATCCAGCAGTCGTCGCTTGGCAAACGGATAACGAACTCGGCTGTCACGAGACGGTGCCGAGCTATTCACGACAGGCGCTCACGCGCTTTCAGGCGTGGCTAGAACAACGCTATGTGCGCATTGAGAAATTGAACGAGGATTGGGGTAACGTGTTTTGGAGCATGGAATACCCGAGCTTCGGCGCGATCGGCTTACCAACCCTCACGCCGACTGATGCCAATCCTATTCACCTGCTCGATTTTCGCCGCTTTATGTCGGCCGAGGTAGCGAGCTTTCACCGGGAGCAGGTCGATGTGTTGCGGCGGCTCGCACCGACAGCGGATGTGCTGCACAATTTCATGGGTTTTTTTACTACGTTCGATCACTACGAGTTCGTCAAAGACAAAGCGATCGACGTGGCCGCCTGGGACAGCTACCCGATTGCGCGCACCGAATCAATCGGCTTGCCTGAAGAGCAGAAGGCGCTTTACGCTCGCACCTCACACCCCGATGTCTCGGCTTTTGACCATGATCGTTACCGCTCGATTGGCGGTGGACGATTCTGGATCATGGAGCAGCAGGCGGGACCGGTGAATTGGGCGCCGTGGAACCCTGTACCCGCGAAAGGCATGGTGCGGTTGTGGGCCCTTGAGGCGTTCGCTCATGGCGCGGAACTCGTGTCGTATTTCCGATGGCGGCAATGCCCCTATGCGCAGGAGCAGATGCATTCGGGCCTTAATTTGCCGAACAACGAGCTTTCCCCGGGCGGATTGGAAGTCCAGGAGGTGGCGCGCGAGATCGCGGCGTCTAGCGTACTGTCGCGCCTTGCTGCAACGACACCCGCGGACGTCGCATTGATCTTTGATTACGAAACGCAGTGGATATTTGAGATACAACGTCACGGCAAAACTTTCGACTATCAAATGTTGGCCTTCGACTACTACGAGGCACTGCGCGAAATGGGACTCGACGTCGACATCGTTTCGGCACAGGCAGACCTCTCGGCGTACCGCATGGTGGTCGTGCCGAGCATTGCCGTTATCGACGATGCGCTCATCGAGCAGATTGAACGCAGCTCCGCACAATGGGTGTTCGGTCCACGCAGCGGCTCGAAGACGCCGCAGTTCGCTATTCCTGCCAGTCTGGCGCCTGGTGTCTTGCAGCGCGTGCTACCCATGCAGGTACTTGAAGTTGAGTCGCTACGTGCGAGTCTCGCGCCTACAACGTCGATTGGCGCGACGAATGGCACTGCGGTGCATTGGCGCGAACATGTGAGGGCCAATTCGGACAGCGTAGTGGAAACACGTTTTGGTGACGAGTGGCCGGCAGTCATTGCGAAAGGACGGGTTCGCTACGTGGCCGGTTGGCTCTCCCACGCGCTGCATCGCGCCTTGCTGGAACAGGTGGCGAATACGGCGGGGCTACATGTCACCGTGCTGCCCGAGGGCGTGCGCATCCGTCGACGTGGACCCCTTACTTTTGCGTTCAATTTTGGCGCGAATACGGTGTTATCGCCAGCGCCGGAGGGAGCGCACTTCGTGCTCGGCACAAATCGCCTCGGCACCGGAGACGTGTGCGTTTGGGAAAGCGGGTCCGCAACGTGACTGCAAGCCGAGCACGACCTTCCCTGTGTGCGCCTGTTGATGCTTACTCGCTGCCGACGTCCTCCGACGTGCAAACGCTTTTTACGATAGACGTGAGTGCGCCAATCGATCCACCGCGCGCCGGGCTGCTTCGGCTGGGAACGAACCGGGCGCCGGGTGGTGCAACGATCGATATCAACAATCGGTACATTCTTCGTGACGGCAAGCCGTGGCTCCCCGTGATGGGCGAGTTTCACTATTCGCGGGTGCCCGAACATTTATGGGATGGCGCACTGGCGAAAATGAAGGCCGCAGGCATCGACATTGTCGCAAGCTATGTCGTCTGGAACCATCACGAGTCTGAGCCGGGCCGCTTCGACTGGCGCGGGCGACGTGATTTGCGGCGCTTTGTAGCGGCATGCGCGCGGCATGCCTTGCTGATGTTTGCACGCATTGGGCCATGGGCGCATGGAGAAGTGCGTTTTGGCGGGATACCGGGATGGGTTGTTGACCAAACGCCCACCCGATCAAACGACTCGCTCTATCTTGGGTTGGTTGAGCGTTTTTACCAGCAGATTGCGGAGCAGTTGCACGGTGAACTGTGGAAGGACGGCGGACCGGTAATCGGCGTACAGATCGAGAACGAGTACAACTTGACTGGCCCGGGGCAAGGTTCCGCACACATTGCCAAGCTAAAAAGCCTCGCGCTTGCTGCTGGACTCGATACACCGCTCTATACCGTAACGGGTTGGGACCAGGCGGTATTTCCACACGGCGAGGTGACTCCCGTCTTCGGCGGGTATCCCGATGTTCCCTGGGGCATTTCGCCAACTATGTCGGCTCCCAATGAGGTTTATGCTTTCCGATTCACGAGCCGCGTGGGCGGGGACCTGGGCGCGCAGACGCAAGGTGCAGGCGAAGGCGACGCCGACAAAGTCGTCAACGACACGCCGTTCCTTGGCGCTGAATACGGGGGAGGCGTGCCGACGATGTACCGGCGGCGCCCGGTTATCGATGCGGACGACATCGCTGCGATGCTGCCAGTTCAACTTGGGTCGGGGGTGAATCTCTACGGCTATTACATGTTTCACGGTGGTCGCAACCCGCCGGGTGAGCGTGAAGGCCAAGAGTCCACTGCAACTGGCGGATGGAACGATCTGCCAATCATTAACTATGACTTTCAGGCGCCATACGGCGCAAATGGCGAAGCACATCCGGTGCTCGGCAAGTTGCGTCCGATGCATGCGTTTTTGCATGAATGGGGCGAAATGCTCGCAACCTACGCAGTTCAAGCGCCCACTAAGCAGCCAAAAGGGGCCAATGACCTTGAGACACTACGGTTCTCGGCGCGCTCCGATGGCAAGCGCGGGTTCCTTTTTGTGAACAATCACGTGCGGCAGTACGCGATGCCGACTCAACAGGGCGTGCGCTTCTCGGTACGGCTGAAAAACCGCACAGTGTTATTACCGAGTTGCCGCGTCGACGTCAGATCGGGTGTCTACTTTGTATGGCCTGTCGCATTTCAGATGATCGACGCAGAGCTACGCTATGCGACCGCGCAGCCCATGACTCGCCTTGCCACACCGGAGGGCGATATTTTTGTGTTTAGGGCGGTCGAGGGAATTCCGGCTGAATTCGCTTTCGAGCCTGAGACGTTGCGCGAGTTGTTACCGGATTCGGAGTTGCGGCTTTTTGATGGCGCTCTAGTCGTGACCCTGATACCGGGTGCTCGCATCAAGGTCATCACGGCGCACGGTCACACCCTTACGTTGCTTCTTCTTTCAGCGCACGATGCCGAGCGCACATCTGTATTGCCTTTTCAAGGCATGCGGCGGCTCGTGCGAACAAACGCCGAAGCGTTCGTGTTGAACAATCAGATCGTGCTTCGCACGACGAATACGGCGCTGCAAGTCGACTTTTATCCGCCGCTACAGGTCATACCACCCGCAACGCTTCCGCTTACGCGTGAGGCAACTGGCGACGGGTTCGATAGTTACGCAGCGCAATTCAACTTGAGGTCGTTTGATGTTCAAACGATTGGGCTCCGGCAGGCGCAGAACGTGCCGCCAATAAAGAAGGGTGGCCCAGCGAACGCGAGTGTTGAACCTGCGCCCGAAGCTTTCGGCAGATCGGCGGCATGGCAGATCAATCTGCCCCGGAACGCGCTTGATGGCTTGAGCAACGTTTATTTGTCGATCCAGTATCGAGGTGACGTTGGACGCCTGTTCGCAGGCACTACGCTCATTGACGACCATTTCTTTAACGGATTGCCGTGGCGGATTTCGCTTTCAGATATTCCGAATGACGCGTTGTCCGTACCGCTCATGGTGACGATCCTGCCGCTGCGCACAGACGCGCCGATCTATCTCGACGCGCGTTACGATCCTCGTCCCGAGGCAAAACGTGAAGGAGCCTTACAAACGGTGGCACTTGACGACGTATGCCTTGAGCCGGAATACGAACTCCTTATCGGCTCACCTATATAGCGCTTGTCTTGCACTACCTGAGATGTTATGACCGGCAGGCGAACTCAGGAAGGGTGCCACGGCTGCAATGTCATCGACGGTCGCCGTGCGTCGCAGGGAAATCTCGCTTAGATATTCGTCTATCGTGCCATAAGTAGTACTTCGGTCGATTCGGCGCGAGTCGCAATTGTCGAACGAAGAAAAAGTTGACGAGTTATAAACGATGTATTGTCCCGGAAAGAATCGCGTTGACCGTGACCGTGTTCACCTATCCTGCCCTGGTCGTTGACCGCTTTGCAGCGGGTATTCTTCTTGCGACAATCAGGAAAACCTAACGAACGGAGGATGTTATGGCCACTAGCACACGCGACGCAGACCCGGGGCGACCGCCGACGGAAGTGTCCAAACCTGTCGGTGACGCCATTCCAAGTCCTGTGGAGCCCGGCCTAGATCAACCTCTGCCGCCAAAAGAGCGTGACGAAAATCCGAAGGGCGAGTTGGGGCCAATTCTTGGCGCTCCTCGTCAACCTGATTGAGACCTAAACCGATCCAGCGCATCAGCAGTAAGTCATTCGTCTCGCTAGCGCGGCCAACACGTTTAGTATGCGGCATGTCTAAAAGCACACTGCGTTCATTCAAAAGGAGACCATCCGCTATTTCGGGTTCGGGCGAACCAACGGCGAGGCGCTTTCGCCGGCCAAAAATTGACGCAACTGTTTTTCAGCTTCCACCACCCGGTGCATCGGCGCCTCACTCAATTGCTGGTCGTGCAGCGCAAGCACGCGTTCGATCACAGGCGCGTCTTGCTCGTGGATTGTCCACTTGGCACTTTTTTCAGCAATTGCTAGTGCATTTTCGAACGCCGCTTCTGCGTGCTCATAGCACTCAAACGGCACCTCACCGAACCCCATGCGTTGAAGGTAGTAGGCCATATAGACCGAACGGACCAACTCGTTGATTTGGTGCCGATTCGCGCGCTCACCACGACAGGCAGCTAGCGCAAGATGATGAGCGAGCGACAACTCCCGTGCTGATTGCGCCGACATCGGCAAAAGCGCGGACTTGCTCAGTGGCTTACGAATAACACTCGGGCGGGTGGATTTACGTTTTGTTCCGGCCATATGTGGATTGACAAGGTTTGGGAGAGATGCGGCAGCTTCAACCGACATGCAAATCATGGAATTTCGTCGAATTGCGGAACAGCGATCGGAGCTGCGTGACTGCGGTAGCGATTGACTAAACTTCCTACCGTCGTGGTCATGAGTGTCGGACGCTGGTCGCCGACATGCAGGCGCGGCTGGTCGTGAGCGGGCCAATATATTCCGGCCTGTCGTTCGTTATGATTACTCGTCCATTAGCTTAGGAACAGCGTCACGGTGCTGGCGTCGGCCAGTCAGAACCATCTCGGAGAGCCTTGGCACGACTGCCATGTGGTCGCGCCCCGACGCCAAGATAACGGCCGCAGCGGCATACTGGCGTATCGTGTTGGCGTCCATGGATGCTTGCAGTAGATAGAACGACCAAGAGTAGCATGTACGGATACACATCGCTCTAACACCTGTCGAGCTGATCACGCAGGACAGCACCCGCTAGTCTCTTACATCTCTGAAGGCTGATTACCGTTGGTAAACGAGAGTTTTAATGAACGTGAAGCCGAGGCGCTTAAAAGGATGGCGGAAGCTGCACGTGAGGTACAGGCAGCATCTGCTGCCATAGAAGCGCATCTCGCTAAACCGGGTGAACGACAAGCCTCTGCGCTTGAGCTTGCCCGGTTGACCGCCCCTGTTCAGGAGCTTGAAGATGCGCGGAGAACTTTAGCGGTTGTCATCGACGCAGCAAACGCGGCGCGACGTTAAAGCGAAGCTCAGCATTGCCGAGCGATACGACCGTCGGGATCGCGATCTTGAGCCGGAGAGCGAGACAAAGGTCGCTTTGAGGCGCAGGTTACGTTCCCGTCAGCTAACAGCACAAGCGCGACTAAAGCGTGCGGCGTTGACCTTGCTTCACCTCTGCGATGGCCTCTCTCAAAGCTTCGATACCCGCTTCCGTAAATGCGGTTACCGTGTTCGATTCCGCGCGATCTGGATCGAGTCTATCGACGATCTGTAGACGCCCGTCTTCCGGTTCCAGATTCATGAGCGTGATTTCTTCCAACCAGGCCTCCGGTTCGCCCAGCATCACGGCAACGCACGCAATCGTATAGATATATGCTGGAGCAGCCACTACGTTTTCCTCCTAAGCCGGGTGGCTCTAGGTTGCTAGGCGCTGCCGACGTCCGAGAAGCTTGCCAAGTCAGTCGACAGCGGATTGAAACGATTTGGAAGCTCGCTGTCTTGGTTCGCACCGCTTGGCGATCCGTTGCCAACCGTTATGAGCGCGAGCGGCGTCAAAAAGGACATCGAGGTATTCGTCATGGTTCACTCGGTCGTCGCTCGGCAACCCCCTATCGGCATGCTGCAAAATCAACGCCTTTCGATCACCACGACAATCGGCGGCCGAACTGATCCGGCTCCATGCCTCGCAGGCGTATGCAAACGTCTCCCGCATACGATAGTCAATGTCGAGGATGTAGTCGGTGCGAGCGCTTGCGGCCAGCCCACAAGCCACGCGTCTGGAGTTGTGAAAGACGTGCGCAGCCTCGTGGACGACGAAATCGGCAAATGGGTCGGTCTCGTCAAAGTAATCCATCGACACGTAGCACCTCGTTTCTTGGCTCAAGCCGACTATATTGCAGGGCTGTCCAGATAGCGTCGGGGCCTTAACGCTCTCCAAAAATATGTTGGCCACATCCCAAGCTGTAGAAAGCCACCGTTCAGCCATTAAGATTTTTTCCAGGTTAGCTCGGGTGACAAATACAACGTTATCTGAAAGCAGGCGAATGACGGTCGCGCGTTCACTCGGGTTGAAGAGACCATCCACCATAGGCTTGAGTTTTTCACTGTTCCATACGTAGAGGTCAACTGGGAGACGCGAGACAGACTCGAAGCCTCTCGAGCGCCGCATCGTCTCTGTTACAAGTGCACTTCGAAGACGCTGCGACGCACGTGTCGCTATATCAGCCAGGTTAGAACCCGGCCATCCTACGAAAAAACCGTCGTATTCGCCTGTCCGCAAATATCGTTCAACCTCGCTGTCTGTCCACTGAGGCGTGCCGATCTGCTCTAACTCTGCTGTTTTCGCTTCCAACATACCGTTTTGCCTCCCTGAATCGAGCATGCGATGTGTGGGTCCGTGCGTCGAAGCTTACCTCGTTGGCGAAAGCATGCTTTCCGGATTGATTCTCCGAAAACGCGGATCATCTGGCCGACGCGTGCCAACGCCTTAGACCGCAGGTGAACTTTAGATTTGGCACGATTCGGAGAAGAGGTGAGAGCTGACCACAACTGAGTGACTTACCTAACCAGAGTCGACGTATGTTCCGACATAACGCCCCTAATTGATGCTTCGGATTGGACCTTGTCCTTGAAGAATGAGCCTTTGCGAACTTGCGGGAACAATGCGTTAATCCTGAATCACTCAAAAAGGGATGCACCTAGCGCCACAAGATTTCGCCACTTCACCGCGGTGATCCGCGTCGTCCCGTCCCCGTGCACGGATCTGATCATGACCCGATTGCCCCTGGCACCACCCAATACCTCAGCCACACGGTCGTCATAACGAACCAGCGCCCCTCGAGCGGGCTGGCGTTTCAAATAATAGGTGCGTGGTCGCATGAGCCCCGTGCTGTAATCTCGTTCAGAACGGTATGATTTTGCATCGGAGGGCCATTCGTCAAGCACCATTTTCGGAGCAGGGGCATGCGCAGGTTTTACGTACGACGTTCAGCCATTCACGGGCGCGGGGTATTCGCGTCGGCGGTCATGGCGCGTGGCGACTATTTGCTCGAATACAAGGGCGAGGTACTGTCTGAACGCGAAGCAAATCGACGGTTTGCCCGATCAGAAGCGGAGGCGGGGCACACTTTCTTTTTCGGGATCGGCGATGGCCGCGTGATCGATGGTGCTGTTGCGGGCAACTCCGCGCGCTGGATTAATCACAGCTGCGCACCGAACTGCGAGGCCGAGCAGGACAACGATCGCGTATATATCCGTGCGATCAAAAAGATCAAAGTCGGCGACGAAATTTTCATCGATTATCGTCTGGATGCTGGAAGCCGACCCAGCAAAGCGCTGAAAGCGACCTACGCATGCCGATGCGGTGTTAAGAGGTGCCGTTCCACAATGCTGTATGTAAAGTGAATGGAGTTCGATGATCCACCGCAGTGCGGCAAAGTTCGGCAATCACCCATTCGCCGATCGGAACAATCAGGCCGGACTCCTCGGCAAGCGGGATGAATTCCGCCGGAGAGATCGGGCCGAGCGCTGGATCGAACCATCGAATCAGGGCTTCCACCGCCGCTACGTGACCTGTCAGGACGTTGACCTGAGGCTCGAAATACAGACAGAATTCGTGATCGCGAACGGCGCGTCGCAGATTTTGCGCTACTGACAGACGCTCTTCCGCGCGGGAACCTGTCGCATAGTCATAATGCCGGACCGTGTTGCGGCCGAGTGCTTGGCGCGTCGCTGAGCACGCGGAATTCTTGACCCGTTATCTGCGCTCAAAAAATGAATGCGGGGGACTCCTCTTCATGAGGCTGATTTCCATTACGCCGTCTCGCGTTAGCGGCTTTCGATAGGTTCGACCGTTACCCTTTGTCGGGCGCCGCCAGAAGCCGCTAGATTGGCGGTAGCCGCTTCGCCGGTTCGAAATTTTCCCCGGTTCGGGCGCAAAGCGGTCTTTCGACATACGCGCAGAGACGGTCGGCAATCGATGCCGCGCACATCGCCGAAATTGCTACGACCATGTCCACACCAACGCTACGCCTGATCAACCGTCAGGTACGAAACGACGTCGACTGGCTGCAAGCCGTCCTGGAGTAGGTGACACGACAGGACCCGAGGACGAGACACTCGATGCGATCAAACACCATAGCGAGATCCGCGATGCGGTCGCCCATGTTGCGAAATATCACGCCGGCACAGATTCATGGTATCAAGCTGTTGCTGACGTCAACGAGGCGAACAGTGACCATATGGCGACGAAGAGCGCAAGAGCAAGACAGATTTTCGTCAACATTCCGACCCACAAAGCCGGCATGACCTTGCTGTTCAGTTTGCCTACTTTGAAGCGGCACACGTAGCTGGGGTCCACGCGGTGAATGAAGATCCCGAAGCATATGTCCACGACACACTCCTGCGTTAATTAAAAAACAATATGCAGCTGCGTTAAATTTTTGTAGGGTGAAGTGCCGAGCTTAAGAGGAAAACCCGGCGACGCTACTCAATTTGCTTGTGTATTGCCCGGCTTCTGATTCGATTTGTTCATACCCGACGCTCCTGGCTTGGCTCCCGTGCCCGAGCCTTGCCCACCGCCTGTCGCGGTGTTTCCCGGCACTGAATTCGCATTGCTTCCGGACTGCCCAGGTGCACTCATTCCAACCCCGGACCCTCCAGCACCTCCGTTCCCGGCACCGCCACCACCCGTTCCGCTCCCAGCGCCCCCTCCGGCTCCCGCTCCGCCTCCGGAACCACCTGCTCCGGCTCCGCCGCCACCGCCCGCTTGAGCAAACGCACCGCTCGACAGCCCCAGGATAAGAACTGAAGCTGCGACCTTCTTCATGAACGAACTCATTGACGCCTCCGAATTTTTGTCCGCAGCAGTTGCCGCAGCAGCAAGATAAGCGCAAAGCCCGTGCCTTCCGCATCACCACAGTCAATGCGCGTTGCGCCGCTCAACTGTTGTCAACGCCTTGCTCGGCAGCCATAACCTCGACGTGAGTCAATTTGAACCACTATCGATTAGCGGCCGACGAGTGATCTTGCAGTGCTCGCGATCCACGGCGTCAGTCCTCTTCGCGCTGCGGTTCTGACCAAGTGCGCAGGTCCTAAAACCGCGGAAACAACTAACGCGGCGGCGATCAGTCCAGCATAGGGCGACTGCAAGAAAAGGGGGCCTTCCTGGATGGCAGGAGCCTGCACGCTGCGCCGCGAACTGGCGATCAGCGTGTTCACGTGGTTTGCAGCAATTAGTTCGGCGCGAGTCGCCGCCATGCGTGCAAGTATCGTCGTTTGAGAAGAATTGCTGTCAATCGAGCTCATTTCAATGCCTCCTTAATCGCTGCCACGTCGTCTTGTATTTCAGTTTGAAGTGTTTTGAAGGACTCGACAGGCTTCTGAGCACGCAAAACCAGAAACGCTACGATCGAGACGAGCAGCCAAAGCCCTGCGATGCCCCAAACAACGGCTAGAAAATACGAGGTTTGCCAAGCGGTAGCGATGACGGCAAAACAGAGAAACGACAGCGTGAAAAGGACGCCAACTGCAAGTGCCACCATCGCAATAAGTTCGCGCATCACTTTGGCTTTGGTCTGCGCCAACTCGACCAGGAAAAGCGCACCGTAATCGGCGACCCGAGCGCTACAAAATTGTCCAACGTTCCGCCAACGCGTGATTTTCGAATGGATTGACATCGATGTTTTCTGCCTTGAATTGCGTACCGAAGACCCGGTTTGATGAATCACCAGCGGTGCCGCGATGTGAGGCCGACCATCGCGGCCGCGTCGTCAGTAATTGTCGCTGCCGCGATACCGCGTTGGATATGGCTGCGTCGGTGTCGAATTTGCACTCGCCCACATTGCGCCGAGCAAAAAGCCCAGGCCGCCCACGATGGCGAGGGCGGTGAAGGGGCTTTCCGTCGTTTTGTCGCGCACGATGTCGGTCGTGTCCGCATAGAGCTGCTGTGCCTTACCGCTAAGTTCGCGCGCCTTGCCCGCGACCTGTGTGCCGGTGTCGCCCAGCACCCCGCCGGCTGCGTCCTGCACCTTACCGGCGATTTCTTGAACCGTTCCCTCTGCCTTGTTCGTATCCATTTTCTGCTCCATTTCTGGTTGATCGGCGAACGCACCAAAAACGGTGCGTTTGATAAAACTCCGGCGCCGCGCGCCATGCCAGCGCACGGGTGCCGTGATTACAACGGCTTGAGCGGGTCGACAGGCGCTGATCCGTCATTTGCCACAGCCGCTCCCGGCGTGGACTTCAAAGCACTCTTGTCACCGGGCACCCGCTCAACTTCCACTTCGTTGCCGCGCAGCGTTTCATTGATCGTTTCGGTGCGCTCTGACGATTCGCGTCCTACTACGACTTCTTCGATCACGTGCGCCGTCTTCGCCACGACCGCGTGCTCAGCCGTCTCACGGATTTCGATTGAGCCGCCTTGAAGATCAGCAGCGGTAGCGACTCTGTCCACTGGCCGCCGTTCGATTGTCGCGTGCTCCTCGCGCAGGTTGACGCTTTCTGTGACTGGGGTTTCTGTGACACGGGAATAAACGCGTACTCCGCCCGTTTGCACTTCCCGCTTACCTACATCAAGCGATTCGCGCACGACAGAAAACGCCTGACGATCCGCACTCACTTCGTCGTCTGTATAGGGTTGCGTGGTTGCGTCATAGCCGGCGTAGCCGGTACTTTTCCAATGCGCGACGCGCTCATCGATGTCGACGGCACCCGCTTCATGTAGGGTCGACCGAACCAGGACGACATGTGCTTCATCGACCACCGTCACCGTCAACAGCGCACCGCCCCGGCGAACAGCTTCCTTGTAGTGCCCAACTTCTTCTGGATGCTCGTCGCCGCCGAACATGTTGCCAAAAAAGTGTTCGATCTTGGCGATAACGCCCACACCTTCGCCATCGTTGGGGACCGTCCGATCGGATACGACCTGATGATCGGTAGCGCCAAGGGTCCCGGAACCCGAAGTGCCGGTCGTGTCACCAGCCAAGTTGCTCGCGTGAACTTCCATATCGCTACGGGCAATTCCCGATTGTTCGAGGCGGACAACCGCCTGATCTGCCTCATCGAATGAATTAAAAACACCTACAAGAACTTGTGACATGTTTTGCTCCAAAAAGAGTATTGAGACTAGGCGTGAATCGCCGATAGATGGGTTGATGCGTCAGCGGGTAAGTAATCTAAAGCGATTTCCGGCGTTGGGAGCCGAAGGAATCGGCGGGAGTTTCCGCGATCCATTCTCCGTCGGGACCTATCCGACGTTCGATAACCACATGCTGGCGCTGCACCTCCGCTTGATGCACGCTTTCCTGCGATGTGACGGTGCTCTTAACGTGTATCTCTTCTTTCAACATCAGCCTAAGTTCCGTCACCGGGACGTACTCAAAGACGGGAACGATCAGCGTATCGCCTTTCTTGACGAGGTTCAAACGTCGCATCGACAAACCGATACACCGGAACGCGGTCAACGTGAATCGACGTGCTTTGCAAAACCACTGGAACTTCCTTCAGCTCTTTATGCGTCACCGTTCGAACGCGAACCGAACCCGCCTCGCGTTCTTCGATTCGCACCGCCAAACGTTCCTCTGTAGCGCTTAACCGTCCAACCACTGCCTTGGTCACCGCGGGAGGCAAAACAGACGCGTATTCATCGTCGCGCATGTTCGTAGATGCGTTCGTATCATCCATAAAGCACCTCTGGGTGAAGCTTTGTGAGCACGAGGCTTACCGCGCTTGACGATTTGAGGGCTCCACACGACGCGTGCCAGTGCGCAAGGCGACATCGTCCGTAGCCGATCCGCCGGCGTCTTCAAACGGTGGTTGATGACGGAACCCAGCACCACCCGATGCGATCGCTATGATTGCGCCAACAACGAGCGCGGCGAACGAAAACCACGATGCGCGCGCCACACCGCGTGCGGCTGTATCCGCTGCTTGACGTGCATCCGCTTCGGCTTGCGGGCTTGATGCCTCGGCGGTGGCAGAGGCAATAGCGCTTTGGGCCTGTTGTTTGAGCGCACCCACGTCGACCCCGCTTGCAGCCCTCGGGGCAGCGGCTGCGCCGACGGTTGCCGTCGTAGACGCGGCGCTACCTGCCGCGCTGACTGCGCTGCCGACTAACGAAGTAGCGCCGTATGCGAGAGCAATATCATCACGGCCCATGCCAACAAACCATGTAACCAACCCAGTACCGGGGCGCAGCGCCCTGCGAAATAAGGACCGACGAACACCGCGATCACCGTCATGATGATCATGTAGGCGCCGGACGCGAAGCCAAAACCATGCAACGGATTAGGTTGCGCCAAGGGTGATAGGATCGACGTGCCGATCGCAGCGCCCAAAACAGTCAGGATCAAATAGACGATTAATGACAAGATCACGCCGGCGATGACAGCGCCCCATGAAACGCGGGGGAGTCCATCTTGTGTGGTGAGTAAGCGCATGAATGTGTCTCTTAAATTATTGATGTGGCGGAACACCGGGTACCGACCTCGAGCAAGTCGCTGGAGTAATTGCAACGTACGTACCCGCCCGGCGTTTGTTCCCATGTTTAACGAAAATAAATACAGATAGATTTCATATGCCGAGAAAGCGGGCGAAGGGCTCCGATGCCCTCCCGCGCTGGAGGTGCAAAGAACTCCCCCCGGACTTGGCCACCACCACCACCCGAGAACGCCGCGCTGACATGACAACCGATACACGGCCCGACAACGGCACCATCAAGAATATTTCTGAAGCGATCCATGAAAATCTGGAGAAGGTGTCGCAGTTTGCTCAACGCGAAGACGCGAAGCGCACCGTTCTACAAAGAGCGATCGAGCGAGTCAGCGTGTTTTTCGGTGAGCCACGCTTTTTACTTACTTTTTTGTGCGCAAGCTTGGCTTGGATCATCAGCGATGTCTTTCTGCATCATATGGGCTATCGCTACTTCGACGAACCGCCGTTTTCTTTGTTGCAGGGCATTGTCACTTTCATCGGCGTCCTGATCACGATGGCGGTGCTCATTCGGCAAAATCGCTTGGCGCGTGTCGAAGAGGATCGCGCGCATCTCGAACTTCAAATCAATCTGCTGGCCGAACAGAAAACCACCAAGATCATCATGCTGCTTGAGGAGCTTCGACGCGATCTTCCTAACGTGCGTGATCGGCACGACCAACACGCTGAAACCCTGCAGGCGGCGACCAATCCGGATGCCGTTCTCGAAGCGATTGAGCAACGAAAGGAGCAACACGAATAAAGACGCGCTCACCGGTTGCAAACCGAGCGGCATATGAAAGATCCGCATCGTCGGCACCCGATGGTTGTTTCCGTCGATGCTAATCATGTCTGCGACGATCGCTGGGTGCCTCGTTTCGTCGCCAGGTCGTGTTGGCGGACCGCTTTGGCTGGTTGCGTTACCGAAGAACACATCCTCTTGTGCAGCCCATTTCGTATGCGATGCACCCGTCGAATGAGCCGCGAGGCCAAAGCGGCGATGCATCTTAAGCCTTAGGCGCACAGAGAAACAGCGAATCGCGCGGCCAGCGATATCGAATAAATAGTCGGCCGTATTCGCCCCACTGCGCGGCATTGGTTAGGATCGTCGTGCTAACACGTGAGTTCGCGAAGGAGCGTCTTTAATCGACTGTCGGTAGATGTGTTCCAGCACCACGCCTGGAGCAAAACCTGTCGAATTACTGCGACTCCCGGACGTTCGCGTACGAGCAGATCGACGGGTCGATTTCTACGAGCACCCACTGATCCATCGCACCGCGCTGATGGAGGTAAATCGACGCGTTAGCTTCAGACTGAAAACCCGGAAGGGGTGTGCGGCGCGCGGGCGAGCGACGGTACCAAGCTTTGAGTTATGCGGAGTGTTCCATAAGGTCAAGAACTTACGGAAGAGATTAGAAATCAAGTAAAACCAATTTTTCGAAAAACCAGCCCGTGTCCTGTGCTGGCTGGCGCGCTCTGCCTATCCGCGTGCGTCGTCAAGCCCGCTCAGCCGCCTCGTCCTGAACCTGTCGTTGAAGTTGTGCCCGCGGCCCCTGTCCCCCGGCTATCGCGGGATCGAAGGACATTACCGCTGGGAAGGCGATCACAGGCTCTGGATGCGAGGCCATTGGACACCGCTTTGAGCGATTCGCGAGCTGTAAGGCTACAGTGCGAGTTTGTTCGCGACGAAGGTGGCCTGTAACGAAGATCGTCTTCCACCAGCCCAACGGAACGTTCTTGGCTCAGCGGGAGATCCGCGCGGGATAGCCGAATCTGACACAACTTGAATGACCGCCTAGCGGATAATCGAATGATTGAAACGGCTTCCCCCCGTCGGGCTTTGCAAGCTGTAAGCCACGTATGCTCACTGCATCAGACAGCGAGCGGCCAAAAAGGGACCTTCAACATCCTGAGCGAGATCGCCACTTGGCCCATCCCAAGCGACAGCGAGGGCCTAGGATTCTAGTTCGGATTCACTCGTGGCTTTCTGCGACGAGCGTTTCGAGTTCGTCCAAGTCAAACGGCTTCGCCAAGATTTTCACCCCCGCATGCTGAGCACGGTCAATCTCGTCAGCATATCCTGTCATGAGCGCTATTTTCCGCGCTGGCCAAGTACTGCGTACATGCTCGGCAAGGTCGATGCCGTTCATCATTCCAGGCATCTGAATGTCCGATAAGATGAGGTCAAACGTCATCCCCCCGTTCAAAATCGCAACTGCGTCGTCTGCGGTCACTTCGTGCCTAACCGTGCATCCAAGCATTTCGAGAACCGCCAATACACCAGCCGCCACTTCGGCATTGTCTTCTACCAAGAGTACGGATGTGTCGCGCATAACCTTCTCGGTATCGGGCATATGAACGAGTGGTTGGGCCGATGATTTCGCGTGATGGCGCGGCAGGTACAATCTAACGGTAGTTCCTTTTCCGACGAGGCTCTCAATGCGTGCGGTACCACCCGCTTGTTCAGCAGCAGCAAGAACTTGCGCTAACCCAAGTCCGGTGCCCGCCGTTTGCGCCTTAGTCGTAAAAAGCGGCTCAAACGCACGGCGAAGCACATCAGCGTTCATTCCGACGCCGTTATCGGAACAGAATATCGAAACGTAATCTCCGTCCAGCGGCAGACTGTTATTAGCGGAGAGCTGCGAATTCTGGCATCGAACAATAAAGCGTCCGCCGTGGGGCATGGCATCTTTTGCGTTCACCGCGATGTTGACGATGGCCGACTCCAATTCGGTCTTATCGACGCAGACGTTCCAAATGTCGCGTGGAATGGAGAGGGTCAAATGAACCCGTCCGCCCAGCGCGGCAGCGATGAGGTTTTTTGCAGCCGGAAACCACGTCGACAGGGTCACAGTTTCGAGCTTGAGCGGCTGCTTCCGAGTTACGCTCATGAGTCGCCGAGCAAGAGGTTCTGCGCCCAGCGCGGCTCTTTCCACCGCACGAACCTCTTTCTCGATGTGAGTAAACCGCTTGCTCGTGGCCAAGGCGACGTTCGTTGACACGACCATAAGCAGATTATTGAAGTCGTGGGCGATGCCTGCAACCAAATTTCCGAGTGCGCCCATCCGCTGTAGCTGGCGCGCTGACGCTTCGGCCTGTTCTCGCCTGATGGCCTCAGCCTGCCAACTGTTCCAAGCTTTCTTCTCGGCTTCCAGTCGACGAAGTGAAAATCCCACAAGCAGCCAAATGCCTGCACAAGGCAGCGCGGTCAGGAGAAGGACGAAGATAAAATGCGCACGCCATTGGGATGTTATCGCTTGTGTTTCATAGCCACTGGCAACATAAAGTGGGTAGTCGCCAACGCGCCTGAATGCGACAACCCGCTCCAGGCCGTCGACGGACGACACTACCTGTAACTGACCGAATGGCGCATTGTGTTGCAGAGCCGTTGTTAGAGCCGAATCTGATGCCGTGCCTAGCGGCGTTGGCTTCGTATCGGGGTATTGGACCAAAACCCCGCCTTCTTGTCGATAAAGCGCGATGGTGACCGCTGCGTCGTCGTTCGCAAGTTCGTTGTAGAAGCTTTCAAAGTACTCTCTTTTTAGTGCGATTGAAACGATACCAAGAAACGTTCCGTCATAGCTCGAGCGTCCCATGTTGGTCGTAAACACGTCAGTTTTCGAAATTTTGCTGAGCACAGGCAACGAGAAGTAGGGCTCGGGCCTAATATTCCGCGCTGCGACGAAATCCTCCCTGTCCTCAATCGAAATAGAAGGTACGGGATAATGTTTGCTGCTCGCAAGAAGTGCCCCGTTCTTCCCAATAACTGAAATAGCGGCGACTTGGGCGAACGCACCCCCTATTGTTTCAAGCTGACGATGGATAACATCTTCGCTATCCTTAAGAGTCATGTCATCGCCTTCTCCCAACAGTTCCACTATCCGCGCTCCCATCTCGCGATTTAAGTCTACAACTTTCAAAGCCTGCTCGTCGGCAACACGGGAATTTCGGTCAACCAAATCGTTCGCGTCTGCGAAGCGACGGTGGTAATCGTAGTAGCCGTACGAAGTGACCAGGACTAATGGAACCACGGTCGATATCGCGAGCGCGGCATATAGAATTCGACGAGTAGCCAAGAAGCTACGTGAAGGCAGCATTGAGCCTTCTTCTCTTTGTGGAACTTGCAAGCCATCTCCGCAATTCAGTGGGTGAAATTGAAAGAGTTGCGTGTCCCAAGCTTATGTTTTTGATGTTCGAACCATTAGCATATATCTGTTCTCGGCCGAAACAATATAACAGGCGACCTTCGGTCCAACCGCGAATTTAATGACATTCTGCAAAGTAATTTAACACCCACGGGATCGAACCCAAAAGAAGTTCGGCGTGGGACGATTCAGCAAGGTGTTAGGGATTGGAAAGCAACGAAGGCATCTGGGCTTGCAAGGCGGCCGGAGCTGTCCGAATTCGTAACAGTCCTTGCGGTCATGTTGTGCAGTCTACCATTGGATAGTTTTCACTACGTGATGGCGAAGATGTTGGGGCATTGAAGACATGACTTCGTACCTTGGGCCCTGCGCCGCGACAATCATCCTGTCCGGTGTAACGGCAGTTATCTTGGCTGGTAGTGAGGAGTTGAAGGCGGCATAGCCGCCGGAGACGACGTTGTCTGAAACCCGCGTTACTGACCGAGCAACCGCCCGGCTTCGGTTGCATCGAGTACGGGCGTCTTGCTTTTTTAGTCAATTGTGTTAGCCGGAAGTGTACGCAAGGGCAAATAACCCGTAATCTCTAACGGACAAGTATGGGGGCCTTACAAATTAAGAGCGAGGACGGCGTACCCAAGACTTCCTGCCTCTTAGCTTCAAGTCCGCTGGACTACAACATAGCGTAACCTGCTGGTGCGCTCCATGCGTTCATAGCTAGTCATCACGTTCGCTGCACATACACGGCCTCGCCGTCTCGCAAACAGACCGCACCCGGAGGACTCAGCATGGTATTGGCCGAACTAATAGAACAGAAGGTCGACGACATTCTCGAAGACTGGTCCGAGTTCGCCCGTCGCCTAGGTGTTGCTCCGGAAAAGCTCTCTGATCAACAGCGCCGCAACTCCGCTCGTGAAATCTTGCTTCATATCGCTCATGATATGCGCACCGGTCAGAGTGCCGACGAGCAAATCGCAAAGTCGAAAGGCGAGGGGCTGGAGCACGCGCCCGAAATAGTTGATGTCGCAAAAACACACGCAGACGACCGTTTAGCCCATGGATTCACGCTCGAAGAATTGGTTTCGGAATATCGCGCGCTCAGGGCAACCGTGATTCGTCATTGGCAGGCACAACCGTATCGTGTCAATGAAGAAACGATCGATCAGATAGTTCGTTTCAACGAAGCTATTGATCAAGCGTTGACTGAGTCAATCGCGAAGTACTCGGCGTCGGCCAAATCGCCTGCGCGACCTTTTCAATGGCATTCTGGCACATGATCTGCGCTCCCCGCTCGGCGCAATACACAACTCGGCTCAATACCCGCTTCGAGATGAGGCGCTGGGCGCATCCTCAACGAAGGCCGCCGCTGCGGTGCTTCGTAGTGCCGATCGAATGAAGCACATGGTAGACGACTTGCTGGATTTTTCCCGTATCCGTTTAGGCGATATGCTGCCCATGACACCAACGACGGACGATCTACGGCGCATCAGTCACCAAGCGGTCGAAGAGGTCTGTGCGTCCTATCCATCTTTCCAAGTCGACGAACGATACGATGGCATCATGGTCGGCACGTGGGACGGGGCACGATTGGGCCAGTTGCTCACGAACCTGCTGGTGAATGCAGCACAGCACGGCACTGGGAGTGCTGTATTGACGGCACGTTGCGAGGAGCACGAAGTGGTAGTGTCCGTTTCGAACGGCGGCGAAATCCCCGCCGACAAAATCGACAAGATATTCGACCCACTTATTCGCTCGGCCAGCACGGCAAGGAAGGGCACCGCTGCTGGAGTCGGGCTTGGTTTGTATATCGCCAAAGCGATCGTGCAAACACATGGCGGCACACTCGAAGTCGAGTGCCGTGACGGATCGACAACGCTTGCCGTCAAGCTTCCTCGCCATTGTCTGTTGGGGTGATGCGGCAGTCGCCACCTTCCTGCAAATGCCATCCAGCCAGCGAAATAGACGGTAACGATTACGTCTTTGTTATTGCGTGCCGTGGAAGACAAATTGTGAAGATGCAGCCTACTCCCGGCACGTCCCGGACGCTCAACACCCCATCATTAAGCTCGACACTGCGTCGGGCAATTGACAGTCCCAGTCCTAGACCCGATCTGTCTTCACCATATTGCGTAAAAGGCATGAATAGTTTCACGGCTGCACCAGCTGGCAGACCACCTCCATGATCCGTGACGTCGATCAGGATCCGATCCGCGACGGCATAAGCATGAAGCGTCACGTCGGTATGTGGTTTGGTGAATTTGAAGGCATTTTGGAGAAGGTTGCTCACGGCAGAATACAGTAAGTCTCGATCGCCGCTAACCGCAAGGTTCGGAGCGACTGACGCTACCGAAAAACTGCACCCCCGGACCTGCGCGGCCAAGTTAGCAGCGACTCTCACTTCTTGAATAAATTCGTCGAGTGAGAAAAGCTTCCATTTTGCGCCCGCTTGCTCTGCGCTTTTTACCTCGGTCATCGAGTGGTCGATCAGACGTCCAAGGCCCTGTAGGCTCCGTTCCAGTACGGTGCCAGTTGCACCAAAGAGCGGAAGGCTTCCGGTTTTTGCCGCGGTAAATGCGAGCGTAGCCGTGTGAAGGAAATTCCGGAGTTCGTGGACGAACGACCCATGTCTTTCGGTCTCTCGGCCGCGTGTTGACCCGCAACAATGAAATCTCGTCGGTAGCTGAATTCTGTTACCGCATCCGCTATCGCATTATCGAGGCAGCGATTCAGTGTCCGAAATTCATCAATTGAAAATGGCGCATCCCGCTCCTGTGCCAAGTCGGTGATGGCCTGACAAAGATCTCCGTAGTCGTGCACAACCTGGTCAACCGTGAACCCAAGCTTCAGCAGCTCATGCCCATTTGAAGCCGCAGACCCGCCGATCGCTGAAAATGCTTGATTGCCATCAGCCGGGCCTGACACCAGTCGGCTTTCCAACGGGCTGTCGGTTTGCTCAATTTTCAGCTTCGTAATCAGCTGATCAAGGAACAAGGGGACACCGTTTTCTAACTGCTGCTCTGAGGCGTCACGAGCGGGTCGGCTTGCCACTTTCGCGCGACACCGCGCAATCAGATCATTACGATTATTTGACAGAAACGTATGCAGCACAGTGTCCCTCCTGAAATCGAGTTAAATAAAGCAAAATACAGGTGGCGGCTAAAAGAATATACCCCTTCATCTGTCCATCACGACCTTCGCAAAGATGCGGTTCGGGGAGGTTCGCCCCCGCCAACTGGACATAAGATCCCACTCAACAGCCGCTCTGAGCCGAGTCGGTACGCTGAAATAGCTGCCATGCAGGGTCGCCGCATTGACATTCATTGCTTCGCGCTATGATCATCTCCTGTTTGGGGGCGCGATGGACTTTCAATATTCACAGAGCGGCGGACACAATCTTACGTACGATGTGACGATCAGCGTTCGACCGGAGCGGCCTACCCTATTTGTATATGATGCGTGGGTGAAACGCGAAGGTGGTCTCCGAGGGGAAAGATCTTCTGGAAAGTGCTCCGCGCGACCGACCCGAATAAGGCCGCAGCCGAAGCTCGTAATCAGGCAACACGGCAAATAGACTCCTTTGATTGGAACGACGAGTAACCGGTGTGCATTTATCCGAAAATTCTGTTTTAACAACTTCGAAGTGCTAACGGGAGGCTAAATGGAGCCGTACAGCGGTTACGTGGTGTCGGCTCAGCCGCATGCAAACACAGATGGAACGTTCAGCGCTTATGGCGTTGTATCGCTCAGGCACAAAATTGTGACGTCGTCGGGAAGATTTGAGGTGTATACGACTGAGTCAGAGGCGGTCGAGGAAGCGCTCGCTTGGGCCAAGAAATGGATTGACGAGCACGGCTAAATACAGCACACAACCGTCGGCTGAACATAAATGTCCAGCGAGGTTTTGACGACTGACCTTTTTGGAGCGACATCTAAGTCTCTTGCAGGACGCGGCTGCGGATCGCCGCCATGAGAGGCATCAGTCGCCTGGGTGTCTCGCCTTGAGCCTGAATGACCGCTCGCGAGTTCTGAATATCAGTCAGTCTCAATGCTAAGGAAATTTGTATGTTGCCGAGCGGCGGATCTGCGCCTGCGCCATTATCAGCTATTCACCCGACTTTCAGCATCGTTGTTCGATCAACGATGAACCCGATGGCTTTGCCGAGGTAATAGGCCGTCCAAGACCTGTGCAATTTCGGTTGAGTTGCCCACGAAGGTGATCGGGCCATCAAAAGCAATCGCATTTTGCTGCATGCCTACGGGTTTGTTTTGAGGATCCAAGACCATCGTCAAGCCACCCGCCCGGTGTATCGCTGCAAGCCCGCGAGAGCCGTCGTCCAGCGATCCTGATAACACGATGCCCACTGTTCGCTTGCCGATGTTTTCGGCAATAGAATGAAACAGCGCATCTACCGTTCGGTTTCTTAACCTGTCGTTCGATCCATCGATCAGAAACGCGGACCTGTCGTCGAGCAGCGTCAAAGGCCGGTCAGGCATTCCGATGTAACAGACGTTAGGTACGAGAACCTGACCGTCGCGAGCAATCTCTACGTGTAAGTCTGGACAGCGATGAGCCAGAACCGCTCTCAGATCGCTGTGGTCGTCGCTTGACCGGTGAAGTACGACCATTAAAACAGCGTGCACGCCTTTCGGCCATGCGTTGAGCAACTCAATGATGTCGGAGAGACCTTCGCTGCCTGAAGCGCCGAGAGCGACGCAGTAAGGATCGTTGTCAGCATTCATTTGCGCTCCCGAGATCGGACAGCATTTGGGGTATTCTGACATATGGGATTGGGCGAACAATGCGGCTACGGAGCGACCATGATAGATCCGCGTCGTCTAAACGGAGATGATGATCTCTTCGTGCTTGTCCAGACCTTGCTCAATCGGGTAGAACGCGGCTCGATCATTGACATTCACGAGCTAGACCGAGAAATCAGAATCGTTATCGGATCGGCTGGCCTACTTTGCGGCACGGATCTGGTCTCCGCCAGTTCGGTCGATGTTGCAAGTTCTCTCCTTGTACTGGGTAACCGCGCAGGTGCATTGCGCAAGGTGAAGAACTTGTTGATTTTACGAGGGCGGTGAAATACAAAGTCTCTTGCTGAGTTCATTATCTGATTCGTTAACGGCGTTTTTAAGACGTGCCCTCCGTAGCGCCGCAACCCTTCAACGCCTATATTCCTGGTCCCGTGGGCAGTGCAGGAGTGCCTAGAAAGACCTTCTTTGAACCACAACGCGACTTTTCGCGCCGGTGCAACGGACGCGCAATGTCCGAATGGTCATCCCTAAGTACGTCGTCTCCATATCTGCCTCTCGTTTTTGTATTGGAGCGGCATGGAATCGAAACGAAATGCAAACGCAGTCGTCTAACGTCCATTCGGAAGCAAACTATGTCTTAGACCGGTCGTGGAAAACATGAATATTTGGAAGCTGAAGACGGCACTGACGTTGGCAGTGCTCGGGTGTCTGGCCGCTTGCAGTGCAACATCAACAACTCCAGAGGTTGCCGGGTATGGCGACGCGCCTGCCTTGCCTGAACCGACAAAGTCGCTCCTCACGACCGTCAACATTGCGCCCGCACGCGGCTTCGGCGCGGACGATCGTCCCGACGCAGTCGACGGTTTCGCGGTAAACGCATTCGCCCGTGATCTGGATCATCCTCGCTGGATATACGTGCTTCCAAACGGAGACGTTCTGGTCGCCGAAGCTGACGCGCCGGCTGTACATGACGAAACGGGTGGTCCGATCAAGCGCCTCGTGTCGTGGGTGAGGAAGCAGGTCATGAAGCGCGCAGGCGCAGGTGTGCCAAGTCCGAACAAGATTATTTTGCTGCGCGCAGTGAGCGGGGGCACCGCCGCCCAAACCCGGACAGTTCTGATCGAGGGGCTCAATTCGCCCTTCGGCATGGCTTTGATCGGGAACGACCTGTACGTAGCGGATACCGACGCACTGCTTCGCTTCCCCTATGTGCCTGGCGAAACGGTGATCACATCACCCGGCATGAAAGTCGCAGACCTGCCCGCTGGACCGATCGACCATCATTGGACGAAAAACATCATTGCCAGTGCGGACGGGACTCACCTCTTTATCGCCGTCGGATCAAACAGCAATGCAGCGGAAAACGGGATCGATGTCGAGGCGGATCGTGCTCGAATCCTCGACTTTGATGTCAAAGCAGGTAAAGCGCGTGTCTTTGCAACCGGCCTGCGCAATGCGAATGGTTTGTCATGGCAACCGCAAACAGGTGAGCTATGGGCCGCTGTTAACGAACGTGACGATCTCGGCAATGACCTGGTGCCGGACTACATGACGGCAATACACGAGGGGGCATTCTACGGATGGCCTTACAGTTACTATGGATCGCACGTCGATGCCCGTGTGAAGCCCCAACGTCCAGATTTGGTTGCGAAGGCGATCGTGCCCGACTATGCGCTCGGAAACCATACGGCGTCGCTTGGTTTGACTTTCTATGATGCGACGCTTTTCCCTCCGCACTATCGCGACGGCGCGTTTGTTGGCCAGCATGGGTCGTGGAACCGCAAGCCGCGCACCGGTTATAAGGTCGTCTTTGTGCCGTTCACCAACGGCAAACCCTCCGGCCCTCCTGAAGATTTTCTGACTGGCTTCTTGGATTCCAAGGGCGACGCCAAGGGGCGCCCAGTTGGCGTGGCTGTCGATGTTGACGGCGCTTTGCTCGTTGCTGACGATGTCGGGAATGCGATATGGCGTATCGTGCCGACAAAGGAGAACGCACCCTGATCTCTGGTCTGACGTTGTGACGTGCAGCCGGTCGCACACTCCGACTGGTAGGAAGCTATTTCGAGAACAAATTCCCCAATTTACGCCCAATGCCTTCTACGGCTTGAGTTGCCCCTTTTGCGATCCCGCCGGCACCTGAGGCGATCGCGCTAGGAAACCCTTTCAAAATCTCTTCGCCGAGACTCTGAGACAGTGAAAACCGGGGATCTTGAAGGTTGCCGTCCAGTTCAAATTTGAGTTTGATGATCCCAGTAGAATCTTTGAGTGCCGCGACGGCTGACTTCGCCGGCACAGACGCAATGGTGTCGCCCGCTTTTTCGGTTTGCGCCAGTTGCAGGTTTTTAAGAACTAGTCCACTGCGTCATTGACTTGGCACCCCGTCTATGTTCGAATTTAGGGCATGGGAAAAATGAATCTGACTGATACCGAACGTGCGCAATTACTTTCAGCGGCACGCAGCCGAACGGTGCGCGCGGCGGACGTGCGACATGCAAAACTGATCTTGATGCTCGAGGACGGTGAATCGCGCGACGGGATCATGAGCGCACTGGGCTGCGACTCACGTTTCATCGCACGTTGGTCGGGGCGCTTCCTCAACGAGCGACTGGCCGGCATGTAAACCAATCAAATGGAAATATGACGATCCTTCCCGTCGAATTCGCCCGGTGCCAAGTCAATGATGCAGTGGACTAGGGAGCCAGGGGCATGGATACGTCCGTTCTGAACGCTCCCATCCAATGCGAGATCGATCGTGCCGCTGCGCGCCTTTGCTGTGCTGCCGCCTTCCTTGATCAGATACGGGTCGAACAAGACGATATCGACGTTGTGCAGGTGTGTTTGTAATTTCGAGTCGCTGTTCGCAAAAGTTATCAAGCCCTTGCTCGACAATGTGCCTTCGTGCGCTGGGCCGCGCAAAGACCCGGTCAGTTCGATGGTCGTCGGCTCTGAAAGATCGGGAAGGCGCAAATGATGCGCTTCACCGCCCGCGTTTGTAATGACAATGCGATAGGGTGGTTTCCGAATTACCTCATCGACGAGTTCAACGGTGCCGTTGCGCAGCACGATGTGGTCGACCATCTTGTCCGCGTTCGCGCGCCTGGCCGCTGCCAGCGACTGCCCATCTGCTTCTCGCTCTTCGAGTGTGAAGCGCGGCAACACACGAATGCCACCGTTGCGGCCCCGGACAACTGACAGATAGTACCGGTCGACGAATACATATTCCGCGTGCACGCGAGGCGAAAAAAGCGTTCGCCAATCAAGTTTAAGTACGACGTTTTCGGCCCGGAACAAATCCTTGGTGGGCCACGCGCGTGGCCCACGTAACGCAATGCGCGTAAGAGTCACCGTGAAAAACCGCACCTCGATGTGCTCGGCGGAACCGTTCGGGCCGAGTAACTCGGCCACTTGGAGTTTGAGTTCGTGCACCACGAGCACCCAGCCGCCGACGCCCGCAAGCGCGATAACGGCTAGCAGAATACAAACACGGTGGGGCCATTGAACCGGTTTGAAGGTAGCCATGTGTTCTCCTTGACGCCTTCGGTGGCAGGCAGCCGTTCCACTTTACCGGATGGCTCCGAAGTGAATGGCTTGACGTAGGTGTTTCATAGTCGTCGACGACCTGATCGAAGGTGTCGGTCAAGTTAAGCGGGTGGGGGCTGTGCAGCGCGGCAAGGTCTCCGAACTTAGATCACGAAGCGGTAACGTTGATTGGCCCGCGATTTATGCGATTGTCCATCGATCGCTGATTTGTTCGGCTTTCAACTTTGCGTGTTATCGGACGCCATTCTCCAACTGCTCGGTCGTTGTGCCGTCTGCGTCGTGTGGCCATCTTGAGGCACCGTCCAAATGAGGCGCGGAATGGGTACGAGGACCGGATCGACCCCTAGCAAACTGAATAAGAAGGGTGCGACTACTCGCGGGGGTGCGCCTCTTTAGTCGCGAGGTCGGGACTCGAAGAACACTGTTCCCGGTTTGCCAACTGGCAGCGAGTAAGGTTGTTGAATCCCGAACGTCAGGTCGACCCTGAGCGTTTCAATCGCACGGCGAATCCATGCCTTTACAGTAGCAAGAGGCGCGTGCATTTCCTGCGCCACTTCTCTGTGACTTAGATCGTAGAAGTAAGCGAGTTCTAGCGCGCGCCGCTGGTTGGCTCCTAGGCTGTTCATGCAGACTGCCAAATGGGAAGTCCTTTGACCAGAAACCGCTAAATCATAGGGGTCAGCCATATCTGCTGCTAATACGTCTTCCAGGATGTCGTTCCACTCGATCTCTGGGCCCGCGAAGGATTGTCGGCGCCTCATATAATCAAGCGTGCGATTGCGAACGATGACCCGCATCCAAACCAAAGGTGGAGACCTACTATTGTTATATTCGGAAGCAAATCTCCAGATGTTGACGAACGCTTCCTGCAACGCCTCCTCTGCAAATTCGCTTCTTCTTGCAATACGTAGCGCTACGGTCAGCAAGCTCCGGGACGTCAGTTCATAAAGCGACCGAAGCGCCTCGTCGTCGCGAAGTGCAATCCTTTCTACGAGTAACACGAGTACCGCGGCGGCCGCGTCGTCAGCGATCTTGTTTGGCATTGGCTGTCCCCGAGAGGGGCGATAGCGATGTTTTAGCGCAAACACCCCGATTGATCCCCAAATACTCGGAGCGCAATACGTGTTCCCGCTCCTGTGCGGTTCGATATCCAGCCGTTACGCCGGGCATTCAGGATAAATTCGGCGACTTTCTCGTTCGCGTGGCGGCTCTAGGCAAACTGAAGCCTGTGGAGGCCGTAGTACACACCAAAGAAACAGACCATCAAACTCAAATAAATTCCCACTGTGGCACTCACATCCATAGGCAACGACGCGCCGCGAGCTGGGCGCAATCTCTGCTGCAACGGTGACACGCCGTGCAGCCCCGCCACGGCGAGAATGGCAATGATCGAAAGATCGCCGACCGCGTCGAGATGTCCGAATTCCGGGATAGCAATGGCGAAGATCGCCAATAAGATGCCTGCACCTGCGCGAAGTAGCCCGCAGCCAGTCGAGAGAAAGAATGCCGGCGTAAATTCAACAAATCCGGCGATCACTGTGACTACGGGCGCAGCGACGCCCACGGTGATACTAGGATGAGCGGTGAGGACCGAGATGGTCCATTGAGGGTAGACGAATTTTTCAATTGCAGTCCACATCAGGCTGATCGACAGGGATCCGCACAAGATGGGAACTCGCCAGCGAGTCGCGCCGGAAAGCTCAAAACTTGTCAGCGCGAGGTAACCCGCAATGCCGATGAAAAAAACATAGTCGACTAAATGGAAGAAGCCATAGTCCGCGATGCCCGCCCCATAGACGATGATGATGCCAAGCGCTGCCAGCACGCAGGTACGGCGCCACACCAAGGCTGCGGCAATCGAAAACTGGACCATGCTTATCCATGGCGCCCCGGAAACCAATTCGGGGGTCAAGATCGCTTCCCCACCTTGCGACCACGGCACAACAGCCCCTTTGTCCCACAAGCAGAGAAAGAACGCGCCCACTGCCACACGCATGAGTTTCTCTTCAAGCGACCTCGTCACGTGATACGTGCATGCGAGAGCGGGCCAGCGACGATCAAACCAGCTATCGATCCAAGTGCCCACGAAGAGCAAACCCGAAAATATTCCGAGATAGAGCGCGAACGCGGGTGTTAGCACCACACCAGGCGCGACGGGCGAGATAGATGCATCAGCGCTCGAACAAAACCATTTAACATGAGCGAACGCCACACTTGGCAGGATTGATACGAAGATCAGTAGGGCACAAATCCCTATGCGCAGCTTTCCATTGCTCACCCATCCTCCGTTGACGGAACACGTTCCGGCTCACCCTGCTCGTAGCGGAGGTAAGTAATTTTGTTTTACTAACGACGGTAGATATCGGAAAAATCATGGAAAGTGAGCCCTGCTTCGACCCGCGTTTTGTCTAGCAGTCTCTTGCGCCCTAAGTCTGAAGCGCGAGTCTGGGAAAATTTTTGTTCCGTATAACCCAAGGCTCGAAGCCGCTGCGCAATGAAAGGAGGAACCGAAGTTCTTACGCAGATTGCAACTGTGAAGAGCCAATCAAGCTCGAACTTGGTCAAATCATCGCGCATATACACTCCCACGCCGACAAGGCTGTGCGATGCCGACGTAACCTTCGCGTCAGAAGCGAGCGGCCAATTAGAGATGCGCAAGTCGAGGATGCATTTAGCTAGCAAAGGACTTACGCAAGTGGGGGCTGCGCGGATGCACTGTTGCGGGCCCGCCGAAACAATATTTTTCGGCCATCCATGCAATGCAATGTCGGCGAGGTCTTTTGCACTCAATCCGATTGCTCGTATAGGTTTTGAACTTTTGATTCGTGGAGTATCAGCATCCGCTTCTGCCGCAGCCATTCAATCTGGACGGTAACTGAGCCCGAGACGAAGTGTTGACGCGCGAGATGGTTGCGTAGCTTACGAAAAATGCACCGTCTTGTTCGGCATTGCAGTCGATGTTTAACCCTCAGTACATGAATTGCACAAAGACCTCTGACCTGAAACCACATGAGCAAGTCGAAGCATCAAAAAATTTGGCCAAGAACTTGATGAGCCGACAACTAACCCGATGACGCATTCGTCGTTGCGTTCTGTAGGGGCCGAAAAATGGAGACTGCTGAGGCAGGCGCGGTGATCTCGCAAGACAAAACACAGATTTTGATGGGACTCTTGGCACTACTGACCGGACTCAAGTCGATCAAGTAAGCGGCCATTTTCCTTACTTGTCGTCATCTGCTCTTCGATTGTTACCGCGTCGTGTCAATGCGGGTTGGTGAATCGGTGCTAGGGCGCGCATACACTCTGAACGCCACATAAAGCCCAACTTCTTCTGGACCTTGTTCAACCGCCGACGCGCCCAACTCCGTTCGTTGCCACCAGAACACCGAGACGCCGTGCCGCCCTGTTGTGCCCAACCGCATTCGCCAACCGCGCCGTTTCCTCACGGAACTTCTCCGTGTAGCGACGATCCGGAACTTGCTTTATTCAACTTCTCTGCTGGTCGTCGCTTCGAGGCAGGGTCAATCAGATGAAATCGCAGCTAACGAACCTAGCGCCATAGCCACTTCATGGACGTGAGGTGCGGACATCATCTCGGTGTGGCTCCCTTGCACGCGAATGATAGTCAAACCGCATGCCGCCACACGTCGCCAAACTGGCAAAGGGTCACCCCGGTCTTCGAACCGTTGCGCGCGCACGTAAATGATAGGTCCTCCGTTATACCGAAGGGGCCGGTACACGCTCATGGCTAGACGCATCGACTCGCGCACGCGCATGAGGACAGGCGGCACATCCAATCCTGCGACTGCTGGGTCCGTGCGACGCGCTGGGTGCCCTAGGCGAAGACGCACGCGATCGGCCGCAGCGGTCCATTTATCACGAAGATAGGCGATTTTTTGCGAGCTCGATAAGTCACGCAACGCGCCATATTGACGGCGTGCGTAACCTAACTGAAATTCAGCCCACGCAACCCACGGCAAGCGACGTTCGTGGACGTAGGTATCCAGCAGGCACAACAGTTCGATAAGCTCGCCGACGCGGTGAAGTTGCTGCGCGATCTCGATGGCGACGAGGCCACCCAACGAGTAACCCGCTAATGCATAGGGACCGGCTCGCTGCACACTACGCATCGCTTCTATGTACGTCGCCGCCATGTGTTCTATGCGTTGCTGCGGATTTTGCAGGCCGTCGAGCCCGAGCGCTTGCAGCCCGTAGACGGGGCGTGATGTATGTAGCGCCTGCGCAAGCGTCCAACAACCCATTACCGTCCCGGACGCACCGTGCACAATGAAAATCGGGTTACCCACTCCAGAGCGAAGCAGCACGAGGACCGGCGATAAGATTCCAGGCGAATCGGCTCTTAGCAGTGCGCCGAGCGCGGCAATAGTAGGTGCCGAGGAAAGCGTCGAAAGAGGCAGATCGTGGCCGGTCGTCTCTGCGAGGTCTGCCAGCATACTCACAGCCAACAGCGAATCGCCGCCGAGCTCAAAGAAATTGTCGTCGGTTGCGATCGGCGCAAAGCCGAAGACGCGCTCCCATACTGTTTGCAGATACGCTTCCACATTTTCAAGTGAGACACAACTGCTTGGCACGACAGGTTCTGTCTGATATTGATTTATAGCCTCTTTAATCGCCTGAAGGCAGTGCGGATTACGGAGCGCAGCTGCGTTCGTTACCGCCAAGCCGTTAATGGCCTCGCGCGCAGCGATCTCTGACAGCTTGCCGCTATGCGTGGTGGGCAATGCCGCGACTGCAAGGATGATATCAGGCACGTGCGCGATAGACGCACCGCGTGCTAGATTGGTTCGAATTTGTTTGCGCAATTCGCCGGTTAATACTTCCCCCTCGCGCAATGTGATCAACAGAACGATCCGCTGATCCGAGAAGCGGGAAGCAGAATCGTCGATCGGGCCATCGCGCCGCTCCACGTCCAACTGAACCGCCAGTGCTTCACGGATGGCGGTAATCTTGTCAAGCACGCGGTATATCTCGGCAGGACCCACATTGACGCCGCGGACGTTCAGCACGCCGTCGGTACGGCCATGTAGACGTGCGCCCCCCGCCGGCGTCATCTCGATGAAATCTCCCTGTGTCCACACCCCGGGGTTGGCCCCAAAATAAGCAGAGTGGAACCTAGCGCCCGATGGATCGTCGACGAATCCAAGGGGACGGGAGGGAAACGGATTGATGCAGACCAGTTGACCTACACCGTCTGCTTCGTGACCATTAGTCCACGACTGAACCCCTAGGGCGAGACTCTTCGATTGGGATTCCCCGGCAATTATTGGAAGGTTCGGGTTGCCTAGAACGAAGCATCCTAAAATATCGGTCCCACCTGAGATCGAACACAAGGGTAGTGATTTGACATTGTCTCGAACCCAGAAGAATTGCGAGTCATATAGGACCGCGCCCGTCGACAAGATGGTGCGCAAGTGGCTCAAGTCGAAGCGTTCAGAAGGAACAAGCCCCGCTTGCTCGCACATTTTTAAATAGGTGGGGCTGGTGCCGAAAACCGTTACTCGCAGATCGGCGACGAGACGCCACAGGATGTCCACCGTTGCGATGGAGCCGTCAAAAGTGATGACTTCAGTTCCCGACGCAAGTGCAGACAGTTGCCAGTTCCACATCATCCAGGCGCAGCTTGTATGAAAGTACATGCGCTCGCCGGCTCGGAGATCGCAATGAAGGCGGTGTTCCTTCAAATGTTCGAGTAGGGTGCCTCCCGCTCCATGGACGATGCATTTAGGCTTACCGGTCGTTCCCGACGAAAACAGGATGAAAAGCGGATGGTTAAACGCGAAACGTTTCCACACAAAAACCGAAGCGTCGACACGCTCCATCAGCGCACGGGCCGAAAAACTGGGTAAAGCCGTGTCAAGCAGTAAGCACTCGTCATCAAGGCCAATTACGCCAACCAGCGTTGGTAACTTTGCAGCGAGTTCGGTTAATTTCGTTGCGACAGGGACGCCGTTATCGAACGGTCGCGTTGCCGTATGGGCAATGAGCAGCCGAGGCGAGAGTTGTGAAAAACGCTCAAGGAGTGCCGGGCTGCCCATCTCCGTCGAGGACGTTGCGAGCGTGGCACCGATGGCAGCGACAGATAGCGCTGCGATTACGGCCATCACATCGTTGCGCATGACTGCGACCACGCAGTCGCCCTCTACTATGCCCAAGTCCGAAAGGGCCTGAGCAAGGCGGGCAACCCGATCTCTGAGTTCACCGCGTGTCAGGGCCCAACGCGTGCCGTCGGCAAAACAAGCGGTTACTGCGGGCTCGCCTGCGCTTGCGACGCTTAGATCGAGCAACTTATCGGCGTAGTTGAGCTTGAGATCTGGGAAGAAGTACGCAGTCTCGCATTCGTCACCTACGCATATAGCGGTCGTTCCCTCGATCATTTCGAATCCAGGCAACCAGTTTACAAAGCATTTCCAGAAGGCGCGGTAGTTTCGCACCGAAAAAGCGTGCAAGGATTCATAGTTGGGAAATGCAAGGCCTGTCTGTCGCGATAGTTCTGCGGTAAACGACGTCAATTGAGACTCGGAAATTGCTTCGTCTCTGCCATTAAAAACATTTGCTTGAGAAGTACTACTTACCGGATCAGTAGCCGGTGATTCACAAACCATAAGTACCTCCGTATAGAGATGCATCGTCCTTTATTTGCTCAAGGCGGTTTGTAATTTTTTGAGGACTTCGGGCGTGTCGTCTACTAACTTAACACCGTAATGTGGACACCAAAATAACCCGCAGGGGGGATTCTGTATGATAAAAGGCGTTTGTTGCGCGGCCCGCGCCTCTTCGTGAACGTTCCCCACGAAGGTTCGGATTTGACTTCTGGATATAAACAGTGATGATCGAAACGTCAGAAAAAATGCCGAATCGAATGAATTTTCAATGC
This sequence comes from Burkholderia sp. PAMC 26561, assembly GCF_001557535.2. Classification (NCBI taxonomy): domain Bacteria; kingdom Pseudomonadati; phylum Pseudomonadota; class Betaproteobacteria; order Burkholderiales; family Burkholderiaceae; genus Burkholderia; species Burkholderia sp. PAMC 26561. The sequence goes on from NZ_CP014309.1 coordinate 237,317, forward strand.
GAAGGATTTATATTAATAATGGGGATTGGGTTTCTGCGCAAACGCTCTGAGCCAAAAAATAAGTGATCTGAAAGGAAAAAACTAACGTCTAACCGAATCGATGAGCGAGGAAAGCAAGTCGGCGCACGGGCAGCCAATCGGCACGTCGCCGTGAAATAAAAGCTAAACTTAGACATGCGTTTTTTTGGCAAGAGCTATCGCGGCGTTATCGAAAGATAAATGCTTATCAAACTTCCGATGTTGTCAGGCCGCGTCTTCTGTCACACTTTGCGTTGGCTTCGGGTAGGCGTTTACGTGTGACCGATTCGTGTTTTTGCGCGGGCATACTGTGTACATCTCTGATGTGTCGAACCTGTCCCGGGAGCGAAAAAATGTCCTATCTATGTGCTGAGATAAAGGCGTACGACGAATCACGCAAGATCATGACGGTGGCATTCGGAGAGCAGTGGCCATTAAAGCCGAGCAGTGCCACATTTGCGGAGGTGTCAATCGATGACTGCGATGCAATTGGCCACGAAGTCGGTGCAGGCGATACAGGACTGACGCCGGACGAGGCAAGTGTTCTCAAACTCTTGTTGGACGAATGCGGTGCGCTCGAAGACGTGCTCGCTCATCCAGAGCATTTAGTAGGACGTGTTTGCAAGCTTGACGAGTGACTTTGCAACTATGCACAACAGCTCGGTGCCGAATCAGTTTTTACTATCGATGATCGAGCGATTCTTCATGCCGTTTTGCAACGCATTTTGGTTTTAACGGTCGCCTCGCGGTACACGTTCATCCCGTGGAAGGGCGGCCCTTTGCTTGCGACAACGCTGCAAGCGATTCATCGAGCGCTTTCAAGTCAACCGGTTTAGTAAAGTGGGCATCAAAGCCGGCTCGAAATGCTCTTTCCCGATCCATTTCGCTCGCATAGCCAGTCACTGCGACAAACGCGGTACGGGACATCGAATTCAATCCGATGAGTTGCTTAACAAGCTCATAGCCGTCTGTGTCAGGCAGCCCAATATCGCTGATGACCACATCAGGCTGGTTCTCAATCATCATTGCCAAGGCGTCTTGCGCCCGATAGGCGATTCTGACGGAATGCCCAGATAGCTTGTAATAAAGGCCGAGAGCGTCTGCTGTATCAATGTTGTCTTCGACGATAACAATGTCCAGCGGCGATAGCGGACCGCCTAGTTGTGGGGTCGAAGGGCATATTGGCGCGTTTGCTGCCACGAGCGTGAGGATAAAGTCGCTACCTTGGTCACGGCCACCACTTTCTGCGCGAAGCGATCCGCCATGCCATTCAGCAAGTCGCCGTGAAAGCGCAAGACCTAATCCCATGCCACCTTTTGCGCGATCAAGCGGTTGCTTACTCTGGCCGAAGACTTCGAAAATCTCATCCATCTCTTCGGCGATAATCCCAACACCTGAGTCCCGAACACGAACTTCTACTCTCTCACCGGTCCTCTGGACAGCAAGGTCGATTTTTCCGCCTTTTGGCGTGTATTTCGCGGCGTTGTTCAACAAATTGGAAATGAGTAAGGGGCACTGCGTCCAGTCTGCGGCCACCCAGAGGTCGTCAGCGATCGAGCATGTGAATTGATGTTGCCCGTCGAGAATAAAGCTGTGACTCATCTCGACCGCCTGGTCGACCAACCTTTTAACCGAAATTGGCTCGAGTTTAAGCTCGACGGCGCCAAACGACACAAGTGAGGCCGAGAGCATGTGATCGACGATTTCGCTCATGTACCTGACCTGGCGATCAATGAGCGTTCTGGCCCACACACGTTGCTCAAGCGAAGCATGAATTTGTTGAAGTACCGTAACCGCAGTCAAGATCGGCGCCAACGGTGCTCTCAACTCATGGGCGAGCATAGCGAGGAACTGATCTCGATTAAGTTGCGCGTGGTCAGCGTGATCTCGAAGAATGCGGATTTCACGCTGTGCTTGGATGGCCTGTAGATGTTTGACTACTTGGTGCGCGAACTTGCGCAGAGTCTTGATATCGCGCTCTTTGATCGGCCGAGCTCGTGTATCCGTCACGCATAGCGTACCGAGGGGCAGCCCTCCAGGTAGCCGCAAGACTATACCTACGTAGAAGCGCACCTGACGCTCGTCGGTTACATTGGGGTGGCCGAGAAAATCTGGGTGAATTGACGCGTCCGAGATTGTGAGCACGTCTTCAGACTCAATCGCAATCGCGCATAGGCACTCGCTGTTTGGTCGTTTTTCGCGCAACGCGCCCCAAGCAGCTTTACACCACGTATGTGCGTCGTCGATAAAATTGATTAGCGCTACAGGGGCCCGCAGCGCGGACGCGGCAAGTTCGGCAAGCGCGTCGAAGTGATCTTCCGCGGGGCCGCTAAGGATTCCGAGCAACCTAAGCTGCGAGAGCCGACCTGTGTCGGAAACTACGTTGGCAGTCGGCATGGGGATGCGGCATGTGGAAGTGAATCTTTAGCCCAGCAACGGGCATTCCCAAGGGTCCGCAAAACGATGTGCACCCGGCTTGATCGTCTGATAAGTAGCGTAAATAACAGGTGGCGTGATTTCGAACCGCTTCGCCATGCGTACACGGCTTCGATGCCGAATGTAAGTGCAGTGCCGGGTTAATCGCATTCGGAGCGCTGATCATTTTCCGCTTTGTACGAGTTTTTCTAGTCGAGCGGTGGCCTTTAATAAAACTTCTAACCGTATCTCGCGTAACTGGCGATCGTGCTCATTCACAATAATCGTGAGATCTTCCAAAGCCTTGGCGGTAAGAACAAAATTTTGGTGAGGGGTTGGACTTCCTAGAATCTGATAGAGCGCTACCTCAGCGTCATCGGTTATCTGTTCCTTGATTAGCGAGAATCCATCTTCGCCTAAAAAGCTTGTAAGCAGGGTCACTTCCAATAAACACTGCATCGCTGCCAAATCCGCTTGCCCTTGAAGGGTTCGTTCAAGTGCAAGTCGAAACCGCAGCGAGAGCCTGTCTGCCGAGACGTGGTCGAGCGGCAAATGCAGCTTTTTGTTATTTCTCTCAAGGTGGGGAAAAACCTTCGCATGAACCGATCTCTTTTTCTCGAGCATTAGATAATTTATAAAAAGGATATCGATAGTTGGAAGACTACTCTTATAAATATTTTGCTTCAACCGCTCTGCGCTTTCAGCGTGTTTTTAGTTCGACGCATTTGGAAGTTTCACTGCTGCGACCGCTTGCTCGGGAAAGTGCCACTTCTTATGGGCCACATTGTGTTAGCACTTTTCGCTGGAAAATCCTACCATACGACCATCTGTCGGATGCGTTCCTAAACAAGCCGTGCAACGCTTTCTACAAGCTTGCGATGTAAGACCCGACGGCTTCAGTAAAATTTGAGTTTTTTATTATCGTTCTAGTTTTATCTCAGCGGCCCAGTTTAAAAAATATTGTGCATAGGCTGTTTTTATCGCTGACATCGAGATAAAGAAAAGCGATTAAATGAAACGGTAAATTTCGATAACTTTTAATGTTTAGGATTAAATATGGGAGTTCATTACGATCTTTTTATAATCGAATTATTGTCGATATAGTAATTGAACCGTAGAATATCTAAGTGTTGCCTTGATATTAAATAGTAATATCAAGCAATCTATTAAGATAACCAAGCCTTCTAACTTGTATTTCGGGATTGCATTTCGGGCGCCAAAATAGGGTATTTTCCGCTCACGCCACTTCGCAAGTTCAGATTTTCAAGATCCAGCCGCCGCCCGAAGGCCCGCCCAGTCACGCCATGCCGCTCAATCCGGAGACCGCACGCATCGTCCTGCGGATGAACGACGCGATTTCCGCTTTCCGGGCAGGGGAGGTGTCTGGCCTGCCCGCACTCGATTCGGCAAGTCGGCTGATGGGCGCCCCGGCCGATGACGCGGTGGCAAGCGCTGCCACGCGGCAGGGGCGAGCGGAGTCGTATCCCGCAACGCCCCGATCGGGTTGAACTCGCGATCCTCACCGCGCTCGCTGACATCTATGGCTCTCAGATCCTGAGCAATGCGTCGCTCGGCTATGCGTTACGCCTGGTCGCGCGCCATGGGGGCGTCGAACTGGTTCAGCGCGTGTTATGGGGCGAGTCAGCCGCTGACCTGCAGCTCGCGACAATGTTGGGGGCCGTGCGGGTGTCGTTCGAAGAGGTGGTGATCGCCTTTAGCGATGAGCTTCTCGCGCAAGCTCATGACGTGCTGGCGGGATTTAGACCGCGGCCACCGGGCGGACCTAAATCAGGGCAGGGCGATCGTGGCTGAAAATCTCATGCTCACCTACGGCTACACCGCAAAGGATCTCGCAGCGGTGCGCGCGTACGTGCAGCGCGTCGCGCCCTCAATCATCGCGCGGACCTACTACGACAGCGATGAGGATAGTTTTGCGGCCACTCCCTCGGCGATGGACCGGCACCTTCGCGCCATGCTCGATGGTCCCGTCGACGTGGCGATCGAGCATGGATCGCCGGCGCTCGCGGAACACCTGCGCTCGTCGATCAGGAAGCACGGCGAGCCGAAGCTCACTGCGGTGACGTTCCGGATGGTGACGGAAGCCGCGTCGCCGGCAGCGAGCCACGCTATCGGCCGCTGGTTCCGACCGCGCATTGCGTCGCGCTTGAAGGTGGAGGGAATCGCGACGGTGGGTGAACTGGTCGCGTTCTGCAACCGGCGCGGCGGAAGTTGGTGGCGTTCGGTCCCGCGCATCGGCGCCGGGCGCGCGGCCGTCGTCATTGCCTGGCTGCGCCGGCACGAAATGCAACTCCGAATACGCGTGGACGCTGACGTTGACACGCGCGATCCGCTGGTCGCCGATGGAGTTGTCCAGGTGGGCCGGCCGAACCGGTTCCGATCAATGGCGTTGGGGAAGGGCAGTCGGAAGAATCTCAAAAGAGGTCGGCGGATTGGCTCACCCTAGCGCCGCTCGAGCGTTTGGCGGTGCCCAACGCATTGTCCGGTGCCGCCGGTGAAAACCGTTCAATTGCCTTCTGTTATATCCAAGCCCGTCACGACCTTGAGGTAGTGCGTGCCTATCTGAACAAGTATCGCGATCAGCCGAAAACGTTGCGGGCTTACACCAAGGAAGTCGAGCGGTTCCTGCTGTGGTCAGTGGTCGCGCGGGGCAAGGCGTTGAGTTCACTGGTGGTCGACGGCTGCGAGGCGTACGAGGATTTCCTGAAAAATCCGGATCCGCGCTTTGTCGGCGAACGGTTCAGTCGCAACTCGCCGCGCTGGCGGCCATTCGCTTCCGAAAATCTGTCGCCCGAGTCGCAGCGGTATGCGGTGCGCGCACTCCTTGCCGCGTTCACCTGGCTCGTGAATGTCCGCTATCTTGCGGGTAATCCGTGGAAGGCGGTCAACGATTCAAAGATCGTGCAACGCGAGACGGCCATGCATATCCATCGTGCGCTCCCGGCTGACCTGTGGCGGCGTCTGCGCAACGAGCTCGATAAACGCTCCGATGTGGACGACGATATCAAGCGCGCCAGGCAGTGGCGCGTCGTGCGCGCAGCGCTCTTGTTGATGGGCGACTCTGGCCTGCGCCGGGAGGAAGCTGCGGATGCGCAGCGCGGCAAACTTCGAGTGTCCGTAAACGGCTCACTCGAACGCCCGGTGTGGGAACTAACGGTGATCGGTAAGCGAAACAAGGAGCGGACGGTGCCAGTCAGCATTGCGACGCTCGAGGCGCTGAAAGCGCATTGGTCGGATCGGGGGCGCGATTTCATGGCGCCAACGGATCTCCTCAACTCATCCGCACCGTTGTTGTCGCCGGTCGCGATCCCCCGCACGCCTGCGTCACATGTCAAACATCATCAGCGCAGCAGCGAGGGCGAGAAGGGTTATTCGGCGGACGGCATTAACCGCTCGATCTCGCGCATGTTGACGATCATTGTCGAGACCATGGATGATCTGAGCCTGGACGAACGCGTGATCCTGGGGGCGGTCAACGCGCACGCGATGCGGCAAACCTTTGGCACCCAGTCGGTGGCCGACGAAGTGCCGGTTGATGTCGTGCAGAAGGTCTTGGGTCACGCATCGCTGCAAACGACGTCGATCTACGTGCAGGCCGAAAAGAAGCGGGTGCTCGAGGAGGTAGCTGGGTACTATGCGCGACGTGCCAACGCTTCGACGTCCGGCGAGCGCGGCAACTGAGCGTGACGACCTGGCCTCGCGGCGCATGATCGTGAATTCCCATCGATATCGCACCCGCTTCGAATGTCCCACATCGACCCACTTGAGACAGTGGAAGTGCTCGGCAACGGTCATTCGTGAAACAAAACGAGAACGCAGGCTTCCTGTGTGGAAGATGTTGATTTTCTAGCCGTCGTAATGCCCTCCGATAGCCCATCCACACCCCAAGGTTGATGGCTATCGTATATGGCTCGCCGAGCGCAACGCGGACATTCGACCGCGATGTCAATCGTCGCAGCCTACGTGGGATCTGATAAGTATCGCGGAAGAACGGCGGGCGCGGCGCTTGCCGTAGTTGCGCCACCGAAAACGTTCAAGAGGTTTTATCGCGACTGCGGAGCCGCACATTGTATAGAGGCTCAGTGTGAAGACTCGGCCGCTCTTCTAAACAATATGTCTGATCCATCTATAAACGTTTCTAACCGGTCAAGTCGCCCATCAGGACCTGTCAGAAAGTTGACCGACCAGCGTCCCACAATCGGGTCAAACCTCGAATCGAAGCGATCATAGTGGAAATGCATGAGTGGAAGTCGCCAATGTCGAAAGCGAAACTGAAGCTCATCGCCATCCAGCTCAATGACGATGTCTCCGTAGGCATCGTGCTGAAACCGACCAACATAGTCGCCCAGCTGATGCGACGTATGAGTGGCATTGACTCGCCCCTCATTCGCGGACTCGATCGTTTGTTCAATCCTCATCGATTCCGCACCTATGGCTTCGGAAAGCCGATCCGCCCATGGCGATGTTGGCAAATCAAGAAGCTGCTCGAACACGCCGTAGCTGATCGCCTGCTCCAACCCACGACAATGGTCACCTAGTACTAGAACGCAAACGCCTACCTTGTGCCGTGGAAGATACGATACCTCGGAGCAGTAGCCTTCTTTGGCACCAGAATGGCTAACCATCAGATGACCATGAAACCCAACCAAATACCTCCCTAGACCTTCCGTCGCTCCGGACAGCGCCCAAGACGTTCGATGGTTTAAGGATCGAAATTTATGGGCAAATGCCGGCTGTAACGTGGCGTCAAGTACCGCCTCAGGAATTATTGAGTTTCCTTCAAACTGACCTCCATTCATTATTGCGCTCAGCCAATGCGACATCTCTTCAATGTTGGAGATTAGCCCCCCGCAGGCGAAGCTGTCGAATAAGTCGTGCGTAACCCGTAGCAGGCGCCCGGACGTCTGGTCCTTTGCATAAGGAATGGCGAAATTTGAACTTCCCAGCATTTCGTTGTAAGAAAAAGTCGAGGCGTGCATGGAGCGGCTCTAGCAACTTCTTGCGAACAAAATCGGAATATTCCATGCCGCTTAGAAGCTCAATTACGTAACCAACCGCTTCATATAGGATGTTGTTGTAGTTGAAGATTGTTCTCATCGGGGCAATCGCTTTTAAGTATCTAACTTTCTCAAAAAGCGCTTTTGAAGACAGCCCGGACCTGTGCCGAATCATATCGGCTGCTTCAAGTCCAGTGCGATGCGAAAGCATGTCGCGAAGAGTAACGGCCGCGTCGAGCTCCCTACTACTGAACCGCAACTGTGGAACAAAGTCACGGATAGGATCGTCGTAAGTCAGCTGACCCTGTTCCACCAAAAGTCCAGCAGCGATGGATGTAAAAAGCTTCGTGTTGGATGCAATTGGTACAAGCGTACTCCGTGTCATCGGAAGATGAGACTCGCAGTCGCGAAGACCGTACTCAGTGGAAAATACCAAGCGATCGTCGCGGACAATTCCTACTGCAACGCCCACCGCTTCAAAATCAGCCGAAACACGCTGGACATATTGTTCAATGTTGGAGAACAGATCTTCTTTCATATTGCCTTTACGCGTTATGGGCTGAAATTCCGCGACTTTTTGCAAAATCGCTTTGCCTATCGTGCTCTTTGGCGCCCGTCGGCTTTTTGTGACAGGCTCTGCCGCCGAAGGTCCGCTTCTGTCCGAACTTAGGCACGTGTCACCGGCGAAACGACCTGCCACCATACATCAGCCTTCAGCGCTGGTGACCGCACGTGGCGCCAGGCTCTCTTGGCGCCGACTCCAAGACAGCATGAGTTAAAATTAGCTTCTTAACCAGCAATCCACCAATTCGCTTTCTGAAAACCGATCTCGCGTCACAATTTTTGCGTGCCGAGCAACGCTCCAAGCACTTTTTCAATCGCTTGAATCAAAGCAGGCCGGAACATCCGGTCTGTTATAAAACCTGATATGGAGATACCCGGGTCAGGCGCGTAATAGACGGCGGTCCCCCAGAAACCAAGGTGGGAGAATACTTCGTGACCGTCTATAGCGCCAGCAGAAACTCCTCCCCGGTAACCTTCGGAACCCTCGTGAGGACCAGCCCGAAGCATCTCGCACAAAGCTCGCGGCGATTCGAATATGCCACCTTCAAACAGGTTTTGCATAAACGTTGCCAGATCACGTGCAGACATCATCAAGCCGCCCCCGCCGTACAAGTCCATCGTGGCGTGGAGTTGGGTGACATCAATCCCATCCATAAATTGCCGCGCAGCTCGGTTGGCTTTCAATGGCCGGGCCTCAACCATTTCCCACCATGTCGAGTCCATATGACGGTCGTGGAAGCCCATCTCGCGTCGAACAACTTGAGCAAGCGGTTCTCCCGTAACTTGCTCAATAATGTCGCCCAGAAGAATGTAGCCGGTATCCGAGTATAGGTACTGAGCGCCCGCTTTACCTTGCGGGGGTGGCCTCGCGACAGCAAGGCGGACCTGCTCTTCACGCGTCCACTGGTGCTCAGGATTTGCAAGGACGGTCTTGATGTAATCATCGTCGGCATGGTCGCAAAGCCCAGCGCTGTGATTTAAAAGATGAAAGACTGTGATCGATTCTGTATCGTAACCTCGAGTGGTCAATAGGGTATTCAAGAGCGGCGTACATAACGAATGAATGGGCGCATCGAGTTCGATCCTCTTTTGCTCCCATAGTCGATATACAGTGGCCGCAACAAGTGTCTTGGTGTTGCTGGCAATTCGGAAGGGCGTGTCGCAGGTTAAAGGCTCTGCGAGACCTAGGTCTGCCCAGCCCGACGCTGCGCCCCACGGCCGAGCAACGGCCTTTCCCGTAACGAAAAATGCAGTATCCGCCCCGGTTGCCGCGAAAACCGACGCTATTTTTTCAGGACTCAATGCCGCTCCCGTTCGGTATGTTAATTCGCGGTGGTCTTTTCGTACAGCGACCAGACATAGCCACCGGGACCGGGTTCTTGCCACAGTCCTACCCGGATAAAACCAAGCGACTCATACTAGGCGCATAGCTTTTCGTTGTGAGCCGGACAGTCGAGCCGGACATAGCGCCGGTTCAAGCCCCGCACGTTGCTGGCGCAGCAGTCAAGCATGAACCCGCCGAGTCCACGCCCGTGGAAGCCTTTGCGCACACCCAGCCCGTGCACATAAGCTGCGATCGGCTTCTGCGGCCCCCAGCGCTGATCATCGTCCAGATCGAGCGAAAACGTGCCTGCCGGAGTGCCGTCCAGCTCAACGATGTACACTTCTTTTTGAGCGACGGTGCTTCGCATCCATTGCTCGGAAACACCGTCTCCTTCCTTGCCCCACGCGTAGTCTCGGTGCGCTATCTTCCATGTGTGTGCATCATTGCGGATCTGTGTTAGCACCGAGACATCTTCTGCCGTTGCCCGGCGGATGCTCCTCAAGTCCATCGCTCATATCTCCGTTGAACATTCTTTGTGAATGAAATACGAAAGACTGACGCAAATTCGCCTCGGATTGTCACCGATTCGGGTACAGATGTCGAATGACTGCAATTGGCCGGTCTCTGCCTGACGGCGAATGGCGCTACCCGACCCACAAGGGACACTTGCTCATTTCTAAACCGGTCACTCCGATGTCAAATGCGAGATTCGACGCAAGTGCATGTTGCGTTCTTTTAGTTCTAACGGCCTGCACAACACTCTTAATCTCGATACGGTGAGTTCAGGACCCTTATTGTGCTAATCGAGTAATCTCAGCTGAATTTGCTTATAAAACCGAGAAGAAGAGGTGGATTTAGGCAGCATGAAAAGCTGCCCATCTTGTCGGTCGGCAGGATAACCGTCAGAGGCGCAGTGATATCCAAGTGACTCTCAGCATCGTGATTCGCGAATTGCACTACTTTTTACAAAAAATACCGCCGAACTTGTGATTGAACCGGTTAACAGCGCAAAAAAACGTAAAGTTTTTGAGTAACCTGTCGTTATGCAAAACTAGGCAATTCTCCTTGACGATAACCATGAAGACACGACTCATCGTAGCTGCCCTGCTGGTTGTAGGGTAAGCGTCTCGTGAGGGCCCTTCAGATTTTCGTAGACGAGCGGATCAGTTTGATGCCGGTGGGAACGAGGGCAGAAGTCTGGCGATGTTCCAAGGCAGTAGTTCGTCGATGACGTTGATTTTGTGGTCTGCGATGCGGGTCAGCACGTAGTCAAGATAAGCACGTGGATTGATGCCATTGAGCTTGCACGAGCCGAGCAATGAATACATCGCCGCGGCCCGTTCTCCTCCACTGTCGGAGCCGGCGAACATGTAGTTGCGCCTGCCGAGCGCCACACAACGCAATGCATTTTCCGCAAGTACATTGCTGATTTCTGCCTGTCCATCGTCGCAGAACAACGTGAGCGCATCCCAGCGGTTCAAAGAGTAGTTCATCGCTTCGACCAGCGGTGCTTTCGCCCAAAGCGTGGCAAGTTTTTCTCGCATCAACTTTTCGAGAGTCACGAGCAGCGGCTTGCTCTTTTCCTGGCGCACGCGCAATCGTTCATCTGCAGGCTTGCCGCGGATCTGAGCCTCAATACCGTATAGCTCGCCGATCCTGTCAAGCAATTGCGTGGTGGTTTCCGACGGCGTTTTCTCATGGACGTCAAAGACATACCGCCGAGCATGATCCCAACAAGCGGCCGGATGGATTTTCCCATCGAGGTACAGATCAGCATAGCCCGCATACGCGTCCGCCTGAAGGATGCCCTCAAATTTAGCAAGATGAGTTTGTGGGTGGATGCCTTTGCGGTCCGGTGAGTAAGCGAACCAGACGGCGGCCGGTTCTATGGAAGCCGAACGGCGGTCATCGCGAACGTAGACCCAGAGCCGACCCGTGCGGGTTTTCTTGTTGCCCGGCGCGAGCACCGGGATCGGTGTGTCATCCGCGTGGATCTTGGTGGCCGCCATAACATAGGCGCGCAGCGCTTCGGTCAGCGGCCTGCAGAGTTCTTCGCACTGTCCAACCCAGCGCGCTGTGGTGGCGCGATCAAGGCGTACGCCTTCGCGCGCAGCGATCCCCGTTTGGCGATACAAGGGAATGTGGTCGGCGTACTTCGAGACCAGGATGTCAGCGAGCAAGCTCGGATGCGCCATGCTGCGCTCGATCGGCAGCCCCGGCATCGGCGGCTGTTCGATGTGACCGCAACTGGGGCAGGCCATCTTGCGTCGAATCGTGCGGATTACCTTAAACATAGCGGTGACGCGCGCCAACTGCTCGGACACGTCTTCGCCAAGCGCGCGCATGGCGCTGCCGCACTTGGGGCATGTCGGATCGGGTTCGAGCACGCGATCTTCGCGTGGCAGATGGGGTGGCAGAGCTTCCTTGGGCGCCTGCACGGAGATGCCCGAACTTGGAGATCGCGCGCGCGCCCGGCGAACGTCGGCGGCGCCTTGCCCAGTTGCCAGATCCTCTAGCTGTGTCTCGAGTTGATCCAACTGCCGATCCAACTGCTCGGATTTACGGCCGAAGTGCATCCGTTTGAGCTTGTCGATCTGAACCTTCAGGCGTTCAATCTCGCGATCCCGATCGGCAATTGATGCGAGGGCCTCGCTTAGCAAGGCTTGCAGGGTGACAACATCATCGGGGAGATCGGCGTCGCTCGGCATACGCCGCAGTTTACGAGTATCCCGTGCGGTTTACAACCGCTACGCCATCAATAATGCCGCTGTGCGACGAGGCTGGCGCCAATCGATCCCTTCGAGGACCATGGATAGCTGGGCGCTCGTCAAATGGATCTTGCCGCCATCAGCCTGTGGCCAGATGAAACGGCCATTTGTGAGGCGCTTCGCGAGCAGCCAGACCCCGTCATCAGTCGCCCATAGAATCTTGATCAAATCGCCACGGCGCCCACGAAAGATGAACACGTCGCCGCTCAGCGGATTCTCACCGAGCGCTGTCTGCACCTTGGCAGCTAACCCCGGGAATCCAGAGCGCATGTCGGTGATACCTGCTGCAATCCACACTCGCGTACCCGCCGGCAGGCCGATCACGATCTCAGACTCGCCAGCACAGCTCGAAGCGTCTCGACATCAACCGCGCCATCCACTTTGACCATTGCACGGCCAATTCGTACTTCGATCGTGCCGCCCGGTGATGTCGCCTTCGCCTTATCCGGTTCGATCAACGCCTCCGGCGCAACCACGCTCGCTACGTCTGTCACCACGCTCACGGGAATAAGCCCGCTAACCTTGCCCTGCTGTTTAACTCTATGTTCTCGTCGCCATCTGAACAGCAGATTAGCGTTCAACCCGTTCTCACGAGCAAGACTTGAAACCGACACACCGGGCTCACAGGCCGCATCGACCATTCGGCGCCGAAACTCCGGACTATGATTCGGGCAGCCCTTACGACTGCCCGAGTGCGATTTTTCTAATGTCAAAGTAGTTCCCACCATTCAAGTAGTGGGAACCACTTTGGCGTCTCATGGTAGCAAGATCAAGTGCGGCCCTCGCGCGACGCTTACGTTGTAGGCTTACTTTCTGGCTGTTTGGCGACGGTCCCAAACGTTGACTCTCAACGCTCGGTCAGTGTCCAGACGCGGATACAGGTGGCAAATAGTATTCAGCATCCGAAGATTGAAGCCGACGGTGTTTTAGTTAGCCCGTGGATCCGCGCTGCAATGATGTCGGCGTTTGCAATGCGGGCTGAACACCTCGGTCTTCGTATTGATCCGAATGGCGTGCCTGTTACGATCCATATTACGAGCGTACGTTCACGTTCAGATGGTGCGCGGATGGCGTTCAATTTTTTCGATGGTGCCGATTACGTTTCGGGAACCGTCAATGTTGGTGACGCAACTTTCAATGTCGGCGAGAATACATGGCTGTACTGGGCACCAACGGGTTTTCGGAGTATCCGAGAGGTTGCAGAGGCGGTTGGAAAGCAAGTTGCAAACGGTGTCGCGCTCGTTGCCGGTGAGCCAATAGAAGATTAGGTCTTTGCGTCACGCGACCGTTTCATGTCGAAAACGTCTCCGCTTTTTAGCATTCAAATAGTAGCTCGCGATATGCGGCCCCGTTTGGACTTGACAATCCGTACAGTACCTCAAAGCATAACCCGTCGTTACGGCACGCCTCCGCGAACCCCGAATTCGGAGGAAATCGATCTGGTCTCGGTGATGACGAGGAAACTTTCGCTTGACGGAAGCACGTGCTTGCCGTCAAGCAATTGTATTCGTACCCTTCGTCCCCAACAGGTTGTAATATCTGCCCGATGGGAACTTTTGTTTCGCCAGGAAGCTCAAGTCTTACGGATTCTTCTAACTAGTAACAACGATGCTGAAGTACATCGCGCAGCTAGGTTAGCCCCTGACAATTTCTGGTCTCACAAGTAACCGATAGTTGACGATGCTGCACGTCATGCCAAGCGTCCGCAACTGGAAGGCAATGGCCCTTCTCCTCGTTTTCGCTGGGGGTGATGTGAAGGGTTATCGCCTTGTGGCGGTATCGAAGAGCTTCTCCCAGCCGACATCTTCAATATCTAGAAGCATTGCGATAGAGGCACGGACTTCGTTCATACGCCTCTCGACATCCAGGTGCGACGAAAACTCGCGCGCACCCAATTGCATTGTCTGAACCTCAATAACTCCGGATAAATCGTCAGGACCAAGTTCTAAGAATGCCTTTCCGCCTGACCATCGGGAGCGGACCCAACGGACTGCCTCGATGCTGATAAGGGTGGCCGAACTCGTGCATCAACAATCCATCTTTCGGTTTTCATTGATCGAGGAGTGCCAGAGAAGACACATACTTCCCTCGATAAAAGACCCAGCAAGCCCAACACGCCATAGAGGGCTGCGGCGATTGTTGTGCCAGTGCCGGACAAGATTTGATGCCGTCGTAACTCAGCAATAAGCAAAAACCCCAGCAGAAACAGGCAAACCTTCGACATCATCGTTCCTGTTGTGCGTTCCACAGTAACCAACTTCTATTCCATCTCTCGTATGAGTTATCAAGGGCTGGTATTTTCAGCAAGCGTTTAGTTGCAGTCAGATTGTCGACGATCCTCATCGTACAGTCGAGCGACCGCTCGTGGCCGAACCCAGTCTAGCGCGACGCGGCAAGCTAGACCACTTGTTTGCACATATGCTCCTCGTCATAGAAACGATCTCCGACCTTCATGGCGCGAGGCTCTAAGCCAAACGACTGAAAGCCGTGCGACGTATAAAGCCTCTTTGCGGGCAGATTCTCCGCATTGACAGAAAGCATCAGTTGGACAGCGTCCCACTGTTCGGCCGCGTGCGCTGTCGCTGCCGACAAAAGCGTTTGTGCGATTTTTCGTCCACGGTATGACGGGTTGACAAACACGCCCCAGATTGTCGCTTTGTGATTCACCTGACGCAGCGGTTCACGACGCACGCCCGTGATACCGATCAGCACCTTGCTCTCAAACGCTCCGAACACCGCCTGTGTCGGCGTCGAACGAATGCGAGCGGCAACCTCCTCAATCGAACGTGCTAGTTCCTCCTCGCGGGTAGGCCATATGGCGGTGGGGGCGTTATCGACGGCAAGAAGACGCAATGCTTTGAATTGCTCTGCATCGTCGGAATCTAATAGGCGGACAGTGACCATACGATATGAGATGAACCAAAGAGCGCTCACCGTACTCGATATCAACCACGCCGCGCAAGTTTAGACGGTCAGGCGTGTCGCCATCCCGCATAAGTCAAGTTGTCGACGATACAAGCGAGGAGGACGACAGGCTGCTGTTAGCCGGGCTGTGCCTATCGTCAGTCGCTGGCACATGGCCACTAACAGCCCCACGGTACACCTCCAGGCCAACCTCGCTACGAAGAGTTCGCGGCGTTGGGCCACCGGTAAGCAAGGATACGACCTTTGGAATACGCGAGCTCCCTCACTTCACCGCGCTGATTTCCGCCAAGCAGATATATGTGGTTCTCGTCGTGCCGGAGATAGAAACCTACATGCCCTTTCCAACTGAGCGGGTCATCTCGGGTGAGAACAACGAGGCAACCGTACGCAGGGCTGGTAATAGAGATGCCCCAGTTCAACCACGAGCGCGCTACAGCCGACCCGGTACCGACAAACCCCGCCTGAAATAGACACCAATTGATGAACGATGAGCACCAAGAGATCTTGTCATCGTACCCAAGGAGGTTCGTGTAACTGTTGTATTCAACGATACGTGGATTGCATTTTCCTACCGGAAACCGCTTCGTCCCCATCTCTCCAATGGCGATCGGCATCCAGGTCGGTGTCACTGGTCGAGCGGTACTCATTCTGCTGTTCCTGATAGCGGTAAAGGTCTGAGGCTACCGCGTCTTCTTCGACAGGACCATAAAGAGCTTGGGCCTGCTGCGTTACTACGGCCCAGTAACGATCGCCGTATGACCAATGCCACCACTCCGATGGATAGTTCACGAAGCCCGCTATCTCCATCGCCTTCGCCAAAATCCTACGGTTCGCTTTCGCTGTTTGCGGGATAAAAGTGCACGCGGTGTAGCAAGCGCCGGACGATTCCGTATCCATGGCATTCAAGACGCTGCCCATCTCTACGTGACCCCCACCGATTTGTTGCAGCGTAAGATCAACGGCCGCACCGGTAGGGTGGCCAGCGACATCAGGTGGCGCAACATAGCGGCTCGCAATGTCCAATACCTCATCGTCACTAATCCCAGGATAGGAGCCGCGCACCTTGGCAACATAACGTTGGAAAGATGCTCGTTGCTGTGAGAGTGGACGATAAGCTTCGGTAATTAGTAACTGAAGTCCATTTGGGAGCGCCTGATTAGCAACAAGCAACCGCTTGGCGACTGTCTTTCGAGCGTAAAGAAAGAATTCACTTCGACTTGAAATTAAGGTGCGGTTGAGATCGACCGAAATTTTGTCGGAAAACACTGCGAGATCAACGAATGACTCGCCATTCTCGGCGACCTCAATATTCCGGATGCGTGTATCAGCCAAAGTAAGCATCCGTGTGTTCCAGTGTCCATGTGCACATATTGTCAGCAATTTAGGCGCGATTGTCGAATGACCGATTCTGGCCGCTTTAAGACGGCCTTATTGATGCACTACGGCATAACTACACGCGAATCCGCTCGATTTCGTCGAGGGTAATGTTGTCGTGACGCCGGTCATAGAGCTGGGTGGTACGGGTCGACGCGTGGTTTGCCATCGCCGCTGCGTTCTCCAGCGTGCCGCCGTTTTTCAGATAGGCGGTGATGCCCGTCGCGCGAAACGTGTGGTTGCCAATCTTCGTGTTGATGCCGACCGTAAGCGCTCTGCGCGTCACCATCGCATACGCATTCGCCTGGGGCAGGGCAGTGGTGCTCAGGCGCCCAGTCCCGCGCTGGATCGTGCGAAACAGCGGCCCCTTACCCTCGGCGCCAATCCCGGTGCCGTCGATGTACGCATCCAGATACGCTTCAAGCGTGTGGTGACAAGGCATCTCGTGCTGCTTGCCGCCTTTCTCGCGCAAGCGCACCCATAACCGTTTGTTCTGCGTGTACACGTCGTCCACGCGCATCGCGAGCGCTGCACCCACCCGTGCGAACGAAAACACCATCAGCCCAATCAACGCCCGATCCCTGAGGCCAATGGGTGTGCTGACATCGATGCTATCAAGCAGCTGCCGGGCTTCGCTCGCATCGAGCACAGGGGTCTTGCCCTTGCGAGCTGTATGAGTCGGCCCACGCACGGACGCCGCAGGGTTATGCGGCACGACCTGGCCAGTGACGAGCCAGTCAAACAGGTGGCGGATTGCCGCCAGGTGCTGCTTGACGGTCGGCGCCGACAGCATCTGCGTCTGCAGTTCAATCCAGGCCGCCACGTGCAGCGGCTGCACGTCAGTGATCGAGCTCACGCCGGTCTGCGCGCACCAGGCGAAAAACTCGCCCACCGCATGCGCATAGGCTCGCCGTGTATTTGGGTTGCGAATGTTGGAGGCGAAGAATTCTAGAAAGCGCACACCGGCGCGTTCGCCGGCGCGGGTCATCAGCGCCGGCAGCGGCGCGGACGAGCGGACAAGGAGCGCCTCAGTCATGCTGATCCCTGGTTACAAGGTTTTTTGGAACGCGGCGAATTGCTCGATGAGCCTTTGCATATCGGCGGCTGAATTGGCTTTGATTTGGACGTGCGCACCAATGAGTTCAATTTGCCGGCCGGCTCGCCCGCGGATCCACGCGGCCAGCGCAGCCCCGAGGATCTCGAGCGCGCCCGGGCTCACGGGCACATTAAATTCCACCACGGCCTGCACGTGCGCGTTGTCCATCGACAAGCGGGGACGTACAAGTTGGCCGCCCTGCGCGCACAAAATGCCCAAGAATTGCTGGAGCTCGCGGCTATATTGACTCTCGGGTCCGCCAAAAGGATCGTCTTCAACGGACGAACGCATGACGAACTGAACTGCATCAGGTTTCATCAGCTGGTCCTTCTAAAAATCCACTTATTTGGTCTGCGTTACGCATGCCAACGATCCGGAAGCCACGCTCAATGCAGCGTGCGCGTGCCGCGATCAGTGTCACGAACAGTGGCCTGCAGAAGAATGTTGGCGCGACATTCGGCCTTGATCGCATCCGCCGCTTCCTCGACGAGCCGGTTGCCGCGAAAGCGCGCGACCTTGGCATCGATAGTGTCGTCGATGTGCCGGATGGCGGCATCGACACTGGCCGGGTCGTCCGGATCGAATCCGGCAGTGATGACTTCATCCTCCAGCGCCTTAAGTCCTTCGGCGGCTTCTTCGAGGATGCGCGTCATCTCGTCTGACAGGGTGGCCATGGGCAGCTCCGCTATATGTGATAAGAGACATTATCATATATAGATGGAGCGGTAAGGCTTCAACAAAACCTTGGCAGGCACGTGCGGTGCTGCAAACGTGCGCAAGGAGTCTCCCATGCACTTATCGTCGAACAAATCACGCGCTGGTCCTTGGACCCAACGCCGCATTAAGCTTGGCAAGGGCACCTTGCGCGTTCTGGTTGTCGACGACAATCAAAACGCCGCTGAAGCGCTCGCGACCTACCTGGCGTTTGAGAAGATCGACTGTCAGACGGCGTTCGGAGGCGCACAGGCAATTTCGGTAGGCGTCGCATGGAGTCCGCATGTGATCCTCATGGATATCTCCATGCCCGACTGCAACGGCTTCCAGGCCGCGCTCGCTTTGCGGCAGGATGCTCGCACCCGTGAAATTACGATCATTGCCTTTACCGCGTTGGATGAAGCGGAAGTGCTTCGCCATCTGACTGACCATGAATTTGACGGCTATTTCCAGAAAGGTCAGTCGCCGACTCATCTGCTCGCGCTGATCTCGAACTTCGCCACTTAGTAAGCTAGGTACATCCATCGATGAAATTTTTGTCGCACCACATTTCGGCGAAATTGCGGGCATAGCCGACCGCTTTTAACTCAGTCGCAAACGCTGGGGAACAACTCGTCTCGTGCAAGGTTTCCGGTTCTCGGCTCGATGACACTCGCGAAATCGCCGCGCGACCAACGAAGTTTGTGCCGATCTGTTCGACAATGCATTCGATATTGAAGTCTCGGTAGACGAACTGCATACGCCTCCTTCGTGTAACCTCAGCATGCAGGTCCGGTTTTCGGGGATGGTGAGTTAGGAACCTCAATGAACCAACACCTCACCGACGATGATGCGTTCGTGCTGGCGTCCTGTATGTCCCACCAACTGGTGGCGGGGGCAACGATCTCTCCCCACGAAATTCAAATTCTGATCGAGCATCTGGATCAGGTCGGCGGGCTCAACCCGGCCGAGAAGACGACAGTTTTTCTCGCGCGTGAGGATTTGTTTTTTGGGCGTTACCGCGAGGCGGCAACGCGCATTAGCGAGTTGTTGCTGATTCCTCGACGCTTATAGAACCGGCATTGCATACCGGGGAAGGTCGATCGTGAAAATGCACCCAACGCCCGGTTTGTCCAGAGCGGTGAGCGTGCCGCCATAGGATTCGACATTTCGTCGGGCGATCGATAGGCCCAGTCCCAAGCCGCTCTTGTCGGTCGAGTGCTGCTTGAACGGTTGAAACAACAAGGCAACGCTTCCTGGCGGCAACCCCCCACAGTGGTCTTCTACGTTAATTAAAATACGGTCCGCAACAGCATGGACCCGCAACATTACTTCGCTATGGGCATACGTAAATTTGAATGCGTTTTGCAGCAGGTTGCCCAGCGCGGCATATAACAGATCCCGATCACCCTTAACGGCAAGCTGGGGCTCGACATGGGACACCGAGAACTTGCATCCTCTCACGCGCGCTGCGAGTTCCGCCGCATGCCGCACCTCGACAATAAACTCCGCTATCGAAAACACGTCCGCAGAAACTGGATTCCCCGTCTTTTCTCGAACCTCATTCAGTGAACGATCAATGAGGTCGCGCAATCCCGTCAAGCTTCGTTTTAACAGCGTCCCCGTCGCGCCTGAGAGCGTTAAATTTCCCGCATGGGCAGCATCAAAAGCGAGCGAGGCGGTGTTGAGATAATTCCTGAGCTCGTGGGCGAAGAAGCCCGCCTGCTCGTTGGCTTCCAGGGTTTGCCTTTCAGCAGCAATATTATCGCGTTGGTAACCAAATTCGGTGACTGCGTCGGCAATAGCGTTGTCCAGGCAACGGTTGAGCGTCCTGAACTCATCCACTTCAAAGGGAGCATCGCGCTCGTAGGCGAGGTCGGTGATGGCTTGGCAAAGGTCGCCGTAGTCATGCACCACTTGGCTTACATTAAACCCGAGGTCAAGCAGGGCTCGACCATGCAGTGCCGCAGACGTACCCATTTCTGAGGTTACGCCGCCGCCTGCTGGTCCAGAAATCGTGCGGCTATCCAGCGGTTCCGTCGTCTGCTCCACGCGCAGCGTTCTAATAAGCTGGTCTAAAAACAGCGGTACGCCATTTTTAATTTGCTCGACCGTCGCTTCACGCGCCGGTCTCAACGCCACTTTCGCTCGACACCGGGTAATGAGCTCAGCGCGGTTATTGAACAAAAAATCGTGCATCATCGGCAACACCCCACTTTTCTGCGGCTGTTCGGCCTAAGGCCGGTCTTCTGGCAAAAAAGGTGCGCTGCGGGCGCTGGGCGGCGCAGGCGTAGTGCGCGTTCCGTTATCAAAAAGCTGATGGGAAATGAACGCGCATCTGCTCAGTATGAGGCTTTTCGTCTAGCCTAATTTTAACAAGGGTCCCACTTACGATCGGAACAGCGCAATCGCTGGCGATCGGGGCTTGCCGATCACATATGATCCCAACGTCGGCGTTGACATAACGCCTGATCTCGTAATGCGTCGCGACTGGCGGAAGTCGACCCCACAACCGTCATTGAACCCTGCGCCGCGTCAAGGGACGCAATCGAGGATATGCTTTCGTTCACTGTTTTAAGATGGTGAACAAATTCGCGCCCAAAGCGGACGGCACGATCCCGACGGACATCACGATCAGCTAGACTCGGATTTAGATCCACTGATGTCAGCCACGCTTTCAGGCTCGATCGAGGATAGCCAACAGCTCTAGGTAATCGACCGGTTTCGTGAGATGCAGATCAAAACCCGCAGCTTCGGCGTTTATCTTGTCTTGCGGCTGGCCCCAGCCCGTCAGCGCGATCAACAAGACCTCACGCCCTTCGGGACGTTGGCGGATCTGCTCCGCCAGTTCGTACCCGTTGAGATCTGGCAAGCCAATGTCCAACAGGATGGCGTCTGCGGGCGACTCAAGCAGCAGCTTTAATCCAGTTGCCCCATTGTGTGCTGTTCGGACCTCGTGGCCGTCGGTATCGAGCAGCATCGCAAGACTCAGCGCTGCATCTTCGCTATCGTCAATGATCAGCACCCGCCTGTTTTTACGACCGGGGGGATCGGAGGTTGCGCCAGGCTGCGACGCATCATGCCGAGAAACTGATCTCGGCAGGCGAACGACGAATTCGCTTCCTTGCCCAATTCCTTTGCTCGAAGCGGTGACCGTACCGCCATGCCGCTCGATGAGGGACTCGACCAATGACAATCCGATACCCAAACCACCTTGAGAGCGCGAAAGCCCGGGTTCCAGCTGCGCAAATATTCCGAAGATCGTCGGCAGATGCTCAGGCGACATGCCGATTCCGTTATCGCGTACCGTCACAATCGCTACGTCACCGTCTCGGGCGACGCTGACTTCGATAGCGCCACCAGTCGGCGTGTACTTCGCTGCATTGTTCACCAGGTTCTGAAACACCTGGATTAGCCGCACAGGATCTGCGTCAAGCATGATGGGCTCGGCTGGCAGCGTCAACTTCAGGGTATGTGCCGACGCATCGATGAGGACGCGCGAACCCTCGATCGACTGCCGTATGACGTCGCCCAGATCCATACTCTGTCGCCGCAGTTCGAGCTTGCCTTCAACCACCCTCGATACTTCCATCAGGTCATCGACGAGCCGTGCGATCTGACCGACTTGTCGTTCAAGCACGCCACGCGACCAAAGCACTTGAGGATCGACTAAATCCTTGTTCCGGAGCAGCTCTACGACTGCTTGGATCGGCGCCAACGGATTGCGTAACTCGTGGGCGAGCGTCGCGAGAAATTCATCTTTGCGGCGATTGATCAGTTGCAGCGCCTTTTCAGCCTGCTTTTTAGCCTCAAGTGCCTCTTCCGCCCTCAAACGCGTGGATAAAAGTTCCTGCTCGTATTTATCCCGGTCGGTGACGATCACAAAAGCGAAGTCGTCGTACTGCGCATCGCCATCGCCTCGGCGCAAGACGTTAATTAGCATGGGCACCTTGTGGCCGGCGCTGTGGCGAATGTCAAGCTTTACTTCCGCCACTGAGCGCTGCATTAGCAGCAACGGTGCCCAATGCGTTTGATGGAAGACTTTACCGCCGATGGTCAGCAAATCCTGAATGCGGCGTCGACCTACGAGCTCCGTCGCTGCAAATCCGCACCAACTGCAAAACGTCGCATTGGCACGGACAATGGTGCCGTCGATCCGGGTGGTGACGAGACCGCAGGGTGCGTGTTCGTATGCTTGCTCGAACGAATTAAGCGTCTGCATCAGGTCGCCTGTTCACAAGCCGAGGCCTGCCAGAAAGGCTTCGGTTGCATCTTTGCTTGGACCCGGAGCACTTAGGTGTGGGCAGTGGCCGACGTTCTGAACCACGCTCAGGCTGCTGCCGACGATCCGCTCGTGCATATATTGCCCGACGCCCACAGGCGCAAGCAGATCGTCGTCTGATTGTATTATCAGCGTAGGCGTAGTCACTTTCGACAACTCCGCACGGTGATCGGCAAGGAACGTCACGCGTGCAAAATGCTTGGCGATTTCAGGGTTTGTGCGACAAAAGCTGTTGGTCAGTTCTTCGCCCATCTCGGGGCCGTTCGAGGCCCCCATGATGGCAGGTGCCATCGTGCTCGACCAGCCCAAGTAGTTGCTTTCCAGTGTTTGCAGCAGTTCGTCGATGTCAGCGCGTGCGAAGCCGCCGACATATTCGCCGTCGTTGATAAACGAGGGCGAAGGCCCGATCATGACGTTAGCTGCGAACTTGTCCGGCATCTCGATCGCAGCGAGCATGCCGATCATTGCGCTGACCGAGTGTCCAACGTAAATCACCGGGCCAGTTGCGAATTCCTCGACGATCTCCAGCACGTCTGATGCGTAACCGTGAAGAGACCCGTACTTGGCACGGTTGTAGGCTGCGAGGTCGGAATCGCCGCCGCCCACGAGGTCAAACAAAATGACCTGATATCGGGCAGCGAAGCTCGGTGCAAAAAGGCGCCACATATTTTGGTCGCAGCCAAATCCATGCGCGAAAACAATCGTAGAGGGCCCGTCGCCCTTGACGTGTACGTTGTTGCGAGATTGGATGCTCATCGATGGACCTCAGGACTGTGCTCTATTGTTTCACATTAACAGGCCGTGATTTTTACCGGGCCGTAATTTGATGGAATTGCTGAAAGCAGCTGCCGAATTGCTCGTCAATCGTCTCCGTATCTTGCTGCTGGCCTCGAGTAGATATCCTCACTGGGGTTCCTGGGTCTCCAAATTGCTGAAACTACGTATGAAACGTAACGTCTGCTGGAGATGTTGTATGAACTGGGAAACCGCACGAAACCACATATGGACCGAGCGCCGAGTAAGCGCTGCAGGCTCGCGCCTTCGTGTGCTAGTGGTAGACGACAATCAAAACGCGGCGGATGCATTGGCGATGTATTTGCATCTGGAGGTCCTCGATATCCGGACCGCCTACGGAGGACGGCAGGCGGTTGATGTAGCCATAACGTGGACGCCGCATCTCATCTTGATGGATATTTCGACGCCGGGATGCACGGGTTTCGAAGCGGCTTTAGTGATTCGCCGAGATACAAAAACGAGTCATATCGCGATCGTTGCCTTTACTGCGTTGGACGAGACCGAAGTGCGACGTCATCTCATGGACCACGAGTTTGATGCCTATTGCCAAAAAGGTCAGCCGCCCAGCGAACTCGTTGCATTGCTAAAACAGCTGACGGTAGATCCCACCTGACGCTGCTAGGGACGTTTTTAGTCGAGTTTAAGTACGTCGCGACGCGTGCTGCAACGCATATCGACCTGAGAAAACCCTTCATGGGCTCACCGTAGCGATGTGCCATGCCGTCGGCATGCAACTTAGTGGAATTGCTTACGCCGTTCAGTGAGCAATATGCACGCTGCTACGGGCGCTGCGCGATCGCGTCCGCGCAAATGGCCAAGACGCGCTGAACCATGGTGCTTGATAGATTCAACGCCATATCTCCCGTGAACAATGCTTGAACGTGTGCCTGCCGGATCACGACCTTGGCTTTGAACAGGTCGCGTCTCGCGAGTCGTAGTGCGAGTTGCCCCAGGTTGACTCGCTCAAGCCACGGCATCTTTACAGCGTTTCGTCTGAGCCAGAGCCGGCAACTCTCGACCACGTGGTCGACCCGCCATTCACTAGTCAAGCTATGCGACGCTGCCGCGGTCACGACCAGGAAGCACAACAATTCTGCGCGCCGTTCATTCTCTACAAAACATGCAACTCCTCGTCTAGCGTTTTCTGTTGGCCTTGCATCGCTTGGGTCATGCGCTGACTGCACCTGATCGCGGTGCCAATGCAACTTCCGTCACACCCGTCGCAATAGTGACGATCGCGCACGTCCTCCCCTTCCACACGTTGTAGTGGTCGCTTGGCGGCGTTCCGACCGTGCGCCCGTTTTCACGTGCGTAAAACGTCGGCTCGCCGCTCTTCCCGCGAGACACCGCTTCGTCCACCGAGTCGCCAAAGGCCGCTCGCAGCTCCGCTACAAAGGCCGCCATCTTCGGCATAGGATGCGTTCGCCGAACAAGCATATCCATAACAGCCTCCGTAATCGACAAAAAAGGGGCAATTCAGCGTTTCAAAACCCGTTATAGAATACTGTACATCCATACAGTGTTGTCTGTCCATGAGCCGCCCGATCCCTATCACCGCCGACGCCGCAGGCTCATTTCTCATCGAAGTGCTGGCGAAGGTGCCGGCGGGATTTCCCAGTCCTGCGCAGGACCATACGCAAAAGCGCATCGATCTTAATGACGTGCTGGTGCTCAATCCGATCGCAACTTTTCTGTTCCAAGTCGAAGGCGATTCGATGATCGATGCCAGGATCTTTGACGGCGACCGGCTCATCGTTGACCGTTCAATCGAGCCGGTGCATGGTCGAGTGGTCCTTGCCTGCGTCGATGATGAGTTCACGGTCAAGCGCTTGTACAAACGCTCGGGTGTCATTCGTCTGCATGCCGCGAACCCGCTCTATCCCCCGATCACGTTCGTCGAAGGGCAGGAGATGAGCGTATGGGGTGTGGTCACGTGGAATTTGCGTCAGCTTTTGCATCCGCAGAAACGTCGATGACCACCTTTGCCCTGATCGACGGCAATAATTTTTACGTGTCATGCGAGCGGTGTTTCAAGCCGTCACTCGTTGGAAAACCTGTTGTCGTGCTCAGCAACAACGACGGGTGCGCGGTCGCGAGATCGCAGGAAGCGAAAGACCTGAAAGTGGGAATGGGGCAGCCGTATTTCCAGATTCGCGACCTCGAGCGCACCAACGGACTTATCGCACTCAGCTCAAATTACGCGCTGTATGCCGATCTCAGCGACCGCATGATGTCAGTGATCGGCCAGTATTCGCCCGTCCAAGAGATCTATTCGATCGATGAATGTTTTCTCGACCTGGGCGGATTTCGCTGTGACCTGACGACCTATGGCCCTCAGATACGCGCCCAGGTGCTGCAGTGGATCGGCATTCCCACGTGCATCGGCATCGGTCCCACAAAGACGCTCGCGAAAATGGCGAACCACATCGCGAAGAAGAATGTGGGGCGCCTATGGCATGGGGTATGTGATATCGGAATACTGACGGCAGAAGAGCGCGACAACATCTTTGCGAGCGTGGACGTTGGCGAGGTCTGGGGCGTCGGTCGCAAGATCGGCGCGCGTCTGCATGAGATGGGTGTCGAAACGGTGCTGCAATTCAAACGCGTGAGTCCTTCGTTCATCCGAAAGCAGTTTTCCGTAGTGCTCGAGCGGACTTTGCTCGAGCTCAATGGCATCGCGTGCTATGGGTTTGAAGATGCGGGGCAGCCGCAAAAGCAAGTGCTTTGCTCGCGCAGCTTCGGTCATGTCGTCTATACACTCGATGAGCTGACGCAGGCCGTCACGCAATTTGTCGCGACAGCGGCCGAGCGATTGCGTCGGCAAGCGTTGCACGCCAATCAGGTCCAGGTTTTCATTCGCACAAGTCCGTTCAAACGCGACGACCCGCAATACAGCCGCGCCATCAATGTCCCGCTCGTTTCACCCACGTCGGACACGTTGACGTTGGTCGACTTGGCGTTGTTCGGACTGCGTCAGATCTATCGGGAGGGTTTCCGGTATGCGAAGGCCGGGGTGCTGCTTCACGAATTGCAATCGATCTCAATTGAGCAAGGCGAGCTCTTCGGTCGCGATGCCAGTCGGCAAGCGAAGATGATGGTTGCACTTGATGCGATCAACGACAAGTACGGACGTGGGACATTGAAGGTCGGCGCGGTTGAGCAGCGCAGAACATGGCACATGAATCAGGACAGGCGCAGTCCCGCGTACACGTCTGACTGGGCAGCACTTCCCATTGTGCGATAGGACTGGTCGGTGGAGAAGGGTGATCACCTCTTCGACCAGCGCTGGTCACGCGGGTATCATGGTTCACGAACAGGAGATGGAGAGCATTCGTCATGTGTTACTCGGCTCAGATCACCGCGGACTATCGCAAATACGTGCACGTCTATGGCGCGGACATTGACATCGATGAATTCTTTCGACTGTTTTGGGACCGCCGAAGTGGCAGCAAATCGAAAATTCCCAAGGGAATGGAAGTGCCTTTCCTGCTGCCGCAAAACGATGCAGAAGCGCGTATCAAAGAAGCAATCGTCGAGTTTTCAGCTGATCAAATGACGAAGCTCGAAGAGGACTTGTTTAAACAACGCACACGCTTGGCCGACGCCGAGCGTACGCTGCTGACAAAGACCACCAAAGCGGCGACCGAAAGCCAGCGGATTGCGATCGACAAGATCGCTTGGATCCGCGGCAAGCTGGAGGACATCAACCGCACCGAACTGAAGGATCGTGACTCACGGATCTTTCCTGGGCAATACGCGCCGGTGATGGTTGTCGAAAATGGTCAGCTTGTGGTGAAGCCAATGCGTTATCAATGTCGTCCCGCCGGCAAGCCGGCGTTCTACGACACCAAGTACCCCGGAACGTACAACGCGAGACGAGACAACCTCGAAGGGTTCTGGAAGGGGCTCTTCGGATACACACATGGCGTGATGCTAGT
Organism: Burkholderia sp. PAMC 26561; assembly: GCF_001557535.2. NCBI lineage: Bacteria > Pseudomonadati > Pseudomonadota > Betaproteobacteria > Burkholderiales > Burkholderiaceae > Burkholderia > Burkholderia sp. PAMC 26561. The sequence goes on from NZ_CP014309.1 coordinate 264,524, forward strand.
GAGCGCGTTTTATGAAAACGTACCGCGTCACCGTGTCGAGGCTCGTGAGTTGGCTGAAGGCGAGAAAGAAGAAAACCTTGTGCTCGAGTTCAAGCCCAATCCGCCGCGGGACATGCTGATCGCTTGCCTTTGGTCGAAGTGGACAGGCAAAGGTGAGCCGGATCTGTTGTCGTTTGCGGCCGTCACCGACGATCCCCCTGCGGAAATCGCCCTTGCTGGCCACGACCGCTGTATCGTCCCGATCAAGCCTGAGAACATAAACGCCTGGCTCAATCCGGACCCGGCTAACCTTGCGGCTCAGTACGCCATTCTCGACGATCGTCATCAGCCGTATTACGAGTATCGGCTTGCAGCTTGAGCCGAGGAGAACCGCGAATACGTTCGGTGAGCGTAGACGCATAGATCGCCACTCGAACCTCCATTCAGAAGGCCGACTAGGTTCACCGAGTGAAGTTAACAGCAGCGTGGCTGCGGGATACGTTCAAGAGCGAGCACGTCTGATTGCTTCCACTGCCGTCGCGCTGGCGAGGTCCGCGTAGAGTTCGGCCCACTTGCCAAGGAGCGATGAATCGTCGGTGAGGAACAGGGGGTGTTCAGCCCATACACTGACCAATGGTCCCTTCCAACCCAGTTCGAAAATACGAAGATCTTCGTCGTCACTCACGCCCGAATCGACCAGGTCGACGAAGGACGCGAGGTTGTACAAATAGACTTCGGGCGGCTCGATGTCAAAGAGCGCCGCAAGTACAGATGTCGCCCGCTTGGACGCAGCTTCTCGGCTGCCGGCCATCAGGAAGACGATGCGTTCCTCGTTACTGTTGGGCTTACCGTATATCACACGGTATAGGGATGTCCTGCACCGATTGCTCAATTGCGTGCTCATTTCAAATTTTGTCCTGACCTAACATCGGATTGTCCAAGGGTCGACTGCGCTTTGTCGTAACACGGCCTAGTCAACGTACAATCGGTTCAGAGCGGCGCGCGATAACCGTTTTGCCGTATCTCCGTTTCTGGAACGGCCGGAGCCATGATCGGTCGAACTCACATTACTAATCATAGAAGAAAACACGACCCACATGACGGACACTGGATACCGCGCCCTGCTTGCGCAACGTGAAGCACTGGAAAAGCAGATTGAAGAACTGAGAAACGCCGAGCGCGGTGACGCGATCGAATGGATCCGCGAGCAAATGGCCCTATACGAAGTCAAGCCCGAAGAGCTCGAGCCACGCAGTAGCCGCGGCCCGCGGAAGCAATCGAAGCCTGTCGCTGCGAAATATCGTGATCCCGCATCGGGCGCGACCTGGAGCGGTCGTGGAAAGCCGCCTCGCTGGATCGCGGGCCAGGATCGCGACAAATTCGCTATCACTGACTGACCTTCGCCACGATATCGAATCCACGATGTTGACCACACAATTTGTGGACAGCGTTGTGGACAACATCACTTGAAAGCCCATAAGTCGTTGTAGTTCCAACATTTATCGAACCCGCCTCGATGTGCGTCATGGGCCCCCTTCAGTCGACCAATGCAGGCTGAACTGAACCTCCAACACGAGCCGCTCGATATCTTCGTTGCCTCGGTATTTTTTCCAGAGCGAACGAAGTTCCTTTAGGCTTAGTGGTGCGAACTTAGGGAGGGTTTTGGGCATCGCATCGATCTCGGTACGAACTATTCGGTGATCGCGGCGTGCTCGAGCGCAGGCGTGGGCAGTTCGACCGTGCGCCGCTGGACGCGACGATGCTCGCTGATCAAATTGGGCGACGGAGAGAGTTTGACCATGATCGGCGTCGGCGCCGCGGGGCCTTTCCGCTTGATCAGTTCGACGGCGATGCCTTCAGCGACGCCTCGAACAGCAAGTCTAAGCGGCGCAGGCGACGAGTCCTGGGCACGCGCCAGCGGCCGCATGACGACGAACAGCATCTCGGAGCTTTGTGCGGCCAGCAGCAGGCGCCTGAGCGACTCGGCGCGGATATGTTGCTGCCAGAGCACGAGGGCGCCGCAGCTGCCTGCTCTCAGGATCTGTTCCGCGCCCCACAGCGCATCGGACGATTTAGCAGCCTTAAGCCACATGAGCTTGCTCGGATCTATGCCCATAAAGGCGTAGCCATGCGCATTCGGAATCTGCTGCGGGGCGATCAGTGCAATCGGGCGCTTATCCGATAACGCCGCCATGGCGGGACCCAGCAGGCGCATTTCGCCGATCCCCGGCTGCTGTAAAAGCAGCTCGGTCATGGTTCCCAGCGGCCAGCCGCCGCCAGGCAGCTCGGCTGATAGTGCGGCGTAACTCGTGTCCACAGTCCGCTCATGGGCGCGCGCCAATTGCGTCCCTCGCCAAAGGCTTGGGTGGATCGATTCGATATGGTTCGGTAAAGCGCTCATGCAAAATACTGTACATATATACAGCTTTTATAGCTACTGGCAAAAATTAGGTCCAAATCAGATTTAAGGCTAAAGGCGCCTTTCTCCTATTCCACACCGATATTTGCCTGCAAGTTTTCAGGGGTATTTGCCTCTAGCTGCGCCAAGGTGATCAGCGGAACGCGACGGGCGTCATGCTGAGCTTAAGCCATTGGTTATGCAGAAGAATCGGTTAAGGTCTGAAGCGCGTTTGGCATTCTTTTTGCGTGTAAATGCGTCCGCTTTCAAAGACCAAGGAGACCACATGCAAATTCTCATACTTGATGATGACCGCGATCTCGCCGCCAGTCTTGCAGCGCTTGCTGAAAAGCTTGGACACGCTGTCACGGTCGCGCACGATTGTGAAACAGCGCGCGCTCTCGCTTACTCACGTCCGTTTGATTTCATTTTGGCGGATGTCGAGCTGCCCGATGGTGACGGCAGAGTGGCGTGTGAGAGCCTCCGTAGCGAAGGAGCTTCACAAGACGCATATATGATTGCCATTACAGGCCGGGCCGATCTAGGGGACGACGATTTTGCCGCATTCGATGGGTATCTTCATAAGCCCATTACCTTCGATTTACTGGTGCGGGTTCTGCAAGAGTGGCAAACAGCAGCAGGTTTGTCTCCTACAGCGCCCGGGGCAGCAGAGGGTTTGATTTAGCCGCAGCGTTGCGCTGCAACCTTCTGAAGATGGAGATCGAGGAGATTAGCGAGGCGGAGCCACTGAAAGTGGCCTGCTATCTTGGTTTGGTGGTGGGCCGAGCCGATCCGTGGCAGATGCATGGCGCGACGTGCTTGGTTGGAAGACCTTCCCCGAAACAAAACGAAATCGATCGACGCGCCGTGTGGCTATGGAGCAGTGTGTTTGAACTTGCTGTCGACGCTTCGCTCAAGAATGATAATACCCGACAGCATCTCCAGATACTCATCCAACTGAACTCTCATTCGCTGGCAAATTCTTGTCCTACCAAGCGATGAAAATCGCGGGCGGCGGTCCCTAGGATCGCCTTACACATGGCCTGAAATGATCCGACCGAATGCTTTTGTGAGACCGTTCGGACAGTCGCTATGTCAATCGTGTCGTACAGAACCACACCGTTCGAATCGACGAGGGAGAAATCAAATTGCCAGTGGTCAATATCACTGTCGTTGCCGACGCTTGGATAGGCACGATTGAGTACTGCCCGCATCTTTAGTGCCCTGACGATTGTGCTGCCTGCGTAAAACCCACCTCTACGGCATGAAGTTGTTCTGCGGTGAACGTACCTGCGGAAACCGATGACTCATGGTGGTAGATCATTAGTCCGTAGACATCGGCTAAGACTCGCGCACTTGCGCAGAGCGCGGCATCTTCCCCGGTCGCATCGTGAACACGCCAATAGTTTTCGCTGCTTCGACCTGCTCAATCGTATAAACAGTCATAAGGCACACCGTCGATCTTCATAATTACTGTATGGATGTACAGTACATTATCGAAAAATTCGGGACCTGCATAGGTCGCAGTGAAAATATGATGACGGGTGCAATCGGGCGCGCCTAGGAACCAATTGCCGGTGTATTGAAGGCACGCATCGCAGAAGTTGTATCAGCAGCGGTTTCCCCGAAGCCACCGTTCTGCTCGCCGCGATAAGGAAGAACAAGGCCGCAGCGACCGCCCGGCTTCGCCTTGCCGGTACCAGCTGGCTTCCGAAGGGCTGACAAAGCTAGAAGCATCGGAAAGAACTGCAAATGAGAACCGGATCAAGGAACGGGCATATATGAAGGATTACGAATTCCGTATTGATCCCGTTAGTAGCGTAGTCAACAAGAAAGCACCGGACGCGATTCAGTAGCGTATTACCTTAATGCCGACTGCCCTACTTGCCAAAATTAGCCTATTAGGTTAATGTACTGCATGGACAAGAATACGCCCCATTGCAAGCTATCCATCGTCAAACAACTCGTAGAGGCGGATCAGGTTCGTACCACGCGGTCGGCGCGTGAAGGCGCAGCAGCATTAGGTTTTGATTTTGATGAAATGCGGGCCGTGGTTATCGCACTGACGACCAAAGATTTTTTTAAGAGCATGACAACATATGATGATCACAAGGTATGGCAGGACGTGTATCGGCCCGTGACGAGCGCCGGGCCGGTGTACCTCAAGTTGACCGTCATCGACGATGTGCTGATCGTATCGTTCAAGGAGTTATGAGCATGAAATGCCCGTCTTGTGGTGCGGCTAAGCTGGTGCATGAGACTCGCGACCTACCGTATGTGTACAAGGGTCAAACGTTATCCCTTGAGCAGGTGACCGGTGACTTTTGTCCGGCGTGCGACGAGGCAGTTCTCGACGCTGCGGAGTCGCGGCGCACGATGGCGCTGATGAAGGAATTCAACGTGAAGGTGAATTCTGAGCTTGCCGATCCTGCGTTTATCTTGAGCGTGCGAAAGAAGCTGAATCTTGACCAGCGCGAAGCAGGAGAGATTTTCGGCGGTGGCACGAATGCATTTTCTCGCTATGAAACCGGGAAAACAAAACCACCCGTTGCATTGGTGAAGCTGTTGAAGGTGCTGTATCACCACCCCGAATTATTGCAAGAGGTAAGGGCCGCATAGGTTGGTAAATCAGTTTGGCCGCCCAAGTTACTTAGCATCGAGTTTATCGTAAGGCGTCGGATGAAAAAGCCTGTCACGCGCTTTCCGGCGCTGTTGTTTTTGTTCTGCCGATAGTGAGCGCGATTGAGCCGGTGTCAATTCGGCAGTAAGCCAATCGTTCGGCAAGTGTATCGACTCCCCACGCTTCACCAACTCCCCCCGTTGCAAAACCGATTTTTCCAAGGACTGATCGCGCAACGGCGCATTTTCTAACATAGCCGTTGAGGATAGGCCGTGTGCTGACGGCCTATCTTTCTTTTCGGCTTGTTCTTTACGAACTCGCATCAGCAATACATTGAATGTGTTTTGTTTAATGTCGAGTCCCAATCTCGCCAGTTCGTCTCGCGCCTGAGCGCGGGTTACGCCTGCCTCTAAAGCAATCTCGATTCCCTCGAATGCATCTCGAAATCTCGAGGAAATCGGCCGCTCGGTTTTGGCGGCGAAGGCAGCGAAGTGATCGCGAAAAGCAGCATCATTCATGGTCGAGTGCGAGATTGAGTCTGAGCTGTACTCTACCTGACTCTGACTTGTACCGGAAACAAAACTATCTGTGTTTGAGCTGTATTTGATCTGAGTTTGATATGTACCTCTAGAGTGAATTTTGAGTTGGCTGGAGGCACGATGCATGTGTAAACAAAAAATGCTTCGCACTTTTTCTTTACACATGGTGCCCAAAGGGAGAACCCTTTGGAAACCCCGACGGCTACGCCGTCAAGAGCGCGCCCACTGGTCGCTGGAATGGGTCCATTTCTGTTCTGCAGAAGGGCAGCGGACGGCGAGACGGCTTCACGATTGCGATCGTGAACGATCATATCTAAGGCATCTGATTCAAGGAGAATGGGCAATTTTCCCCGACCGCATCAGGCTCTGTTCGGCCATAAGCGGTCGGTCGCCGCCGGCGTCCAATTGAGTGATAATTGGCGCGATTATCCTGTATCACCGGTCCTAGGAGACTTATGGGCGCGAAAACCAAAATCTTGATTGTGATATCGGTGATGGTCTTCCTGAGTTGCATAGCTATCGGTGTTTCGAAATTCAAATGGCAAGGAATCGACTTGGGTCATGCATCTCGTGGTTCGATTTCTGGCGCGCACGCGCCCTAAGGTCCGGCGTACCTTTCTATCGGCGTCGAAGATCTGAAGGCGGAGGCCGGCCAACTTCGGACACTCGACCTGATAACATAAATCGTTGACAATTAGGCTTCGTAATCGTGGATGAACAGCAACCATGAGGCTCAGGTGCCCCTTATTTCGGTAGTGGGAAATCAAGCAACTCCTCTTCGCAGCATCTGCTTGATACTTGTTTCGATGTTTTGCTTCGCGGTAGTTGACGCACTTGGAAAGTCCGTTGCCTTGCAGTATCCGGCGAACGAAGTGACGTTCTTCCGGATGCTTTTTGGATTCATCCCCGCGATCGCCGTGTGCTTGCGTGGCCGTACGATATCTGACCGGCTGCAGAATATGGATGTACGGGGCCAGATCGTTAGGTCCTTGACTCTGCTTGGCGCATCGGCGTGTTTCTTCGCTGCCTTGCCTTATGTACCGTTGAGTGAGGCCGTGGCAATCGTCTATTCAGAAACTTTACTTGTTATTGTCCTTGCTCCGGCCTTGCTGAACGAAAAATTAAAACGTCGCGATGCCATCGCTGCGCTGGCCGGATTCGTAGGCGTTTTGTTGGTAGTTCGTCCAAGCGGGTCGAATACTAATTGGATTGGGCCGGTGCTTCTGATTGCCGCTGCGATTTTCGGCGCGTTGTCGATTATTCAGATCAAGAGAATCCGATCGACCGATGACTCGGGAACGACTGTCCTGTTTTTTACGATTGTTGGCACTGTAATCACGGGTGCATCGTTGCTACTCGCATGGCGCACGCCGACGATCGATGCCCTAAGTCTTATGGCCCTGCTTGGTGCCTTTGCCACCGCAGGCCAGCTTCTTATGACCATGGCCTTTCGTCAAGCCGATGCCGCGGCCTTGGCGCCGTATAACTACACGAGCATCGTGTGGGCAGCGCTCTTTGGCTACGTCATTTGGGGCGAAACAATAGGTACCGTGTCTTTGGTGGGAATCACGATGATTGTTGGAAGTTCGATAGCCGTCGCTCTACGAGGTCGGGAAGCCGAGGGACCTATGGTCTAAGGGGGAACGAGGGTTTCAGTAAGCTTCTGCGCTGCATAAGACGCAGTTCGGCCAAGGCCGGTCACCGAAGGGCTGCTCCGGAATCCGCGACAATTAGGCACAAATCGCACAGGGAGCATTAGGGATGTTGAGCGTTCAATGCAGGTGTGCAGATTTTCGAGATCGAGCTGATTTGTTCAAACGCCACGCTGCACCGTCACAGGGTCGAAGGGCGGAACGCTGATATCCCAGGCTTTCAGTTGCCGACATGGAAAAGCGTGCTTGAACGTGAATACGAACCATGGGGGTCAGTGCACCTCGTCGTCGACACCGCTAAGGTTTCGGTCGAGCAAGCCGTGGAAGCAATCATGCAGCGCCTGTCACCGGCGCCTCCCGAGAGCCGAATGGTTTAGTGTTTGCCACGTCGAGCAAGGAGATTTTGCAGAAGGTAGCGTTCGGCCAACAGCAGCCCTTCTCGGTACTCGCCTTGGTCATCGGCAACTTGATTTGTGCGGACAGGCGAACGGGTTCCATCGGGCAAGCTTTTGATTTGGATGAAAGATGATCGAAAATTATCGACTCCGACTCATGTTTGAGTGGGGTGGCGGCTGTATTTGGGCTGGAGATGACGCAGCCCGCGACAAGTACGCAGTAGGCCCGATTGAGGACTCGCTGCCGCTAGCTGACGCGACACGGAAAAAACTTGCCGACATGACTTATGGCACGACCTGTCGCTCAACTGGGAATATCCTCCAGACCCGGGACCATGGAATGCGCACGAGTACGAGCGCTTTGAAGCGATAGCGTTCGCAATGCGTGACCATCTTCGATCAGAGTTCCAAGACGGCTTCTTCATCGAGTATGTGCGGTTAGGCTTCTTTGAGGGGCGCACCGAACGTCCGTAGGTCGAGTTGCCCGTTGAAGGGTTATCTCGCGGCCGGCGAATGACCGCTTCAAAGAAATGCCACCGTCCCTTGTCGGTCGACTTCGGTCCCTCACTTTGTTCGCCCTCAGCATCAGTTGAGCGCTAGGCGCGATGCTTAGGCGTTGCGTCACCAGCCCAAGCGCCGTAAGGGTCGGCAACTAGTCATCGGCGCGGCTGGTAGTCGTCGATGCGCCAGTCAAGATTAATTCATTTGCCTGCTTACGCGTACTGCTTTGCTTAGCAACATGAGATCCGCCCGGAGTGTTTGGCGCATTCCGAATGGAGAGAGATTTCAACATTTAGTAGCGCCCGTACCATTGCGGCCGATTGACAGCAATTTGCGGATGCCGCTTTGTGCCATGATAGGTCGAGAACATTTTATAGTGACGTGACAACCGCGCGATAATGCATCACACACCAGTTGCTTGGATGATGTGGCGCTTACGTTTCAAGCCGGCACACCTTGATTCATTGCTTTGTCAAAAGCGCGGGTTGGCCAGCACATAGAACAGTCCGGCCGACAGCAGCATGGTCACTGGCAGCGTAACGATCCACGTCAGCGCGATTCGCAACAGCATGTTCCCTTGCACGCCCTGGCCACCGGCGACCATCGTTCCTGCGATCCCAGACGTTACGATGTGCGTCGTACTCACAGGCAGTCCTGTGAAGCCCGCTGTCCCAATCAGCACCGAGCCTACGAGTTCGGCGCTGAGACCTTGGCCTGGTGTCATGTGTTGCCGCCCAAGGCGTTCACCAAGCGTGCGGACTACACGTTTATATCCAACCATCGTTCCGATACCCAAGCAAAGCGCGCTGAGCATGCGGACCCAGAGTGGCGCATATTCTACCGGCAGGCTCATTTCTTTAAGCAGTGTCCCGGCAAGTTTTTTATCATCGGATGAGGCGTCTTTTACTTCCCCAACGTGTTTCATCTGAGAGGTGACGTCATAGATATACCCGCGCAACTGTGCCCGCGTCGCACGCTCATCGTTCGGCGGCGTTGCTTCTGACTTGAGTTGGGACGCTTGCCGGTCAAGCTCCGGCCCCGCATTCTGCAGAGCTTGCGCAGATTTCAGCGCATCCTGCTTTACGTCGTCTCCATATTTTTGAATCAACGGTATCGCTTCGACAGCATGCTGGTGCAGTTGCTGCAACTGGTCAATGGCTTGCGGATTTAATGCATACGTCGCGGGCAGCAGTCCGATTATTGTCAGCATGATCAAGCCGATACTTTTTTGTCCGTCATTGGTGCCATGCGAAAAACTGACCGACGTGCAGGTCAGGATCAACATTGCGCGCAGCCACAGGACTGGCGGCTTGCCTTGTTCCGGCGCTTCGAACAGGTGGCCCTTGCGCACGATCAGTCGAAGCAGGCCGTAAAGTGCGCCGGCCAAAAAGAAGCCGAGCACCGGCGAGATGGCGAGCCCCTCCAGCACCGTGACGATCTGCTTCCAGTCGACGCCCTGCGACAAGCTGCGCGATTTGAGCAGCGCATCGGCCGCCGCTACGCCGATCAACGCGCCGATGATGCAGTGCGAACTGCTATTGGGGATGCCGAAGGCCCACGTCAGGATGTTCCAGAAGAGCGCTGAGGCGAAAATGGACACAAGCATCGGGACCGCAGGCGCGCCGTCGGGCGGTGTCAGTACGTCGGGCGGCAGGATTTCGACTAGCGCATACGCCACTGCAATGCCGCCGACCAGTACGCCCACGAAGTTCATCAGGCCGGACCAGATCACGGCAGGAACGGGCTTCAGGGATTGCGTATAAATGACGGTCGCAACGGCGTTGGATGCATCATGGAAACCATTAGTCGCCTCGAATGCGAGGACCATGACAAAGCATGCGACGAGCATGCCAATGACAATGCCGGAGGACGGCATGAAGTGAACGAGCATCTACGCTCCGGTTGGATCCAGGGAGGAGTCGCGGATGCCGGCTGTGAAGCGCGTGAATGCGAATCGCCCGATGCTAAAGGTCCACGATGAACCTTTTAAGGCAGCAGGAGATAGAAATCAGGAATAGGCGACAGCGGCTGCTCAGACGTCGAGCGTTCGAAGTGCGATCCGCTCGCCAGCGTCAGCGCTAGAGCATTTCTCGATGCTTAGCGAGATGCGCTTTCTACCGAGTTCAAACGCAAGTGCGAGCTGAGAGCGTGTAGTGTCAGCGGCGCCTAGCTGCTCGCGCAGGACTTCGGCCGGTATGGAGAAGGCGCGGTATCCCCAGCCAAAGGCGTAAGCTGAAAACCAGACCGAAGCATCCGGCAAGACGACCGGCTTGGATATCGTAGGCAATGCTTTCATGCAAAACTCCTGATCCGCGTCGCGGTCATGCATCATCGCACCTGGGGCCGGCGAAAGCTGTGCGCCATGCCACCAAGTCGCGGCAAACTCATTTCTTTACTGCGGCTACCGGCGCAGCAAGCGCAGCGCGTGCCTTTGACTCAGCACTTCCTGTTACGTAATACTTATCCGCCCATTTCCGCGTTGGCTGTAAAGCCAGGTTAGTCTTCTTGCCAGGATTCTTATTTTCTATGGCCAGCGCGCGGGCACGATAGTGTTCGTACAGCCGTAGAAATTCCGCTATATAGATGCCAGCTATTCGCCTGTCTCTGATTTCGAGTAAATTTTCGTCGTTTTTATGCTCCGAATTGTTGCTCATGTTCGCCGAGCCTGTGAACACCACAGGCTCGGCACCTTCTGCATCGATGACCACGAACTTGTGGTGGATGATGACAGGCGGGTAAGGCGGTCGCTTGTCGCCCGGGAACAATTGAACCTCGACATCGAAACCCTCCGGCACGGTTGCACTTGAAAAACACTTGCCGTCAACCACATCGCGATTGTCTTTAGTCCGATGATAGAGCTCGATAGCTGCAAGTTCTGAAGTGCTCAGATGCCCACCGTCAGCTTGTTTGTTTTCCGCCGTCTGCGCCGCGTGTTCGGATATCGCGTTGACCAAGCCGAACATCATCAAGCCTTTGTCTCCCGCCTTGAAGCAAGCGTTGAGTAGTGACTCATCGGTAGGCGAAAATAAGCAGAAGAGAACGGAGTCTTGGGCTTTCGATATCGCATCAACGATGGCATCGATCTGCGTGTGTTCGGCGGTGGGTTCTGGCGAGAATGAGACACGGATCAGTGCGTCCCCAATTGCGACCGGGTCTGTCCAGCCATGCGGTAATCTTGCCGTCGCTGTGATCGACGGGTCGGACGAGATGGCGGCGGCACGATTGCTATACAGTTGTGCAAGTTCGTTGGAATCGAATGAGTGAAGCAGATTTGCTTGCTGAGTGATGCCTTCCGTAGTGAAATTGGCAGAGCCGGTGAGCAGCCGCAACGGTGCATGCGAGCCGCTATGGGCATCGGTTACGATGAACTTGTCATGCATGATGTTCGTCGCCCGGCGCGGATACAACGTGGCAAGCGGTCCAAGTTCCTCGACCGCTTGTTGATTCGGCGACGCCGTAGCTGGATGAGAGTTTGCTTCGGCGCCAGCATCGCCGTGTGCGTCGTACACAACAGCTAGGGAAGCAGGTCCATGGGCTTTGGCAAACTCAACGAACTTGGGGATGACCCAGAGTTCATCGGTCAGGTGATAGACCGCCGAGGCCGCGTGCGCGGCGCGGTCAAAGACAAAGTCGAAACTGTCTTGAAGGTCGTTTGCAAGCCAAGTGCGAAGTTCCCGCGCTTGGGTAGCCGGTGGGGCTTTCCTCGGGTCAAGGCCCATCGCTGACAGTTTGCGGGAAAATGCTTGGGAACTAAGGACTGCGCGGTTGAACCACGTACCGATGCCATTTTCTACATGCGCGGGAAGCTTCACTTGCAGCGTGCTGCCGTCGGCCTCGGACAGCCTCGGTGCGCGTGAGTGTCCAACCACGGGGTAGGCAGTGTAGGTGAATGTCTGCCCGCGATCTGGTCCATCGATCTTTGCATCCCACCACATGAATTTTTGAATCGGCGCGACGTTTGATGGTGCGTCGGGCTTGCCAGCAGGAACAGGACCGTCGAATGTTAGCCGATTGGGGAGCCAGCTTTCAGCCTCGCGAGTCTTGCCGTCCGTCGACCAGAAGCCCGGTGATCGTTTGATCGCAAAACCCAGAAACTCGGGATTCGACTTCCCTTCGATCCAATCGAATGCGAGCAGTACGAGCGTTGGCGACAAATATGCGCGAAGATTGATAGCCATGATCTCTCCTTGTAGGACAAGAAGATTTTATGGAGGCTGTGTGACAACTTTTATCGGATGCTAGCTAAGCGAGGGTCTTCGATTCCACACAGCAGGGCCGGATGGGCGAGACATTGCTTTTAGCTCCACAAGTCGGTATCCACAATGACCACTCACAGTCATCGCCTAAGTACTAGGCGAGATTCAAAGCCTCCATAAGGTCAAGCTTGACAAAGCCGACGCTGTCTTTCTTGGCCAAGCGCTTTACTGCTGACGCGGCGGAACTCAGCTCGGCGGCGCTGCGAACAGCAAATGAAGGAACGGAAATCGCGCCGACGGACAAGCGCACAAAACCAAAAAATGCGTGACGTCCCGAGCGGTCTTCGCCACCTATACCACCCGCGGTTTGGTCCTCTGCCGAGTAGAAATCAGTGACTGAAAGATTGAACAGCTGGATGGCGTGGCGAAGCCTGATTTCCCAGTCACCACTCTGAAAAAGCGCCAGGAAATCGTCTCCGCCAATGTGGCCCAGAAAGTCTCGCGTGGGCTCGCACGCTGACGCAAGCGTCGTCGCTGCCAGCTTGAGCAATTCGTCGCCTTGCCAGTATCCGTATCGGTCGTTGAACGGCTTGAAATAATCGAGGTCGGCGTAGCACGCAACGAACGTCGCACCACCGGCAATCAGCCTTTCGATATGAGCGCCGAGCGGGAGGTTGCCGGGAAGAAAGGTCAATGGGTTGGCGTGCCTAGCCGACTCCAGACGAAGCTCAGTTACCGCACGGACAACCTGATGCCGGGCACGAGTCCAAGGTAACGATCTTCTTCGATCACAATGAAGCCATCAGATAGGATGTGTTGCTCGTCGCCAGTCAATAGTCGCGCTACCTGATCAATGCTCGCCGTACGCTCGAGCACAACCGGCTCGCGATTCGCGAATTGCATACATGGGCGTCTTCCGAACAATTCCCGATGGTAAGGCAACGCATATTGATCCATGAACGATCGCCGATTGATCAAACCAACCGGTTTTCCGGCGTCGAGCACTGGAAGCGCGTGAAGGGCGGGATGCATGTTGAACAACTGGACAACATCGTCGTTGTGCGAGCGAACGGTCACCGGAGGCGCGTCGACTAGCACAGAGTCGAGAAAGCTGTGCACGTTACTCGCGCGATTATCGGAGCGCGTTTGCCCCGGATAGACGGCTATTTGTTGTGAATTGAGTGTACTTGAAGCGCCTCGCGGGATCTCAAGGGCTGGCTTGGCCGAAGGGCGTCCGAGCAAAAATCCCTGACCGTATGTTATGCCGAGATCGCGAACAATCCGAAGATCGGAGTCATGTTCGATACCCTCCGCGATCAGTTGCGAACCGCTTGCCCGAGCAAAAGCGACCATAGATTTCACCGCTTCGAACTTTAATGCGTCATGGGCAATTCCATGAATAAAATACCGGTCCACTTTAACGAACTGAGGCGCGAGATGGACCCACAGGCTCATCGATGCATTCGCGACGCCATAGTCGTCAAGTGCAACTTTATAGCCGGCCCCACGCACTGCCTCCATGATTTCCCCGAACTGTTGCAGGCTTGCGATTTCACTTTGCTCGGTCACTTCGACGACTAGAGGGTGCGCGACTGCATCCATTAGGTTCGAAACCAGCCGATCTTGGTGCGATGATAGGAGCGACTGAATCGCGGGCGCACTGTAATTGACGAACAGCAAGTTGTTTCTCGGAGCGGTTGCATAGGCGGTGATCCCGAGATGCGCCGCAACGTGTTCTAGTTCTATGGAAATGCCTTCCCGTAGGGCCTGCGAGAAAAGCGAATGCGGTTGCTCAAAGGGGGTTCCGGCAGGGCCGCGCAACAGCGCTTCATGGCCAATGACAGCGCCGTCCGAGAGTCTGACGATAGGTTGGTAATAGGCTGATAGTTGCTGCGAGGCGATCAGTTGGCCTACACCCGATGTATGAGCAATCCCTTGCGGGAGTAGTTGCGGTGAGAGCATGTGCGAGAGTCAAGTGTGCGGTTTGAAGTCTTGTGCTGATTCGACGAATCGCCCACTTGAGTCGCACGTTTTAAGAATGTCTGGGCTGAGCCGTTCTGCAACTACGATGGCGCCCCAGCGTCATACCGAAAAATCGTGACAGTATTGTGAAGAGCATTGAATGCTTGCGGTTTTATACATTGTGGGGATCATGCCTCCATGTACCTTCCCACGAGCGCACCGTGTTCTCTTGGCATCGAGACTCGTCGAACCGGTGCTGACTCGTCGCGCAACTTGAATACCGACACGGCATCGCGCAGTGAATTTGCCTGCTCCGCGAGAGCATGTGCGGCCGCTGAAGCCTGCTCTACCAGTGCGGCGTTCTGCTGCGTCACTTCGTCCATCTGAGTGACGGCAGTGTTGACCTGTTCGATTCCTGTGCTCTGCTCCTGCGAAGCCGTGGAAATCTCGCCGACAATATTCGTTACGCGCTGCACCGATTCCACGATATCCACGATGATCTGCCCCGCGCCGCTGACCAGCGCCGAACCGGCACTCACGCGGTCGGTCGATTGCGCGATCAGGCCCTTGATCTCTTTTGCAGCGGTGGCGCTGCGCTGTGCCAGTGTCCGCACCTCGGCGGCGACGACCGCGAATCCGCGGCCTTGTTCGCCGGCGCGAGCCGCCTCGACCGCCGCGTTGAGAGCGAGAATGTTTGTCTGAAAAGCGATCCCATCGATCACCGCGATGATTTCAGTGACCTTGTTCGAGCTGTCGGCAATACCGTGCATCGTCTGGATCACATCGTCCATCACGTTGCCGCCGCGTGACGCTGTGCTCGACGCTTTGTCGGCAAGCGCGGATGCGTTGCGCGCATTCTCGGCGTTAAGACGCACGGTAGCGGTCAGTTCTTCCATGCTGGCCGCCGTCTCCTCAAGCGAAGCCGCCTGCTCCTCGGTGCGCGATGACAGGCTGAGGTTACCCGCTGCAATCTCAGCGCTGGCAACAGCGACGCCCTCGGCATTACTGCGCACCTTGGAAACCACGTGCGAGAGGCTCGACTGCATGTCCTTCAATGCGTTGAGCAGTTGTGCAATCTCGTCCTTGCCGCTCGAATCAAACTCAAGCGAAAGATCGCCGGTCGCGACCGCACGCGCGCAGCCGAGAGCGCGACCAAGTGGACGCGAAACCGAACGGCTGAACAAAACCCCGCCGATCATTGCCAGCGCGAGCACGGCGAGCATGAGCGATATGCTGGTTTCGGTGGCGTGACGGGCGTTGATGGCGGCCGTGGCGGCGACTTGCGCACTGTCCGCCGAGATCTTTTTCGCGGCCTGTTCGAGTAATGCTGCCGGTTCCCGGTCTACGCCCGCCACCGCCTTGTCGCCCGCTGACGGTTCGAAGCCGGAAGCCTTAAATGCTTCAAATCCCTTTCGGTAACCCTCGCCCATGGACACATGAGCGGCCGCGAATTTTTCAATCAGATCGCGACTGGCGCCTTCGGGCAGCGTTGTCTTCAATTCGGCTGCGAGTGTGTCGACGGTTTTCTCACGGGTTTGAAATGCGCTCCAGTATTGATCGAGTTTGACCGGATCCTTTCCGCGCAAGAGTGTGTCTTTCCACTCCTGCACTTGCAGCTTGAATGCGACGAGCGTCGCCGAGACCATTCGTTCGTTGGCGACGTTTTGCTGCACCGTGGTGCTGTAGGCATCGATAGACTGGTTGAGAGCAAAAATGCCGTAGATCGCGCCACTGAACATCAAAAGAAGTGCGGCGGCAAAGGCAAGGGGAATTTTCAGACTGAGTTTCATGAAGGCTCGCGAAGGGGAGGCCGCGATACGTTGCGCGGCTGACCACGGCTTAACGGCAGCAAGGAACAGATCTGTAGCGACAAGAAGCTGGATATACGGAAGCTTCAGGGTCTTGAGGTTTTGACTTGCTGAAACCAGACGTCCATATCTTTTAGCAGCGTGATGTAGTCGGCAATGTCTTCGATAAGCGCCAACTGCGAAGCTGCCGCGTTCGCTTCGTCCCACAGACGCTCGAACTTCCCAAGCGCGGTTGCGACCGGAATTGTTTCGACGGAGATCAAGGTGAAGTCGCCGCGAATCTCACGAGGTGTTCTGTGTTTCACAAAAGCGCTCGGCGATGGGTTGCATGGAGCGATGCCTTGAACGGCATCGCTTTGAGTGTGTCTGCTGGTTTGTTCGACGACAGCGAATGTGCTTCGGCAGCCGAAACATTACCCGGAGACCACCCGCAAAATTTTGCCATAAGTGCGCTCGATGTTGGTGCGCACGATCATGAAAGCTTCATTAAACATTCGCTGAATAAGGTCGTTATCACGGGCGAACGGCGCGGGCATTCCATGCGCCAAAAGAACCCATGCGGTTACCGTCTGCAATCGACAGTTCGGATTGCCCGAACAAAGCTTATACCCCGGAATCAGATGCGCACACTTTCGATCAAGGCCCGATTATCCATCGTCACTTTTGCGGTTGCCGCCGTTCTCGTAGCCGTGGGCGGCGTTGGCCTTTTTGGAGTCGCTCAAAGCAATGGAGCGCTCCGCGACATCTACGAAGGCCGAGCGAAGGCGCTTCAAAACATCTCGACTATCGACGAGCTTGTTTCGGAAACGCACTTTGCCATAAGCGATGCAGTGCTGGATCCGTCGGCGCAAAAAACTCAGACCGTCACGCAGGCCACGGGGAAGAGCGTCGGAAGAATCGATGTTTTGCTCGACGAATACTTGCGTGGACTTCATGACACATCCGAGCAGAAGCTTGCAACGCACTTCATGGCTGACTGGCGGTCGCTGCGCGACGAGGGATTTGTGCCCACGACCAAGCTTCTGCAAGCAAACAATTTATCCGAAGCGCAGTGGGTCGTGACGCAGCAAATTGAGCCGACAATCAAATTGGTGAAATCTGAAGGGTCCGAACTTCGGCAGCTGCAACTCGTGGCATCGCAGCAGGCATATGAACATGCAAGAAACGTGAGCAGACTCGTGCAATGGCTCGTCGCGGCGTGCATTGCAGCGGGTGTCGGGCTGGTCGGTCTGCTTTGCGTATCGATGGCTCGTGTGCTTTTCGCTCAGCTTGGCGGAGAACCGTCGACGGCAGCTGCCGTTGCACATCGGATTGCGGGAGGCGATCTGTCGGTCGTCGTTCCAGTCAAATCAAACGATACATCGAGCATGATGCACGCAATGAGCTTGATGCAAACGCGGCTCGCTTCGATGATCGGTGGAATCCAGCATACCGCCGACACCATTGCGAGCACGACCTCGCACATCACGGCGGGCAACACCGCGTTGTCCAGCCGGACCGAAGAGCACGTGGCGGGTATCGAACAAACGTCGGCGAGCATGGAGCAGCTTGCATCGACCGTGAAAGCAAATGCCGACCACGCCGAGCAAGCACGCACGCTTGCAATGTCGCCACGAACAAGGCGCGCGATGGAGACAGGGCAGTTGCGGACGCGGTCGAGCGCATGGGCAGTCTTGCCAGGCGCTCGGCGCAGATTCGCGAGATCACGTCGGTCATAGAGGGCATTGCGTTCCAGACCAATCTGCTTGCGTTGAACGCGGCGGTGGAAGCGGCGCGTGCAGGTGCGCAAGGCCGGGGATTTGCCGTCGTTGCACAAGAGGTCAGGGCACTTGCCGAACGCAGTTCGAATGCCGCAAAGGAAATCGCCACATTGATAAACGGCGTTACGAGCGAGGTCGATTCGAGTGGCGCCACCGTCCAGGTTGCTGGCCGCATTATTGTGGAGCTGCTCAGCTCTGTAACGGGCGTTGCTGAACTCGTCGATGCCATCGCCACTGCCTCGCGGGAGCAAAGCGCGGGAATAGACCAGATAAACACCGCGGTGACCATGATGGACCGCATGACTCAGCAGAACGCGTCACTCGTTCAGGATGGCGCGACGACTGCGACCGAACTGGAAGCGCAGACCGAGCAACTGCGCAGCGCCGTGCAGGCGTTCACGGTCTAAGGTCGGGACATTGTTCGGCAGTCCAATGCCAATGCGCAGAGAAAGCTCTGCGCTCGATATTTGCGTCGTCTTGCGCAGCTATTTCTTTCGCCGCTGACCGATGAGTTTGACGATGTCGGTGGTCGGCGCGCTGGTCAAGAGGCGGGGAATATCTTCGAAATGGACCCAGCGACATCGCGTTATTTCATTGCTCGGGCGAGCTTTGGCACGCTGTGAGATTTCGCAAGAGAAAACGTGATGATGCTTTTGCTTGCCTCTGACGTCGAAAAGACGCTTCGCTGACTTGGCAGAAAGCCGCGTCTCTTCTTTGAGTTCCCGACGTGCAGCGTCCGAGAGAAGTTCGCCGTGTTTCAGAATCCCACCGGGCAGTGCCCATCTTGATTGACGACGTGCTACCAGGAGGATTCGCTTGCCTCTCAGACAGATCACGGTGGCGCGTTTCTTCAAGTTGAACTCCAAGTTTTCTTTTTTGGTCCGTCAAGGCGCCGGCATTGCAGCACTGCACAGTCGACGCTTGCTACGATCCATCCTAATGCAAAAACACAGATGCCTAGAGAAGTCTTATCAGGGAGGCAGCCCTCACACGACAGCCTTGAACGATTTCATCAAACTGTCATCGAATTTAGGTTTAGGGGGGAACCACTGTTGTAACGTCCAAGACAAATTTTTCGTACGACGAGGCCGCAATGGTAGACATGGACGCTGACTGGCCTTTGCCACGGCCAATAAATCTCCTTGAGAAACATCGACGCTGGGTCGAATCATCGTTATCAAATACAGCGTCAATCGCAAGCACCTTTTCGTCCCTAGCCACACCTGTGGTTGCTGAGGCGGTGCGGCAGGCGCAAGAACTGAATACGAATTGCGATGCTGAGGGATTCCACCAGCTTCGCGTCGCTTTTAGAAAACTGAGGGCCTTGTACTGGGCGTATTCGCCCTACCTTGGTAAAGAGGTGACTGCGCAAGCCACCGAGGAATTCAAGCGCCTTGCTGCTGTAGCGGGCGCAACGCGGGACTGGGATGTCGCAGAAGATCTTCTGAAGGCCGCCCAAGTATCACGCGCATCTTTAGGGCTGCTTGTGGCCGCTGCTCGAGAGAAGCGCGCTGAAGCCGTAGCGCGTAGTCAGACGCTCATAAAGAGCGAGGAAATTGAGGTATTTCTGAACGACGTGTTAGATCGCGCGCAGAAGACCTTAGATGCAAACGGCAATGATCTTCCCATCAGTGAATTTGCCCGAAATCGCGTTCGTCATGCGCAGCGAACGTTGAGGAAACGCAGTAGGGGTGCATCCCGTGACGACCCTGTTCAAGAGGAATCGTTGCACGACGTGCGAAAGGCAGGGAAGAAGCTTAGGTATCTGCTTGAGTTTTTTGGACCTGTCATCAAGGGTGGATATGGTCGAACGATGCAGGAGTTGACGTCGATGCAAAACAAACTCGGACAGTTCAACGACATTGCCGCAAGCGAGACATTGATCCGGGGCACCTCATTCAACGATATTCCGCCGGAAGTCGTCCAGGAGTCGCTGGAGTGGCTGGCAAAGCGCAAGTGCCGCCGGATGCGGACGGCATCACAGCGTGTTCGAGCCATCTCAAGGTAGATCTGGCGCGAGTAAGTCGAAACTTTTCTGACTTCGCGCGCCTACGGCGATCGAAAGCCGAACGAAAAGAAAGTCTCACGTAGCGGTCACGTTACAACGGTAACGTGCCGCACGAAACAGGGACCTTTTGATCGTAAACGGCAACGGAGACTAACGACATGATGCGTGTTCTTTCCACGACCTCGGCAACGCTCAAGACGCTTGTTATCGCTGGTTTAATAAGCTTCGCAACGGCAAGCGCCCATGCGGAGGTTCCGGACCCCACCACTCAGATTACGCAAAGCGGCTTTTCGCCTTTGTATCTCGGCGTCGATATGGAGACGGCAACCGTCCCCTCAAATCCAGCAACGGCCGGTGGCAAGCCGACGATAAGTCGAGCAAGCGTGGTGCGCATTGACCTGCGTGCACCGGGCGTGAGCGTCGAAACAACTGAGCATAGCGGTCCACTCATGACGACGTCGGAAACGATTTCGCAATTTGTCGCGCGCACCGATGTCCGGCTTGCTATCAACGCTAACTTCTTCGCGCCGTGCTGCGCCACGACGCCAGAACCAAAGACAATTATTGGTCTACTCGTGTCGCACGGACAGGTCGTCAGCCCACTAACCAATGATCCGACACAGAGCGAAGCGGTACTTGCAATCACCCGGCAGGGTCGCGCGTATATTGCCGAGGCGCCAGCGATTTCTCCGCAAGACCTGAAGCTCATCGATACGGCGGTTGCCGGCTCTGCAATTCTTTTGAAAAACCGCCAGGATATCAGCGCTCAAAGTCCCAACGAAGGCGATCCGCTTAATCCTAATCCACGAACGCTGGTCGGACTGTCGCACCAAGGACGTTATCTTTATTTTGTCGTTATTGACGGTCGAATCGCGGGCTATTCAACAGGCACAACCAATGCCCAATCGGCGCAGTTGATGATGGCGATTGGTGCTGATGACGCGATCAATCTCGATGGCGGCGGATCGACGGAACTGGTACGCGCTGACGAGGCAGGGACGGCGTTTATTGTCGATACTCCAAGCGGCGGTGCAGAGCGACTCGACGCATCGGCGATTGGCGTACATGCTTTTAGGTTACCAAAGCTGCCAGACTTGCCGTTCTGATACGGAGCAACGATCGGTAACGTTAGCAGACCGCTTGAACTTGACACAAAAATGAATGCATAAGTCCTAGACGCAGCAAGCATGTTGACCAACGACCCGGCAGGGCATCAGAGAATGGCTTCTTGGGTGCGGGAAGTTCCCTCTGAACCGCGCCATTTGAAGGGCCGAGCTTCGTCCGAAAGCTGTCATTTGTCAGATGAGGTGGCGAACGACAGAGGCGGCCGACTTTTACCCGACGTAAACCGGACAATTACAGCATAGCCCTACCAAACATCGTCGGACCGGGTCCGGCCAGTAGCTGCCGGCCACACGTGTCGTCGCTCGGACATTCCAACGTCCGCCTCACTCCGTGACCGGTCATCCAATCGTATATGACTCACGCTCCGTCTTTGGCTGAAACGCTCGACCGCGGAAAGGTTTCTGGATGGTGACTATCGCGATAGTGGCGGATGAAGGTGATCCTGATCCTACCCACCAGCCGTATTAGTTGTTTTTCAGACAGATCTTCGTCGAAGGCGGTCGCGCGACGCTTGAAGTTCGCCCAGAAGCCGGGGCTCTCCAGTCGAAAGCCTCAGAGCATCCGTTGTTCCCATGTCATCGTCGGCTATCGCTCCATCTCTGAGGCCGCTCGCTAAGAATTGGCAGTCGGAGCGGACGATTCAATTTCTGATCAGTATTGTTGCGCAGGTTGTAGTAGCCCAGGAGGCGTCTAGTCGTTAATATTACGATCGAACCCTTTGTGAGAAAGGAATGCGAGCTTCAATTCGGGTGAGTCTCCAACTATGAATAAATCGCATCACCTACTGCCGGATATGGAAGCTCATCTTCTTTGTTATGTGGTAGTGAGCGCTTTGACGTCGCACGCTCTAACCGACAATTGGAGTGTCGAACATTCGGTCGAGTCTATTCGTATTTGGCTGACAAGGAATCGGCAGTCAGCGAATTGGCTTCAACGTGTGTGTCTTGGACAGTTCGCATTTAAGCTTGCTCGCGAGCAGATCGCTGCGAGAAGACGGATTGCTCACCGTGATATTGCAACGCTTTTCACTCATGAAATGATGCCGAACTATCGAAATCCGAAAGTTCGGCAGATCTGGCAACTTTGCCGCAATGCGCTCAACGAAAGAAATAGACTTCGGGATTTCTCGGCGAGGACCGGTGACCATGACTCTGATCCGCACGCGGTCTAACTTGGCGGCCTGGCGACAATTCCATTGGCTGCTGACATGAACTACCGCAACACTGCCACAGCGTCTTGAGTTCTACGACTGGGTACATACCGGGAAGTCTGCAAAGAAAGTTTTTGCGAGACCGTTCCGACTTCGCGCTCGTTGCATTTTTTCGATTTGATGCTTGACTAGCACGCCCTGGCGCTCCTCTCCTCCAAGCTGAACGTCAGTTACAAAAACGCCTCGGATCAGAGCGACCCGTACGCGGAGCTTGCATTATTCGCAGCATCAGCTATCACACTAGCTTGATCGGGAGGTGTGGTATGCGACCCGCGACCCATATGCGCCCCCGACCGGACACATCGTCGACTGCGGTTCAGTACGTGCGTATGTCCACGGACCTGCAACGCGACTCGCCCACCAACCAAAAGGAGGTACTTGCGCGGTACGCCACAATACACGGCATTCATATCGCAGCAACATACGAGGACTATGGCAAGAGCGGGCTCTCGATGAGAAATCGTCCCGCGTTAGCTCGCCTCTTACAAGATGTACTCGATGAGAAGCGCATCTTCAGTGTGCTCTTGGTGTACGACGTATCGCGCTGGGGGCGCTTTCAAGATGTGGATGAAAGCGCGCACTATGAGTATGTGTGTCGACGTGCCGGCGTGCGTGTTGTTTATTGTGCCGAACCGTTCGAGAATGACAACAGCGCATCTTCGAACATCATGAAGACGCTTAAGCGCGCAATGGCTGGCGAGTACAGCCGCGAGCTCTCGTTGAAAGTGTTTTTGGGGCAGTGCCGCGGCACGCGCGAGGGATTCAGGCAAGGTGCCGCCGCGGGCTATGCACTTCAACGGGTGCTTGTCGATTTCAACGGCAATGTGAAAGGGCCGTTGCACAACGGGGAACGGAAAAACCTTCAGAGCGACCATGTCGTGATCGTGCCAGGTCCTGCACACGAAGTTGCATTGGTGCGACGCGTCTACGAATGGTTCCTGACGGAAAACTTGAGTCCAACCCGTATTGCTAAAAGGCTAAACGATTTCGGTCTTCGGACCGACTTAAATCGCCGATGGCTCAAGGATGCGGTCACTCGTCTGCTGACGAGCGAAAAGTATGCGGGCAACAACGTTTATAACCGAACTTCGGTGAGGCTACACACACCGAGAGTGAAGAATCCGCCGGAGCAATGGGTGCGAGCGGTGGGCGTATTCGAGCCGGTCGTCGATCGCGCGACATTCGATGCTGTGCAACTGCGCCTCGATAGCCGAACGCATTTGATGCCAGACGACGATCTTCTTGTCAAACTCGTGGCGCTGCATGAAAAAATCGGCAAGGTAACAGCCAAGGCCATTACCGCCGACCGTTCGCTCCCAGGAGTCCAGACCTACAGGAAACGGTTTGGCAGCTTGACTGAAGTTTATCGAACGATCGGCTTTGACAATGGGCACGACTATGGGTTTTTACGCGTTCTACGGGCGGCAAAAATTCTCCACAGCCGACTGTCCGATACTGTCATAGCAACGCTGAGGGACGCAGGCCATGAGGTGCATCATTCACTGGACAAAACCCTGCTTTGCGTCGACAACGAGATTCGGATAAGGCTTAACGTTCGCCCGGCGACGCGCACCCTCTACAAGCCGGTGCGATGGATCATCAAATGGCCTGAACTCCATCCGCCGGTCGACATCCTGGTGCTCGCCCGTGTTGACCGATTCGCCGTGAATTTTATCGATTTTTTCGTACTGCCCAGGGGCAGCTTGGGACCGCAGAAGCAGACTGAGCTGACGGAGAAGCCTAACCCTCAACTTGAAATGTTTCGTTATTCTGATTTAAAAATCTTGCTCGAACTTACGGCTCGAGTTTCTTTGGAGGTTTTTCGTGAACCCGGAAACGCGGCAAATAATTACCGTCCCGATTGACAGCATTACGATTCTCAATCCGCGAGCTCGAAGCAAGGTCAAGCACCAGGAAATCATAGACAGCATTGCGGCTGTCGGATTGAAGCGACCCATTACGGTCAGCTTGCGTTCAACCGACGACGGGTACAGCACGTACAACCTCGTGTGTGGGCAGGGACGTATTGAGGCGCTCCGGCTGCTTGGTTATTTGGAGGCGCCAGCGTTTATCGTTGAAGGCGATGAACAAGGATGCCTGGTGCGCAGCCTTGTAGAAAATGTCGCGAGACGCAATCACTCGGCTGCCGAACTTCTCGCCGCCGTTCAGACGCTACGCCAAGCGGGGTGTTCAGACAAAGATCTCGCAATCAAGGTCGGCGTTTCGGTGAATTACCTTCAGGACTTGCTCGTGCTTGTCGAGTCCGGGGAAGAGCGCCTGCTGGCAGCGGTTGAGAACGGTACGATCCCGCTGCGGCTTGCCATTCACATCTCAAAAGCCTCGGATTTGGACGTGCAACGCGCGTTAGCCGATGCCTATGCCGATGGGACGCTCAAGGGTCGGCAGATCGTAGTGGTGCAGCGCCTTGTTCAGCGCCGGGCCTGCGCCGGTCCCGGACGATCCAAGCACGGGTCTAGCTCGGTTGAGTCTAAAGCACTGACGCCTGAACGCCTACGAAGAATGTATATCAAGGAGGCCGGGAAGCAACGGCTGCTTGTTAAGAAAGCTGAACTTGTTCAAACGCGTCTGTTATTCATTGTCGCAGCTTTAAAGGATCTCCTCTCGAACAGGGATTTCGTTGCGCTTCTCGCTAGCAAGGGGCTAACGACGATTCCGCGCGCATTGCAGGAACGGCTCGGTCGGGAGATGTCATGAACCCATATCAAAACCCGACCGGCGTTGGGGTTAAAACGGCGTTCGCGTGCAGTGCCGTGACACTTAAGCTTAAGTCCCTTCGAATCGCCAAGCCGTTGCCGCAGCAGGCATTGGTCAGTAGGAAGTTTTTTCAGGTACTCGCTTCTATCGCCGCCGTCGGCTTGGTTGAACCGGTCGTCGTCACGGCAGCGGGCGAGCCGTCTAATTTGTATAGAGTTCTCGATGGCCGGCTTCGGCTTGAAGCCTTACGGCGACTCGATATGGAAGAAGCACTTTGCCTCATCACGACTGATGACGAGGCGTACACCTACAACAAGCACGTCAGTCATCTTTCTCAGGCTCAAGATGCCCGGATGATTGCGAAAGCGCTCGCACACGGCGTGTCACGTGAGCACCTTGCAACCGTTCTGGGTATTGGACCGGGGACAGTGCGCCAGAAGCAAATGTTGTTGACTGGGATCTGTCGAGAAGCACAAGCGCTTCTTGCCGATAAGACTTGTCCAGGTGCCACTTTTGCGGCGCTTAAGGCGATGCGTCCGACCCGTCAGATTGAAGCCGCGGAACTGATGTGCGGGCAGGGCAACTTCGCATCCTCCTTTGCGAAAGCAATCTTGGCAGCGACGCCCCCCGAATTGCTTGAGCTGCATCGCCCCGGGAAACGAAAAGTCACGAATGATCTATCCGCGCAACTTGCGCGACTCGAAAAAGAGCTCGCCATCCTCCAAGCTCAGGTCAGCGTTACCGAAGAAGGATATGGAATCGATCATCTTCATCTTTCAGTGGCTACGAGCTACATTGCAAGCCTCATGCGGGAGGAAGCAGTGTCGTCTTGGTTAACACGGGTTTATCCCGAATATTCGGTTCACTTCCAATCGGTCGTGAACGAAGTCGAAGTGACAAACGGGCCGCGGAAAGCGGTCAAGTTACCGTTTCTACGCATGCACGCAACGGATGTGGTGTGACTAATCCCAGAAATAGGTCGGATAGGCAACAGTTGCGCCCGTCGCAGCGGTGGCGAATGGCAAACCGAACGGGGTCCGATACTTCGATTTACTGGTGTGCCCGCCTTCGCAGTGACATGTACCTGTAGGAGTAAAATTGCTATTGTCGGAGGATGACTGTCCGTGAGCATGATGTCATCGAATCGCAGGCGTTCCAACACCGATCATCAGCTTGAAAAAACAGATAGACGCCATTGAGCCAGCTGGCAACTCACGATGATCGCGAAATTTCGGCGCCTTCAACGGCGAAGGACTGGTAGGGGTCGCCGCATTTGGACGCGAAAACCTTCGATAGTTAAGCCACAAAGCCTTCGTATGGGGCGTTTATGGAGCGCCCGATATGAGAGGGTAAGGCATTAGCAGAATGCTTATTGCGAAAGCGCTGGATTTCGCGCGATCTGTGCCGGGCGTCACACAGGCAAACGTAGCGGCCAACGCGAGAAGTACGGCCGCGATCAAGATCAACATGCCGCTAGGATTCCGGGAGTTCCGGTTGGAGCGAAACTTTTTGAAGATTAGGGAGACATGTATGACGAGGTTCATATGTCACTGCAGTTCGCGGGCTAGGCCGCGTATCGGAACGGTCGCAGCAGGCGGGGACCGGCCATGAAGCGTCATTCGCCCGCACCGTTGCTCGGACATTCAGATGTCGGATCCACCCAGCAAGCGGCCATTCAATTCGCGATTGTGAAGGCAGATGATTTCATCCAATGTCTACGCCCCTCCCGCCTTCATGAGAATCTGCTTGAGCATCTCTGGAACGGCTCCTTGCGCCTCAAGCGTCGCGGTCCGGTAGGCATACTGATTCTTTGCGAGCAGGACTCCGGCAGCGGCCTCAATCGCCGCACACGACGTGACCCACTCCGTCCAGTTGGACTCTAGGTAGGTCTCAAGGTGGTCGCTCAGGGTCGCGACACGATCGCCGACCTGTTCTGATGGGAAATCAACCTCGGTCTCACCGAGGTACTTCAACAGCCGCCGGTTCTCTGTCGAAAACTTCGTGCGCTCGCCATCTATAGCGGTCTGATTTTTACCCGCAGCGTTGGCCCGCACCTCGAAGGCGCTGTCTCCGTCGAAGAGTACGTAGGTCGGAATCCCGAGGCAGGTAAGGATGGCATGAGCAAGTGGGATTCCACCCTTGCCCCCACCCGGAACAATCGACAGTCCTTGGGATTCGAGACGCCCCACCGCGTCCCGATCGCCGATGCCGTAGAACACGGCCGCCTCTGTATCGCCCTCGACCAGCAGCACATGCGCTGCGAACAATGCGACCGAGAGGCGATTCGTGACGACGCCATCGAGTTGACGGCTAACCTGGTCAGCATCTACCCCCCTGCGTCACACTAGATGTCGCCTCTGAATTTTCTTAATCCGAAGAACTCAGAGGTGCAGGTTGTGAATGCCAAACAGACGTATTCTGTCGAATTCAGGGAGCAGGCGCTGGCAAAGGTCCTGCAACGCGGCAACCGGTCCGTAGGAACGGTTGCCGCGGAACTGAACATGAACGTATTAACTTTGAGGAAGTGGATCCGCGTGTCTAACGCCGCAAACCGCAACCCGGGGCCAGTCGATGCACGACGCCCGGAAGATTGGTCCTTGGAAGAGCGCCTGCTGGCATTGCAGCAGAGCCATGGACTGAGCGACGAGGCACTAAGCGCGTGGTGCCGTGAACGTGGCTTGTTTGTTCATCATCTGGACCAGTGGCGCGCCCAGTTTTGCTCGGCCGGCACCGCGAGCAGCGCACGTGCAAACGCTCCAGAACTGCGCGAGCTGAAACAGGCCAATGCGCAGCTGCAGCGCGAATTGAAACGCAAGGAAAAGGCTTTAGCGGAGGCGGCCGCGTTGCTGATACTTTCAAAAAAGTACCAGGCGCTGTTCGGGGACGAGGACGAATGAGCTCCCCCGAAGAGCGTGCGACATTGCAGGAGCTGATCGGCAAGGCGACTACAGCCGGGGCTCGTCAGGCACGCGCATGTGCTGTGCTCGGGCTAAGCGCGCGCACCGTGCAGCGCTGGCAAGGCGGCGGTCCTGAAGCAGTGGATGGGCGCGCCTTACGCCATCATGATGCTGTTCACAAGCTGTCGACCGATGAGCGCGCTGAACTGCTGGCGGTGGCCAACTCTGTCGAATTCGCTCATCTGCCACCGAGCCAAATCGTCCCTCGATTGGCCGACCAGGGCCGCTACATCGCCTCAGAATCGACGTTCTACCGGGTGCTGCGTGAAGAGAAACAGCTTGCTCATCGGCGCAGTGAACAACCAGCGCGCGCCCGCAGCAAGCCTCGCGCAGTTTGTGCCGACGAGCCCAATCAATTGTTCAGCTGGGATATCACTTACCTGCCGACGACAGTTCGCGGGCAGTATTTCTATCTCTATCTGTTCATGGACGTATTCAGTCGGATGGTCGTCGGCTGGCAGGTCTACGCTGAAGAGAGCAGCGCCCAGGCCAGCGAGCTTCTGAAGGACCTATGTGCACGTGAAGCGATCAAACCGGGTCAGGTGATTTTGCATTCGGATAACGGCGGCCCAATGAAGGGTGCCACGATGCTCGCCACCCTGCAGGCTCTGGGTGTCATGCCGTCATTGAGTCGACCGGGCGTGAGCAACGACAACCCGTTCTCGGAATCGTTGTTCAAAACACTGAAGTATCGGCCGGCCTATCCTCTGCAGGCGTTCGACACTCTATTTGCCGCGCGCGCTTGGGTCACCGTGTTGGTGCGCTGGTATAACCACGAACATCGTCACAGCGCGATCCGTTTCGTCACGCCTGCCCAACGGCACGCCAACCTCGACCAGCAGATCCTCGATCGCCGCGCGATGCTCTACGAGGCGGCAAAGCAGCGCAACCCGCTACGATGGAAAGGCCCCACTCGAAACTGGAAGCGCGTAAAAACGGTCCATCTGAATCCCGATCAGATAGACAACTTCGAACCCATCAAACGCGACCACCGACAGGAGCAAAAAGCCGCCTAAATCTAATCGTTGAGGCGACATCTAGCTTGAAATCTACCGAGTTCGGTGGCCCGGTATCTGTCGCTATTCGGCGTACAGCCCCATCGTTCAAAGAGCTTCAAGCTGTCTACCGATCCGTACTTTGTTGAGAAGGTGCGCGACATTGTCGGGCTATACCTAAGCCCTCCGACCCATGCACTCGTGCTGTGCGTCGATGAGAAGACCCAGTGTCAGGCACTGGAGCGTACGCAGCCCGTGCTGCCGATGGGGTTAGGCTATCTCGAAGGGGTAACGCATGACTACATCCGGCACGGGACGACGACCCTATTCGCTGCGCTCAATACGGCAACGGGAGAAGTCATCACCCAATGCAAGTCACGCCATAGGCATCAGGAGTTTCTGGCCTTTCTGAATCACGTCGACCAGGCTGTGCCGACTGATCTCGAGATTCATCTGGTGGTCGACAACTATGCGACGCACAAGCATCCGAAGGTCAAGGCCTGGTTAGCCAAACATCCGCGGTACCGCATGCATTTCACACCCACCTATTCGAGCTGGCTCAATCAGGTGGAGCGCTGGTTTGGACTGGTTACACAACAGGCGATTCGGCGCGGGTCATTCAGAAACGTGCGCCAACTGATTACCAGTATCGAGCGCTATGTTCAGCAGTACAACCAGCACAAGCGAGCGTTTGTGTGGACTGCAACAGCCGATTCCATTCTCAAGAAAGTGGCGAAACTATGTAAAGTTATTTCTGGGACAGAACACTAGCTCTGCTGTCTTCGCTTCCAACATACCGTTTTGCCTCCCTGAATCGAGCATGCGATGTGTGAGTCCGTGCATCGAAGCGTACCTTGTTGGCAACAACATACCCTGCGGATTGATTCCCCGAAAACGCGGTTCATCTGGCCGACGCGTGCTAACGCTTGAGACCGTAGGTGAACTTTAGATATGGCACGACTCGGAGAAGAGGCGAGAGACCATAGCTGAGTGACTTACCTAGCCGAAGTCGACGTATGTTCCGACATAATGCCCCTAATCGATGCTTCGGAAAGGACCTTGCCCATGATGAACGAGCCTTTGCGAACTTGCGGGACCATAAGTTAAACCCGGGTCACTCAAAAAGGGATGCGCCCAGCGCCGCAAGATTTCGCCACTTCACCGCGGTGATCCGCGTCGTCCCGTCCCCGTGCACGGATCTAATCATGACCCGATTGCCCCTGGCACCACCCAATACCTCAGCCACACGGTCGTCATAACGAACCAGCGTACCTCGAGCGGGCTGGCGTTTCAAATAATAGGTGCGTGTTCGCATGAGCCTCGTGCTGTGATCCCGTTTGGAACGGTATGATTTTGCATCGGAGGGACATTCGTCAAGCATCATTTTCGGAGCAGGGGCATGCGCAGGTTTTACGTACGACGTTCAGCCATTCACGGGCGCGGGGTATTCGCCTCGGCGGTCATGGCGCGTGGCGACTATTTGCTTGAATACAAAGGCGAGGTACTGTCTGAACGCGAAGCAAATCGACGGTTTGCCCGATCAGAAGCGGAGGCGGGGCACACTTTCTTTTTCGGGATCGGCGATGGCCGCGTGATCGACGGTGCTGTTGCCGGCAACTCCGCGCGCTGGATTAATCACAGCTGCGCACCGAACTGCGAGGCCGAGCAGGACAACGATCGCGTCTATATCCGTGCGATCAAAAAGATCGAAGTCGGCGACGAAATTTTCATCGATTATCGTCTGGATGCTGGAAGCCGACCCAGCAAAGCGCTAAAAGCGACCTACGCATGCCGATGCGGTGCGAAGAAGTGCCGTTCCACAATGCTGTATGTAAAGTGAATAGAGTTCGATGCGAGGGATTTAAGCTTCGCGCATCTGCGACAGCCGTTTCCTGGATTGTTGTGAAATTGCCTGCGCAAGCTGGTGGAGAGAATATCGGTTTCTTACGTCAGGTTTCCTGCACGCAATTGCGGCTCGTCTGGAAAAGCTTGCGGCCTTTCGTGAGCAGCGCTATCGGTTTATACCCGTTTCACCGCCAGCAGTCACCCTCGTCATTTTGCATCAGCTGCTCATTGGCTTCTTACGGATTTGACACGAACGTCGCCACGTCCGTTGAGAATTCGTCGTCTCACGGGTCAATGACGAATTCTTGCTTCTGCTGACTTTATTTCAATTCAATATTCGAGTCTCCTTGGTCGAATGGTATCTGTCGCGCAAAGGGGGGGGCAAAACAGCTCATCGCGCCAGCGCCTGCGCTCGCCAACAGCTCCGAATGATCTTGGGTTGCTAAAGACTAAAGTTTTCCCAGTCTTGGCCGATGTAAAGGGAGTGCGGGCGCTGTCATCACGAGGCCGCCGAGGCAGGAGTAGTAGGTTGAAGACCAACAAAAAATAAGAGAGAGCGGTATGACCGACAAAGCCACGGACGCGCTTCCTGCGGATCGCGATCTGTTTATGGAAGCACGTGCTTTCGCCCTATCTATCGTGGCGATACGACGCGCACGGGGAAAGGCGAACCCAGCCGATTTCGTGGTTGGCACACCGGAATGGAAGGCGGTCGTCGAAGAGTTTGCGGCCGACATACTTCGTTTGCCGACTGACACCTATAGACAGTCTGCACGCTAACGCGGATCAGACCCCAAGGATGAATCGTAGTCGCGCGCCCCGGCATGCGGATCAGGTGCCAAGGTCGTCGACCGACGCGCGGATTATCTTTGCTCAATTCTCCGACATGCCCGGTGCTTTCCGCTTGAAAAATCCAATGTAAGCGAGCCATCGCAACTGGCCGAGACGGCGCTCAATTTTTGCAGAGGGGCGGCCCGGCTGCACGATTGGCTTAGGGCACAACACGAGCCATCTCCGCACCCGTGAAAGCAAAGAAAAAGGCTGCACTGCATGGCTGGCGCGCCCTTGAACATGGTTCCGATAAAACGGACTCTATCAGCAGTATGGGGAGGGTCCTATCCGTCCGGCAACCGGTGCGCCTGAGCAACCGCTCGCATATGTCATCCGCCGAATAGTGCGACGTCCTAAGCGGCTCCCAGAATCTAATACCTCATCACCGCGTGCCCCTAGTCTAGGCTCGGGAATTTTAAGCGCAAGCTCGAATGTGACGGGAGCTGAGAGCGGCGGCAACCCAATGGTCGGACAGAGCACATATGGACAGACTTGTATAAATATTACTGCACTCTCCCTCGTTGATCTGAGTCAACAAATTAAGCTTTTTCATGCACTTGACCTTATCTTTCGAAATGTTGCTGCGCTAAAGGTTTGATAGGCCGTTAACACGTTTGCAGGGACGTGCAAGATGACAGATGATGTTGCCGCCAAATTGCGGCACCTCCGTGTCGAGCGTCATCGCATATATCCAAGTTTATTCCTTCGCCGTTACGCAAGTTTTAGCCAGACAAGTCCACATCCAGCAGCTCGCGTCCCATCATTATTAATGGTTTATAAAATGAAAAATTTTTCGATTCGAACGCGTCTCGCCGTGACGATGGTGTTTCTTGGGTTATTGCTTTCTTTAGCAACCGGATTCGGCCTGTACGGCATGGGAACAATCAACGCGTCTGCGCAGGATGTCAGCCACAACAGCCTCCCGTCCGTGAACGCTCTCGGCAAAGCCGAGGTCATGATGGCTCGCGCCCGGCTGGTGCTGGATCGAATCGCCCTGGATCCTGCCGCGCCGAATATCGCAAGTCTGCAGCACCGAGCACAGAGCTTTCTTGATGATTCGGATGGTATGTATAAGCAGTACGATGTGCTCGCTCGCGGCGCAGATGAAGACAAACTAGCAGAGGCTGCAAAGCTGTCTCGAACCCAACTGCGCAAGGTAGTCGAGTCCTTCAACACTGCCGCCGCGAGCGGCGACCAAGCCGCGATCCGTCATATCGCGATGGAGACGTTGCCGGCTGCGTACAACGTCATGGCGGATGCTTCGACTAAGCTTAAAGATTTCCAGATCACAGACGCTAGTGAACAAGGCGTTGTAAACGTTGACACCTATCGCAAGCAACAAGTGATTGGCGTTCTCGTGCTGGTAATTGGAATCACGGGAGCGTTTGCTGGCTGGTTTTATTTGAAGCGGGCAATCATGCGGCCGCTTGGAGAAGCCCTTGATCATTTCCAGCACATCTCTGATGGCGACCTGACGCGCACGATTGTAGTTCGCGCAAATGATGAGATGGGACAATTGCTGCGCGGCGTCGCCGCCATGCAAGAGAAACTGGCGGTGACGGTCGGAAGCGTGCGCATCAGCAGCGAATCAATTGCGAGCGCATCTAAGCAGATCGCTGCGGGCAATACCGACCTCTCCGCCCGTACTGAAGAGCAAGCCGCATCGCTTGAGGAGACCGCAGCAAGCATGGAGGAGCTCACGTCTACCGTCAAACAGAATTCGGACAATGCCCGGCAGGCAAGTGGGCTCGCCGACAACGCTCGAAGTGTTGCCCAGCAGGGCAGCGACGTTGTCAAGCAGGTAGTCGAGACGATGGCGGGAATCGATGAAAGCTCCGGGAAGATAGCCGATATCATCGGCATCATTGAAGGGATCGCATTTCAGACTAATATTCTCGCGCTCAATGCCGCTGTGGAAGCTGCTCGCGCAGGTGAGCAGGGTAGGGGGTTTGCCGTGGTGGCATCGGAGGTACGAAGCCTCGCCCAGCGATCGTCGACAGCGGCTAAGGAGATTAAAGGCTTAATAGAAGCGTCCGGCGACCGGGTGCAAACGGGCAACGCGCTCGTTGCACGCGCCGGTGACACGATGGATAAGCTGGGTACGGCGATTCAGCGAGTAAATGACATCATGGGCGAGATCGCGTCTGCCTCCCAAGAGCAAAGCCGAGGTATCGAACAGGTGAACCAAGCCATCACGCAGATGGACGAGGTCACTCAGCAAAATGCGGCTCTGGTCGAGCAGGCAGCGGCGGCGGCGGGTTCCCTTGAGGACCAAGCGGAGCAACTACGTGAAACGGTTGCGATCTTTCGAACTGGCACCAATGGTGCTTTGTTGTCGACAACGCTATAAATGTTGGTCGCGAAACCTTCCAAGGTGAGCCTGATTGATGCATTTCAAAAGGTCGAATCGTGACTTGATCCAATTTTAGGTCTCTCAGTGTTTGCCTGTTTTGCCCTCGGCAGATGCTTTTCCAAACCTCGTACGAGCGGGGTTTTTTTCGTTTGTCGAAATAGCGAAAGATATCGTCCTTGAGTAACGCAGCAAGAACCGCCCGGGCGCAACATAGCCGGGACAGAGGTGCAACCAACGACTGCCCGAACTCAATTCAACTTAACCATGAAACGGTATGCCGCAGCGCCGCCGCGATTGATCCAGCGATCGAACACTTCAGTCCCGGAAGCCGAAATCAACGGCAGTCTCGGAGCGATTCATCGTGTTGCAATACGCGTTGACTGCAATACAAGCGAGACAGATTTTGTCCGCGTATGTGGCATATTCTGCCTACGCTCGACGACTTTGATTGGTCATATTCTATGGTCCGCAGGGGAGCGCATAACTTCCATTTCGTAAGGGGGGTGCGGCGAGTTCCGGTTCGCCACGGAACGTGACAAGTGCGTGGCGCTGTGCGACAGCGA
This sequence comes from Burkholderia sp. PAMC 26561, assembly GCF_001557535.2. Taxonomy (NCBI): domain Bacteria; kingdom Pseudomonadati; phylum Pseudomonadota; class Betaproteobacteria; order Burkholderiales; family Burkholderiaceae; genus Burkholderia; species Burkholderia sp. PAMC 26561. The sequence goes on from NZ_CP014309.1 coordinate 298,936, forward strand.
GAAGGATGTAGTTTTAGGGGCGGCGCAGATAACAAAAAGCCCGCCGAGAAAGCGGGCACAAGGGACACTGTTCGTGTCGCGCCGTGAGACGCGACCACATGGTTATGCGTTTAACTATTATTCTCTACTTACAGGGATCTGCGGCTCAACGGCACCGATTTTCCCAATGGTGGTGAACACGGACTTTGTGGCACTCGCGATGATGGTGATACGGAGCCGCAAACGCCGGCGCAACTGAGACAAGCGCTACGGCAGCAGCGGCGAGGGAAAGGATTAGCTTTTTCATGTAACGTCCTAATGGGTTCGGTTTTCGGTCACCGCGGTGATAGACGTGTTAACGACAGCCAATGTTGCCCCTGAACCCAGAGACGTAAAAAAAGCCCGGCATGGGGAGAGCGACCGGTTCGTCATATTCCTATCGGCCGAAAAAGATATAGCGTTGCCATTCATACGTCCTAAGCTGGGCTGATCAAGGTCTGGAATGGTGTTGTATATCGCTATTTCGGGATTTAACAAGCTGCTTTACGAAGCAAATATTTACAACATTAACCCAACCGTTTAGCCGGTAGCTATCCAAATCAGTGATTGGTATATATTTCGCAGGAACTTAATACCGAGAAAATATAAAATTGTAATTCGCAGATTAAATGTGATGGACTCGCCGAAAATGGGTTCATACTGCGTATGCCTTGTTGAGTTTGCCCAACCGCTGGTTGGGTTTGCCCAACCGAAATCAACTCTTCTCTCAGGTGCTGACGGTTCTTCGGCGTCAGCGTCTTTTGCCGTTAGCTGCTGTGGCCGGCTTTTTTATTTGTACTTCTCGGCCCAACGCCGCGTGCACCCGTACCCGCATAATTTCGATGCATTAATCCGCGTATTCGGATTCGGTACGTTTCGTTGGTCGTGTTTTTCATTTGTCACCTACGAATGTAAAAAGTTTTAGTTATTTTGTTGGCTTCATTGTATCCACTGAGCGCGAAAAACCCGCCCAGTTTCTTACGAGCGCGATGGTGACCGCTCCCATCTACAGCGTTGTTCGCAGAAGAGGCTAGGCTTGGCCGTTGT